>CAZINT010000003.1:0-215395 GCA_964540825.1 uncultured Gammaproteobacteria bacterium
TGAGGTCTCTGTATTACCGCTGCTGCTGGCACAGAGTTAGCAACCTCTTATTCATTAGGTACCGTCACAAATTCTTCCCTAATAAAAGCAGTTTACGATCCGAAAACCTTCATCCTGCACGCGGCGTCGCTCCTTCAGACTTTCGTCCATTGAGGAATATTCTCGACTGCAGCCACCCGTAGGTGTCTGGGCAGTATCTCAGTCCCAGTGAGGCAGGTCACGCTCTCACGCCTGCTACTGATCATCGCCTTGGTAGGCCATTACCCTACCAACTAGCTAATCAGACATAGGCCCCTCTCTAAGCAATGAATCTTTACATGCGAATGACTTATGTCCCCGCATGACTATCGAGTATTAATTCGCCTTTCGGCGAGCTATCCTCGACTTAGAGGTAGGTTACCAATGTGTTACTCACCCGTTTGCCGCTCGTAATTCTCTAACACGTTGTGAACGAGTACTAAGCAGATTAGGCAGAGTAAGTTTGTAAGCACGATACTTAATCTGCTTAGTACTTAATCTGCTTATCACAGCTTCACTCACATCGTGTTAGAGAACACGTCGCTCGACTTGCATGCCTTAAACACGCCGCCAGCGTTCATCCTGAGCTAGGATCAAACTCTCAAAAAAGATATTTGATCTCGTTCATATGAACGAGTTATATGGATTTATTTATTGATGTTTAAGATGTCCCCCATAAGGAAACAATCTTAAGAATAGATAGACTTGTGGTTTCTATCACCTTTTGTGCTGTCAAATTGTCAATGAATTTTCTTTCTCACTTTGAGAAAGAAAAAAGAGAAACCCTATAACAGAAGTTGCTCTTTTTTCTTTCCAGTATCTCG
This sequence comes from uncultured Gammaproteobacteria bacterium, assembly GCA_964540825.1. Lineage (GTDB taxonomy): Bacteria > Patescibacteriota > Patescibacteriia > Magasanikbacterales > GWA2-37-8 > CAZECR01. The sequence continues at coordinate 843 of CAZINT010000003.1, forward strand.
AACCGATCGGTGGGCCCTTAGGGCGGCTGCCGGTAGACTTAGAAGAGTGATAAATTGTAAGTTGCTTGGGCTTTTTTTGTGTTTATTTTCGCTTCATCAGTATATGGGTTTTGCTAGGGGGTGTCAAGGGCAATAGGTGTGGATAACATGGTTTAAAAAACTATACACATGATTTTCGCGGATTCATTGACAAAGTATCAAATTTATTGTTGGAAAACAAGCCTTATGGTATACCTATACGCGGTTCAACCGAAACTTCCTGGTAGGAGGACGCGATGCACGAGAGAAGCGGCGGAAGAAAAAGAAAAAAAGTGCCTACCAATAAAAATATTATTGGGGCGCAGTGGGGCGACGAATGCAAAGGCAAAGTCGTTGACCTGTACGCTGAAGGGGTCGACCTGGTCGTCCGCTTTGGCGGCGGGGCCAACGCCGGGCACCGAATGGTGGTGAATGGAGTTCCGTACGTCACCCAGCTCGTACCAAGTGGTGTCGTGCGGGGCAAAGAAGGTGTCATCGCCAATGGCTGCGCCGTCGATGTTGAATCTTTGCTGCGCGAGATGGACACGCTCACTCGAGCAGGCTGCGATGTGCGACTCTCAATTTCGAATCGCGCACCACTGCTTCTCCCGTGGCACAAAGTGATCGACGCGAGCAGCGAGAACATGAAAGGTGCGCAAAAAATCGGCACCACGAGGCGCGGCATTGGTCCATGTTACGCGGACCACTACAACCGCATCGGCCTCATGGTCGGGGCGCTGCGCGACCCGGAGCGCTTGCGCGAAGAGCTCTGGCGCCACAGAGAGCAGCGACTGATCGCGAACCCGTCCATCGCGAGTGACCCTCGCCTCAATCCGGAAAATTTCATCGACGACCTGCTGGTAGCAGGTGGACAGCTAAAACCGTTCATCGTCGATACAGCCGAGCTGCTCCATACCGCGCTTGAGCGCGGGAAAAAAGTATTGCTCGAAGGAGCACAAGGCTGCATGCTCGACATCCATCATGGCACCTACCCTTTCGTGACGTCGTCGAGTACAACGGCTGGTGGTATGTGCTCAGGCACGGGTCTCGCAAATAGCGATATCGGGACAATCACCGGTGTCGCCAAGTGCTATGTGACGCGTGTGGGCGAAGGACCGCTGCCTACCGAACTCTCTTCGCTCACGGGCCCGGGCAAACACCTTGCCGAAGTCGGCAACGAATTTGGCACCGTCACCGGGCGTGCCCGGCGCGTTGGCTGGCTCGACCTGCCGCAACTGCGGTTCGCCAAACGTCGGACGGGGATGCGCGAACTGGCCATCATGAAACTCGACGTTCTCTCGGGGCTTAAATCGATCCAGGTCTGCACCGCCTACCGGCTGCCCGATGGCAGCACGATAACGCGATTCCCCAGTGAAACCGATCTCTTCTCCCAGGTGGAGCCCGTCTACACGACCTTTGAAGGGTGGGACAACCTCGGCGACGGCACCTACGACGGACTACCAGCTGCAGCCAGGTCGTACCTCGACTTCATCGAGGAAGATCTCGACTGCCTCATCGTCCTCATCGGCACTGGCCCCGAACGGCACCAAGTGATCGTGCGCTGAGCTCTTTTCACCATAAGACCCCTGTCGGCAGCCGCTGACAGGGGTCTCATCTTTTTATAGCTACAATATTATTTTGTTTTTTCCTTCCGCCACTCCGCAATTTTCTTATGGTCACCCGTTGTTAAAACTTTCGGCACTTTCATACCCATAAAATCTTCAGGGCGAGTATACTGCGGATATTCTTTACCCATCTCATTTTTTTTCTGACCAAAGGTTTCTTCTTTTAAAGAATTGTGATTGCCAAGCACACCCGGAATTTGCCGCGCTACCGCTTCTACAATAGTGAGTGCAGGCAGTTCGCCGCCAGCAAGCACATAGTCACCGACTGAAACACGCTCATCTACCAGTTTATAAACGCGCGCATCAAATCCTTCATAGCGACCAGCAATCAGAACAAGCCGATCAAGCTTGGCAAATTTCTCAGCCATGCGCTGATCGAACTTTTTGCCGGCCGGATCCATGATGATTATTTTTATTTTTTCTTTTGTCGCTTTACCTTTTTGCTTCAAAGCCTTAATACTTTTAAGGCAATCGTAAATGGGCTGTATTTGTAAAATCATGCCAGCTCCCCCGCCGTAGGGCCGGTCATCGACATGGTGCTGTTTATCTTTCGTAAAATCACGAAAATTGTGAGCCCGAATACTGATTGCTTTATTTTTCTGCCCACGACCCAAAATACTTTCACTGGCGTACGAATGGATGAGATCGGGAAATAACGTGAGGATGTCGAAGTTCATATTAAAAAGCAAAAAACCTACTTGAAATTAAAAACCAATTTTATTGTCCCAGCGTTATTTTTGACTAAATTCATTGCCAGCGCTTCTTCAAGCAAAGCCCAAATAAAATTCTGGTGTTTGGATCGTGAGATTGTTTATCGTGACGCTTGAGCAACAATACTTTACCCCTACAGACAATGAAGACGCCAACCATCTCAATTTATGATTTAAAATTTTCAGGTTTATCAAAAAATATCATACAAAATTTCACAACGTACACACTAGACTTTAATAGATTTCGTCTAAAGAAACAATATTACCGCCACTAGGGTCACTTAATTGAGCGAGGATATCTGAAACTTCAAGGACCTCACCATGAACTTCTCGCATTTTAAAGGTATTACAAATATGCTGTGCAGCAATATAAGGAGGCAGGGGTATATTCTCGTTTTGAAAAAGAGCTCTAAATGTATTCCACGAAGTATTTACTCTATCTGCTTCGCGGTTAGACATAACCTTTTCAAAAACTTCTCTCAGCTGTTTTTCATTGAGCGGCTTAATACCCATTTCTATGATGGGCGCACCCCCCAAAACGGAAATGAATTTCAGTGCATCTTTCTTTGCTTTATTAGCCAAACGCCCTCCAATAGCTAATACTACTTTATGATCTTGCAGCAACTCCTGTAATTCTTCTGAGGTGAGGTTGCCATTATATTCATCAATAAGTAAAGTATCTGGTTGCGTATCTAACTTTGCTAATGTCCTCTTTATTTCATTAAAATCACTCCGGTCAAAAAAAATACTATTACTTTTCCCCACGAGTGTATCCTTGCTTGAAAAAAATCGATCACCCTTCAGTACTGTTTCAGTTTTACCGGCACGGGACGGCCCAATCAAAACAACCAGCGGATGAGTGGTTACATCTTTCAGAATCTGTTCTACAATCTTCTGTCGATATCCATTGAGACCAATATTTTCGGAATCAGCCTTTTCTAAAGTTTGAAAGACGTTTTCTCCCGTTTCACTTTTTACCTCCACCAGCATTCCGTAAGGCACATTTAATACATTTAACGAAGCTACGTCTTTTACTGTAAATTCCTGAACAGATTGGGATGGAGCTGTTTCAGGCGCTGACTCTCCGCTTAAAAATTCTCTATTCATATATCTTTTAAAATAAAACCGCCCCTTGATACTATCACAGGGCGGCTTTTGGTGTCTATTGGTTCTTAAATTCCGAGGTTGTCAATTGCACTGGTATCAATCGGTTGATTGTCCATCATCGGCTGGGCGTCTCCCATCATACCGCGTGGGTTTGGACCACGGCCACCGACCGGTTCGTTGATCTTGAGGTTAACGCGAGCATTGTGCTTTGCGCCAACAATCTTGAGCAAGGTGCGGACGGAGCGGGCTGTCTGACCTTGGCGGCCAATAACATATCCCATGTCGGATGGATCAACATCGAGCGTAATGAGGACACCGCGTTCGTCAATCGTGCGCACTGTTTTCACAGCGTCAGGATTGTTGACGATAGCTTTGATGACCATCTCTACAAACATTTGATCTGCTTCCATAACATTTCAGTTTACATGACTCTATAAGAGCAGCATGTCGACACTCGTGAGAGTAAAGTCTCTCACCAGTACTGCGGTTCACTAGAAGTATAGCACAAAAAAAATTCTGTGGTCAACGACGGGTGTGGATGACCATTCACGTTTTTAACGTCTCGCTTGTTTCAGCTGTTCGCTATGCATGTATTGCTGGTACCAACCATATTCTGTACCGCAAAAACCAGCCACAAGTTCGAGCACCAGCTTGGCGGTTTTAGCCTCCACATCGAGCGCGGGCGCATATTCAACGATATCTACCCCAGCAAGTTGGCAGGTCTTACCGATAAAGCGAGCGAGCAAAGTAATTTCGCGGTACGTCAGCCCCCCGTTATTGAGCATGGGTGTACCTGGAGCATATTGTTGATCAATAGAATCAATATCAAGACTCACCCAGATGCGATCAACCCGCCCGGATAATTCTTGAATAGCTTTAAAAACGGGCGACCAGGTATTTTGTACGAGATCAAAAATAGTAAAAGCGGTTATTTTTTCACTGCGGAGCAAATCGATCTCGCCTTGATCCAAATCTTTGAGTCCAATGTACAGCATATTTTCTGGCGCGACTTTTCGCGTCTTGGTATAGATACCTGTAAGCTCCGAATGTCCTACACCAAAAGCGGCTGACGATGGCATGCCATGAATATTACCCGACAATGTATTTTTATCAGTCATCATGTCACCATGTGCATCAATCCAAATGACACCAAGTTTTCCTTTGACTGCCTTAGACGCACCCGCAATTGTGCCAAGCGCGATGGCATGGTCGCCCCCAAGCGCAAAGACAAGTTGATTTTTGGAAACTTCCGCGTCAACAATTTTTGCCACAGTTTCCGCCGCCTTAACAATCGGCTTAAGGTACTTAACATTTTTTAATCCTATTTCTGACTCACTACGACTCGGGCAAGCGACGTCGCCTTTATCTGTTACCGTAACTCCTAAAAACGAAAACATTTCTAAAAGACCTGCCTCGCGCAGTGCCCGAACGCCCAGATCAGTCCCAATCGCATCTTTACCCAAATCAAGCGGCACACCAAGAATTGAAACATTTTTGACAGCTGGAGTATTTTCTAAAAAAGAAAGATGATCAGACATACATGCTACTCAATTAATCTGACTGATTATAACGCAGTTATAAAAAATCGTCTACCCTTTTGAGGTAGACGATTTGAAATATGTTAGGCAGCTGCTGCTTCGGTAGACTTTTTCTTTTCAGCAATTTTTGTGGCGCGTTTCTTTGAGATAAAAACAGCCTTTTTAACTTTAGCTTTCACGATACCGGCTTTCACGAGCAAATTATGAACGGTTGGAGAAGCATCTGCTCCTTTATCCATCCAATATTTGATGCGGTCGGCTTTTGGCTGAAAACCATTTTCCTTAACATGTGGATCGAAAGTTCCGAGAAGCTCCAAATAATTATCTTGGGTGTCGCGAGCTTTTTCAGAAATAATCAGGCGGTACACCGGTTTCTTGATTTTTCCAATGCGTTGAAGACGAATAGTCAACATAGATACAATTAACAATTGATTTTTAGAAAGTGACGATTTTTATAGAGCACCGCTATACTACCCAAAAACCCTTTATTTGTCAACTGCTGGCGCCGGGGTCTCATATTCGGGCACATCCTCTATCTTGACGCTGAGGAGTTTTGAAACACCATCGCGGTTCATAACCACGCCATAGAGGGCGTCCGCCGCATGCATCGTAACACGGTTATGGGTGACGATAATAAACTGCGACTGAGCCGAAAGCTCGGTCATAATGCGTACAAAACGACGAGTGTTGGCTTCATCGAGTGCCGCTTCGACTTCATCCAAGACCACAAAAGGTGATGGGTTATTATGAAGAATAGCGCAAATAAGGGCGATCGACGTAAGCGTGCGTTCCCCACCCGACATCGCATTAAGGTATTTAATTTTTTTGCCTGGCGGATTAGCTATCACTTCAATACCGGTAAGAATTTTATTTTTCTTGGCTGCTTTGGCTTTTTCTTCTTCGGTCAATTCGCCTTCGGCCGGCACAATCGGATTACCAGCCTCGTCGGTGGCTTCGGCCGGGGGTTCGCCATACACTTCTTCAAGGTCAGCACTGCCGCCTTCAAACAAAATTTGGAAATACCGATCAAATTCTTTGCGAATTTTTTTGAAAGCGCTCGAGCGTTTTTTCTTCATGAGTTCATCAAGGTCTTCAACCATAGCGGTAAGGTCGCGATGCGCTGTACTTAAATCTTTAAGCTGATCGCTCAGAAAATCAAAACGTTCTTTCGTGGTTGTGTACTCGGCCGTAACATCTTCATCAATCCCGCCGATAAGACTCAGTTGGTATTTTAATTTCTGAATTTTGTCAGCCAGCTGCGGGAGTTCATCGGCAGTGATAATTTCCGGGTTGCGCTCCATGATTGAAACTAAAGACATTTTAAGATCGTTCCACACTTCTTGATTAAGATCTTCTTGTTTGGTTTCAAGTTTAGCGACATTAATCTTAAGCTCGCTCCGCTCTGCTAAAATACCGTTCAGTTCATTTTGCAAACGCTGCATATTTTCTTGAAGCGCAAAAACCTGCTGCTTCTTAGCTTCTTCGGCCGCATTATATTTTTCTATAGCTTCACGCGCCGCTTGAACGGCGGTTGCTTGTGCTGCGAGTTTGGCGACCAATTCTTTTTTCTCAGCCGCTAATTTTTCCAAATGTTCGCCAAATTCTTCAGGACTACTTTCAATCACTGATAACTCTCGCTGTAAACCTTCCAGCTCGTCAGACAACCGAGCGGACTGTGAAGCCAAGACTTCACTCTGAGAACGAGCGGACTGCGCTGAAATTGTCCGGTCAAGCAGCGCCGCCTTACCGACTTCAATTTGACGATCAAGTTCCGCAAGCTCTTGTTGTTCACGCCCGAGTTCGGCGCGGTTTTCTTCTACCTGGGAAGCGGAGCCAAGCGATAAGCGCGATGAGAAGCTTAGATTATTGCGCCTGGCGCGGAAGCCGCCGCGCAGCACGCTATTTTTTTCAGCGATATCGCCCTCAAGCGTTACCATACGGGCCTTACCAAGGCCGATACGTTCAGCAACTCGTAAATTTTCCACAATTAACGTGGAACCAAAAATAAAGGAAAAAATTTCCGAAAACTTTTTATCAAAACGAATGAGTGCTAAAGCAAAACCGATTACTCCCGGTTCACCGAGCAAGGCCTCTTCTTGGGGGTACACCTGGCGGCCCTGAATTTTATTGAGCGGCAAAAATGTCGCAAAACCTAACCGATTAGCGCGCAAAAATTCAATAGCCTGACGCGCCACGCTTTCGTCGCCAACCACGAGTGACGACATATGGCTTCCGGCTGCTATTTCAAGGGCAAGACTATACTTTTCATCAACCTCCCCAAGCTCGGCGACAACGCCGTGCACTGCGCCAAATTTTTGACGAGATTCAAGAACTGCTTTAACTGCCGTAAGCCCGCTAAAATCTCGGTACTGCTGTTCGCTCTCACCTTGAAGCATGGCATTTTGAAGGCGCGAAATTTTAATCTGTTTTTGGGTGCGTTCGATTCCCCAATCTTCAATACTTTTTTTCTGAGCCTGAACTGCCGCTTCAGCACGATCAGCTGCTGCGCGCGCTTCCGTCAGCGTAGCGTTTATAGATTCAAGACTATTTTTAAATTCAGCAATTTTACCAGTCAGCCAACTCACATTTTGTTTGCCGGCCTGATTGTACTCAGTATGCATTTGACCTTCAAGAATCGCGAGTTGACGCTCGAATTCATTACTGACGCGCACGGCTTCTTGATATTTACTTTGCAGCTGATCAAAATGTTCCTGCCGACTTTCGCTGCGTGCCAGTTCTGCCAGCTCGTTCTGGACTTTAGTTAACGTATCAAAAACCGTGCGGTACTTAATTTCGACTGCAGCAAGCGCCTGATTAAAATACACTACTTCTTTTTGATTCCGATCATGAAGTGTAGCATAATATTTTTCTTGAGCCCCGATTAATTCGGTTTCGACTTCGTGCCGTTGTTCTAGTTTTTTAACTTGTTTGGCTAAAATTTTCAGGCGCGGTTCCACTTCCTGGAGCAGTGTCTCAGCCTGCTTAATATTTTCATCCGTGCGATCAAGTTTGAGACTAGCCTGGTGACGCTTAATTTGAAATTCTTTAATACCCGACGCTTCATCAAAAAAATCTTTACGTTCGGCTGTGGTGACCGTAAGCAAACGATCGATCATCCCCTGGCTCACGATACTATACGAATGTTCGGCAAACTGCGCTTTAGCTAATAATAAATGGATATCCAAAAGACGAACCGGACTGTTATTAATAAGGTACTCACTTTCACCCGAGCGGTACAGCCGACGGGTAATGGCAATTTCAGCAAAATCAATGCCGCCAACGCGATTACTATTGTCGAGCGTCATGGTAACTTCGGCCGCCGACAGCGCGCCCTTGGCTTCCGAGCCGCTAAAAATAACATCTTCACTTTTTTTACCGCGAATATTTTTGAGGCTTGTCTCACCCATTACCCAGCGAATTGCATCTGTCACATTCGATTTCCCCGAACCATTCGGGCCGACAATCGTGGTAACGCTAAAGACGCCATTTTTTGGCGGCAAAAAATCGAGCACCGTTTTATTGGCAAATGATTTGAAGCCTTGGATCTCGAGACGCTTGAGGTACATAACGCGCATAGTATACCACAACAAAAAAACTTGTCACAACCCGACCTCTTTCTAAAATAGCACAGAGCCAAACCCCATATCCTTGACAGTCCAAAAATGATACGCTATACTCACCCGTTCTCCGTATGAAACACATTGCCCAGCAAATTCATAAACACCTTCAAGGCGCTCGTTTAATTGTGGTCGTACCTCACCAGAGCCCTGACGGCGATGCACTCGGTGCCGCGACTGCGATGCTTGAGCACCTCCTTGAAAAAGGCAAAGATGCCCATATTTTTTGTTTTACCCCGATCAAAGTGGAGCGCTGGGAATTTTTGCGTCATGCCGAACGCGTGACCAGTAATCCGGAAGTCATCAAGAATCCTAAAGTAGACACGATCATCGTGCTTGATTCGGGCGACCTACGCTATGCTGGCGTGGCCGATTTATTGGTTGATCACCCGGCGACGATTATTAACATCGATCACCACGCCACCAACGAACATTTTGGTCACTACAACCTTGTTTTACCAACCGCCTCATCTACTACGGAAGTTTTGTATCATTTTTTTAAGCACGGCAACGCACCAATCAATAAACCCATGGCCACTTCCCTTTTGACGGGGCTTATTACCGATACTGATAGCTTTACGAACGCCGCCACTTCCGCCGATGTCATGCACACGGCGAGTGACCTCATTCGTCACGGCGGCAACCTGAATACGGTTACCGGTTCGACAATCAAAAATAAATCTATCGCCGCATTACGCCTTTGGGGAACAGTCCTCGCTCGGCTTCAAAAAAACGAAGAGCTGAGTCTCGCCTATACCTATATAACGCAGCAAGATTTGAAGGATCATAATTTGAACGATACTGAAAGTGAAGGCATCGCTAATTTCTTGAATAACCTTGAAGATACTAAAATCGCGCTTATCCTGAAAGAAACTGCTGACGGCAAAATTAAGGGCAGTTTCCGCACGACACGCGACGATGTGGACGTAACCATCTTCGCCAAAAAATTAAATGGCGGGGGCCACAAAAAAGCAGCCGGGTTTACCACAACCGGTACAATTGATGAAGTGCTCGCCAAAATTTTAGCCGGACCAAGCACTATTCAGCAACATGAAAACGTTGTATAATTAAAAACATATTAGATAGTGGAGATTAGATATTAAAACACAATATCTGTTATCTAATTACTAATACCTTGCACTTAAAACCTATGAATATGGTTTCACTACAAAATAATTTTAATAACGAAATTCAATCCCAATACCTTATCCCCACAGTCATTGAAAAAACCAATTACGGCGAACGCGCCTACGATATCTATTCACGCCTGTTGCAAGACCGCATTATCTTTCTTGGGACTGAAGTCAACGACCAGGTTGCTAACGTGATTATTGCCCAGCTCTTGTTCCTCGAAAACCAGAACGCTGAAAAGGATATTAAACTCTATATTAATTCTCCAGGCGGATCGGTAACGGCAGGTATGGCTATTTACGATACCATGCATCATATTAAACCCGACGTCAGTACTACCTGTGTTGGCCTCGCAGCCAGTATGGCCGCCGTACTCCTCGCGGGCGGCGCTAAGGGCAAACGCTTTGCCTTGCCTAATTCAGAAGTCATGATTCACCAAGTTATGGGCGGCATGGAAGGCCAAGCGAGCGACATTAAAATTCGCGCTGAACGAATTTTGCGCATCAAAGAACGTCTGAATAAAATTTTGGCCGAGCACACCGGCAAAGATCTCGCTACGATTGAACGGGATACTGACCGCGACAATTTCATGAGCGCCCATGAATCGCTCAAATATGGTTTGATTGACAAAGTTATTGAAAAGATCTAAAAAGCGTGTTCCAAAAATCCCGAACTTCTCGGGATTTTTTTATACAAAAAAGCTTTATTTTAGCCAAAATATTTGCTATACCCTTGGCAGTCGTGGATAACTCCCTTGACACAAACTCATTATTATGATATAGTTATCAGTCAACTTAAGTGACTTCTACCCACCAAAAGCTTGTTGGGTACGGACAATGCATATCGTAACCGAGAAACTAAACGTTAGTATGCATCAACCCGTATCCACGACAAGCATGGGGGTGAGTTAGACGGAAGAATGGGTAATGCTACTCTTTACGCTTAATTCACCTTCTTGGATGCGGTTTAGGAGGGGCTCGTCCCCTTCACCACAATCAACCCGACCTGGTCAAAAGACCAGGTCGGTTTTTTATACTTGCCATATTTTTCGAGCATGTTACTATGCCTAAAGAGAGAAAGGTCGCACCCAAGACCCCAAAAATTATTCTTAATCCGAAAACATATGGACAACAAATTTAAAAAAGGTTTTATTCTCGGCAGCCTCATCGCCGTCGCGGGCATCGCTATCGGACTTACCCAGACTAAAAAAGGACAAGAGCTTTCTGAAGACTTGCAGAAAGATTTAAAAGCCCTCGCTAAAAAACTTAAAAAACGTCTGGCTAAACTCGAAGACATCAGCAAAGAAAAATATGAAGAAACGGTAAAAATGGTTACCGAAGAGTATGCCAAGAAAAAAGAGTTAGCGCTTGATGCCAAAGAAAAACTCGTGGAAGCGCTCAAAGAAAAATGGTCTGAAGCTGAAGAAGAATATGAAGAAGACGACGAAGATGAGGACGATGAATAACGAATAAAAACAAAAAACCGCTTCTTAAACAGAAGCGGTTTTTTAAATATTCTTATTCAGCAGGTTCAATAACGGTTCCATCCCCAGGCACACCTGTAGGTGTTGATGACGCAGCGCTCACCCCAACCTGACAAATTCGCGGCAGCGGGCGGTAGTAGCTGTCAAAAACCTGATCAATCTTTTCACCGGTCGGTGTAGTGCGCGAATAGACAAAGCTGGCCACCGCGCCGCGGAATGCGTTCTGACACTTCTCTACCCCCGGGGCCAGCGTCGTGACGGGGATATACTGCGTGGCACCGGCCGGAATCCATTTGCTGACGATCGGGTGGGTATATGAACCGCTGCGACCATCCGGCTTACCCCACAGCGTAAACGTGAGCAATTGTTTTTCGTAATCAATATTTGTTTCGAGCAAGAGATAATTGCCGGTATCGTTCAAAAATTTAAAGTCGAGGAGTGGTTCGTAAATAGTTGCGTCCGTTCCCGGGTTACCATTCACCGGGTCGGCATAATAGCTCACGACGAGCGAATGATTGCGACGTTCGGTAATCGGCATACCGCTATTCATCGCCATACGGAAAAGCGTGGTGCCGATTTGGCACATGCCGCCACCAACTTCGTTTTTAATTTCGTTGCCTTTGATAACCGCTTCTGGCAAATAGCCGTTTGCTGCCGTAAACGGTCCGGCATAATGCGTCGTTGAAAATTCTTCGCCAGGTTTAATGATAACGCCATTTAATTTTTCCACTGCATGGGCAATATTTTTAATACGGTTGTTGTGGCTGTCTTTAAAGGTTGAATACCCAATACCAACCACATCGGTAATACCGAGATCATTTACATCCGCGGTTGTTATTTTGGGTGCAGTGGCATTTACCGACACATCTACAGTTTTTACCACTTCCGCAGTACCATAATTACGAGCAATAAAAGCAGTATTTAAATCTGCATATGTTTTTTCAGCATCGAGCGCAAAACCATTACTGCTGCCTTGAAATTCTTTTACCTTTCCGTCTTCAACTACAAATTTAGCATCAGCAGCAGCGGCATCAGTAAACGGACGAATCTCGACATCAAAATATTTTTGAACCTCAGACTGCTTAAGCGAAAAAACCAAAGCATTTTCACTATTGCGGCTGACTTCGATCCACGAAGCATATACCGCCGGCTTTACCACCCAATCATGACGCCCTTTGGTTCGAGGATCAATGTAGCTGAGCGTAATATCGCCGTACCCCAGCACTGCGGGCAGCTTGCTCATAATACTTTCAACATCGGCTACTTTTACTGTTGGCACAAATAAGTCTGACGTCAGTGTCAGCGTATCAAAATGCAAACCCGCTACTTGATTTTTGATGCGGTCACTAATTTCTCGATAATTAAAAATTTGACCGCTTTTTTCAGGAACCGTAGTTACGGCGAGCGGGGCTACGCTCGAAATTGCGACCGTAGCATTATGCGGCTGTTCTTCGTACTGAACGAGAGCAGCATGCAGCGCGTCGTCGAATGTTTGAGCGTCGGCTACGAGCGGCACGACTAAATTGCGCGGACGAATAAGAAGCGCCAGCGGCTCGATTAAACGAAGCGGGTAGGGACTCGTACGCCCCACGGCCAGCGCTTGATTGGCGAGTGTATCAGCGTCCAAGCGAAGCAGCTCAATAGCATTATCGCCTCCAACAACTGTTTCAAACTTAACCGCATGCGGCGCTCCGGCCGGATCAACAACCGTCAAGCTGATTCCTTCACGAGCGTAACGATTGTTGAAATTTTCAATACCGCTTCTAAGTGCCGCCGGTGTTAGCCCGCCCAGATCATACTCGCTCGCTCGAACTCCCGGGTACACTCGTCCGGCATAGTAGCGCTGATATGCAAAGCAAACACCCCCAGCGAGGAGTGCCAAGCCAAAAACAGAACCAAAAACAATACCGATTATTTTTAAGACACGGCGAGTACCGGATTGCAGGGGTGTGCCTTCAGCTTTTTCAGCAGAAACTTTTTCCGACATACGAAAAACTTATTCTTCCACAATAAGGAGCGGGATGGTACCACTCGCATTACTTTTGATAAAACGGATTACTAAAACGCCATTACGGTACTCCGCGCGAGCCGAATCTTCTTTGACATCAACCGGCAAAACAATCGTCCGCGAGAATCTTCCCCAAAAGCATTCTTGATAAAAATAATTAGTTGCCTCCGGCACCGGCATATCACGCTGACCGCGAATAGTCAATAAATCCCGCTGGAGGTGCAGGCTGACGTTCTGGGGTTTGGTGCCAGCGAGACCGGCTACCACCACGATTTCTTCCGGTGTTTCGAGCACGTCAACTGCGAGCTGCCCCTCTTGCTCAACCGACTCCTGCCAGGTGGGATCTTCAACGCCGAGCACCGTAAAATCAGACCCTACATCGTTTGGGTCTGGCGCAGTCTGGCGGGGCAAAAATTGGTCTGACATGGTAACTTCCAAGTAATTAAAATTGATACAGATAGATACTCAAATCTTTTTCAGTCGGTTTATCGATGTGAAGCGGTACTTTTCCTTCCAGTGGAAATGTATAACTTACAACCCTGGCACCGGATCGAAGTTCTTTTGTTAGCTTATCGGTTATTTTTTTACCAAGCTTGCCAGGGCGACCAAAGACATAGACGACATCGGCATCCTGAAGCGGAGTGTTAAAAAAACTATTCAGTCGGTAGTTTACTCCAGGGATTCTTTGTACTATTTGAAGCGCGCGCGACCACACATATAAGGGAAGGGCGATTTCAATTCCTGTAGCGAGAGCGCCATATTGTTTGGCTGCTAACCGCACCAGGCGCCCATCGCCTGACCCTAAATCATAAAAGCGCTCCCCTGCCTTTAGATTGGCCAGTGTCAAAGCCCGCAGCATATCTCGCTTAAAAATCGGCAGCCAAGGAGCAAGCGAGTAACCGCCCAGCGCTAGTGTTAAAAGACAAACTGCTCCAAGCACAAAGATAAACCACATAGGGGTTCTCTAAAATATGCTGTTAGTATACCACAAAAACAGCCAACGTCTAGACTCGCTTTCTGGCCTCAAGCGCTCGCAGAGGGAGCGGATGAAGTTCGGCCGCCAGCCCGATAGCCAGAGCGATAATAACAACATTCTTAATAATGTACTGCCCTTCAAGCGTCGGAACTAAAAAACTACTCCACGTAACTTGAGGCAATAAGAAAAGCGGCATGCCGGTCGTGACCATATGCGCCGCAAGAAGCAAAATAGCGATACGCTCAGCGCCTTTGATTAAAAACAAAATACCAATCACCATCTCAAAGCACCCAAAAAAAATAATGAAGGTATGAAACGGTATAAAGGACACTGTTTTTTCAAGCAAACTTTGAACAAGCGGGTTTGCCGGGCTGGCATCAAAAAGTTTCAAAAAGCCAAACCAAAAAAAGACAACAAATAAAGCTATGCGACCGACCGGCTGACGCAGGCGCCGAAGCGTATAAATAATTCGAGCATCGAGTCGTTCTACTTCTACAGCAACCTCTGCTTTCATAGCGTCATCATTTAAAACTAAATCAATACTTTCTGAAGCGGTGTTTGAAGTCCATCGAGCGCAACAGGGGCTACTCCCGGCCTAATAAAGCAATGGCGGCACGTAGTCATGTACGTATAGGTACCGTCATCGGGCAAAACCGGGGGCAGATCGGCCACGATAGGCTCGCCGAGTCTGAGTACCTGGGTATAAATCGCTTCCGGATTCTTACAAATCTCGCAGACCGCTCGTTTGTAGCGCACTTCTTTGGGCCCTAATTCCAAAAGTCCTTTGATCACTTCAAACATGTGACCGCGATAATCTAAGTCTAGCCCTGAAACAATCACCTTCACGCCGCGCTTAAGGAGTTCTTCGACAATTTCCACGCTGCTCGCTGGAAACATATGCGTCTCATCAATTCCGACCACGCGCCAATCGCCCGTCAGGGCTTCACGCAAATCGCTAATCTTTTGGGCGGCGAGAGCTACGCCGTTGCGGGAGGTAACTTGCTCATCGCGAACGTTTCGCTGCGATTGATACAGAACATGCGGAATAGTCGTGTAACGAAGCGGAGCAAAATAACTAATTAAATCGTATGATTTGCCGCTTTTCATCGGCCCCAAGATGAGCGTGAGTTCCATACGTTGAAAGATAAAAATTTTCTAAAAACCCACTAGTAAGTATGGAGCAAAAAAGACAAAAAATCAAGCGCGTGTTTATACACTTTTTTTACCGAAGCGACCATTTTTTTAATTCGCGCCGGAGTTCCTGATGATTCGGCACACTTTTACTGACCCACCCCCAAAAGGCGCGCGAATGATTGAACTCCTTAAGGTGCGACAGTTCGTGGGCCACAATATACCGGGCGGCTTCCGGCGGCACAAACACAATTTTATAACTAAAACTTAAGCGACCATCCCTGGAACAACTCCCCCAGCGAGATTTTTGATCACGCACCGATACGTGCTTAACCGTTACATTGTAGAGCGGCTGTAATTCGGCAATCAACTGCATCACCAGACGCCGGGCAGTGGCTTTATGCCGCATAAAATTAAGCTGCCCAGTTGGCAAACGTACACGACCAGGATTTTTGGCTATTTTTTCAAGCTGCTGCAGCACCCATTCCCCTTTTTCAATTAAAAAACGCTCTGCCCGGGCACGGGAATAGCGTTTGGGCACAGTTAAACTGACTTCACCGTATTCATTAACGCTGAGACGCAGCTGTCGGGCACGCACAGATACACGTAAACGGTACGGCAGGGTTTGCCCGCCAGGGAGTACGGCCTGCTCGAGCGTCATACTACTCGCGAATCGGCAAACGACTAGCGCGCAGCGTGCTTTGGATACTGTCGCCTGTGGGGAAGCTTATAACCATATGGTCATATTTTTCATCCTTAAGCTCGAGCGCTGCCACCACGGGCCGCTGACGCGTCACGTACCAAAATTCTTTACCCTGGGGCGTATAAAATGTTCCCGCTTTAATAAGCCCCGGCACATACGAACCTGGTGCGCGGACTTCACGCCAGGTAGTTTTAGGTGCCGCAAAGCTGACTCCAACGATATGCTCCAAGGGAATTTCAAAATGTCCTTTAAAATTAAACGTTAAAAACTTTTCCCAACCCACGAGGTCGATAATAATTTTTTGGTCTTGGATAGCAAATTTCATAGATGCGTACGTATAAATAAAGTAAGCAGCACTACTGTAGTCTTGTTCGCAAAAAAATACAATATGCCCGAGTTCCTATCTTTACAAGACCTGCAAACTGTGGTTAGTATTGAAATGGAGGCTTTATAGAATGGTGTATGAAAAAAAGGTGTTGGGGAGAACCAAATGGGGTGAGGTGGAGGTAATCGGATACCCGGCGCGAATTTTCTTTTTCTCTATCGAGTTCGCGATCCTGCTCCGCGTCATACTCGACCCCGAGCACCCGCTCGATCCCAGCGAACGCGTTTCGATCATTCGCGACCTGCTCGACTTCGGTCTTCCAATCAAGATGACCAATGGAGACGAACGAATGCATGGTCTGCTGAACAGCCTGCCAATCGACGGCGGCTATGCTGGCAAGGTGCGGCTCTACAGAAGCGAGCCGTCGGCAACATCACACTAATCACGGGCCCGCCCGTACCGAGGCAGACGACGAGACAGTCTGCCAATCTAAAAAGCAGCTTTCAGGAGAGAAAGCTGCTTTTTGTTTTAGGGGGTTTGACCGGCGTTCGGGTCACCGACGCTGATGGTGTTGCCATCGCTTCCTACCCAGACTGGCGGATTCCAGGCGAGGTCGACACCAGGGAAATAGTCTTCGTTCATGCCGTTCATTTTAAGAATAGGCAGTGGATCACTGAGGCCTTCAATACCAACGGTAAGATTTTTTAGCGTCACTTGATCTAAATAGAGCGCTCCGCCTTCAGCATGTATTCCAGCCATATGCTGAAAATTTGGTTTCAGAGTGTAGCCAATAATACTATTTTTAGCCACAAGTTCGGTATCGACTAGATTAAAAATATCTGACGGAGGGCGATTATCCATGAACGAACTCCGGTTAATCGCCAGCTTACTCGCATGAGAACTTATCACGCCTTTGCCTAATCTATTTCCTTTATTCATAACAACATACTCTATACTGCCGTTGGCGTGGTCAAAATTAACTGCATCCCACGTTTCAGCACCTGGCGCCGCAGTAAACGTAATAGGCTGCTCGACTGTTCCGACTGCCTGCAACTCACCCTTGACTTGAATAGCCCCGTAATCCGGAAGAAGCACAGTGACACCGGGATGAACTGTTAATGTAGTCCCTGCACTAACGATTAAATTATTAGTAATAATTGGCAAATCAGTATCAAGTTCTGTATCTTCCGTAGTGGCAGTACGATCTAAAAATAAAACATTGAGAGCATTATCAATAAAAACTAAATTAGTTGCATTTGGCCACACAAATTTTGCCCAAATCGGTCCCGCTGGATTGCTAAACCCTTTAAATGTATCGCGGTCGAGTGTTAGTTGCGAATCATCAGACTCGATCGCAGTATCACTACCGCTATTGGCAGCCCCTGCGCCTTCGAAAACTGTATTTGTAATTGTAGTAGTACTGCCGTAGAGATATATATTTGTAGCACCACTGGCCATGAAACGGCTATTATTAATACTGAGCTGCGCTCGCTCTGTTCGCACTGCCTCCGAAATAAAACCGGTATAGATAAAATTATTAACTCTAAAATCATGCCCGGCATAGCGAATTTCAGTATTTTCTAATGATCCCGTTGCACCTGGATGAAACCAAATACCCTGCCAGTCTTTGGGGGCTGGGTCAGCGGTGTTCCATACCCCACCCACTTGTGTGTTAAGCAGCGCAGTAGTAAAGTCGTGATCTCTGCCCGAAGTAATAATTACTGAATTTCCCGCAGCACCGTTACTGACGAGCGTTCCATACACATCAAATGCTGCCATAGCAAGACCGCTTTTAATAACCACACCCGGCTCAATCGTCAGTGTATGTCCCGCCGGAATTTCATAAGAACCTAAAATATAGGGATTATTATTTTTCGTTAGGACCTGATTTATTTCTTCCTGGCGGCCTGTTAAGAACAGAAAACCGAAATTTGACTGGCGCGGTGAACCCAAAATATCTCCCCCATTATACGAACGGCCAATGCCGCGCTGCCCTTGGCTGCTTTGCCAATTAGCCGGGTCATTACCCGCCTGATCGACCTTAAGGCGTTCCATGGTACGATATTTTTGCGCATCGCCAGCAAACCAACCGATGGCGCAATCTATTTGATCAACTAATTCCCCGGTATTTTTAACAAGATTAATAATGTTACCCGCTGGATTAAAACCAGACGCTAAGGAATAGAGTGCATCAGCTGGAATATTACGCACCACCTCATCATTACTTCTTTCAAGTAAAAAATAATCGTGAGCAGCGATAAATTTATTTTTTAAAGCGATGTCCATTGGCTGACCAGAAACAAAAATTTTCCAACCCGTAAGATCAATCGGATTATCCGTCGTGTTATATAATTCTATCCACTGGTTACTCGAGTACTCGCTGTTCGTGCCTGCCCAATCCACTTCGTTAATGACCACCTCTTGAGTATGCGGAATAAGGATACTTGTCACGGTACTCCACTCGGAAACATTGCCCGATGCATCACTAGCCCGAGCACGTAAAAAGTATTTCGTACCCCTGATTACTGGAAGTTTAAAAACGGTACTGGTTGTCGAAGTAGCAACATCTTGCCATATTTTTTCTGTACTTGTCGTTGTACTTAATGAAAGATCGTAAAGTATCACTGGCGACCCAGTATCGGTACTGCTCAGGGTAACTTGCAGCGTTGGGCTCACTGACTCCTTCAAAAAAACTACGTTAATTTCCGGGATACTTGGAGCACTTGTATCAACGATGGGTAGAACCGGTTCAGTAGAAGACGTTGAAGTAGCAGTTAAGGTTGTTGGGACTGCTGCAACACTAGATGTGCTCGCAGGAAGAGTACTCGACGCTATAACATCAATCGTTGTAGTAGTAAAAAGAGTAGTCGTCACCACACTATCCGCAACATTTTCAGCCTGCATAGCACTTGTAGCGCTTCCACCGTTTGTATCAGGAGTACTACTTTTAGGGACAAGTGTCGGCTTCGGGGTTATCACTTTTATTACAGGATCAATTGGAGCTTCTATTTTAAGGCCAAGCACAGCCTGCGCTGGAGTCTGAATAACTTTTTTAGGCGCCTGGACTGGAGCTGCGGGCTTGGGAATAGTTGGCAGCTCTGGCCCATACGGATCAGCGGCTACAGGTTGAGGGCTCAGAAGACTAATGTTCTCAGTTTGCACCAAAGGAGCCGGCGTATCAAATAACGAATTAAAACTATTTTGCAAAAAAGTTACCGCTGGCAAAATATAGCCAAACCCGAGTGAGTACATTTTATTCCCCTTAACCGTAGTTGGTATGGGCGGCAATAATGCCGGGTTTTTCTTAGCATTTTCACCTTCTTGTTTAAAAAGCTTAATAACTCCTGCGCCGTCGAGAACAGCTGCGGTGGAGAGGCGGGTGAAGTAGGCGGAAAGAACTAGAGGATTATCAGCATTATCAATAAGAGAATATTTTTTTGCAAAAGTGAAAGTATTCTTATCAAATATACTTCTAACGCTGACTAAGGGAAATTTTTTACCTTCTTTATCGTTTGCATATCCATAACCATTTTCTTCTATTAATATTTGCGGTTTCGAATATTTATAAGAATTGATAGTATGCTCACTAAAAAAATAATTATTTGAGTAACTAGCCAGGTCATCAAAATAAGCATCAAGTGAACCAAAAATTACCGGCTGTTCCTTATTTTTTAATAAATGAGGAGATAGTTTTAAATTTCCACGTGAAAACTGATCCGCAAAATCTTCATAAGGGCTTCCACCATCCTGCGTTATCGCACTAGCATCATGTACATGCGTATCGTTACGGGTATGATCGGGCACGGTAGCGTCTTCGAGCAAGTGAAGAATGTGACCTAAAATATAATAAGCTTTGTCAGTATCACCCTCGGCATAAGCACGCACCCCGTTTTCCCACGTGTTATTACCACCAAAATCTGAGTATTTAGTTTGCAAAAGTTCAGCATGAGCCCATTTTTTGGAAGAGAGTATTTCGGTATTAGCATTTAAGAATACTTTAGTAAAAACCTGAAGCACTCCCTGAGGAATTATGCCTAAATTTTGAGCGAGCCATCCGTCGTTAGTCGTGGGGTCATAAAAATGATTGAGCCAACGCGGCGGTGTATCTTCATCGATTGAGCCTTTAATTATTTGCTCTTTATCCTTAGAAGTAATTTTTTGATCAGGGAATGAAGTGTTATAAAAATCAACAATTTGATCAGTTAGAGCAGGGTGCGTTGTATTAGTTGCGTAACTAAGTGCAATTTTGGGACAAGCTAATTGAGTAAAAAATAAAACTGCCAGAGCAAATAAAAAGAAACGTGCTTTCTTTTTTATATTTTTCATAAACCCTACAATTCAGCTATTTTCCAGTTGCCATTCGGATATTTTGCAAAATCAAATAACACTCTGTTCTCAGTTGAGAAATTGTATTTATTCATCCTTAACCAAAGCGGTTCTCTTGTTTTTATTTCCTCAACCCCTTCTTTGGTCACTTTTAACAATTCTTGTAATTTATTCTCTTGCCCTCCTTTTTTAAGAGTTTTATTCCACTCCTCCTGCTTACTCAAAATAAAATATTTACTTGCCAAATCATAATCTCCCTTTTCAACAGCAGTGATAAATAATTCTAACGTCTCTTTGGGCGTTGCACCGCCATAGGTGTCTTCGAGGTACGGCCGCTCTTCTTCGGCCTGAAGCGCAGCGAGATCGCGATTAAATTTCCAGGTTTGATATTTTGGCCAACCCCACATGATTAAAAAAAGTATCACTATTAAACCAACTAAAATAACGAACGTAATTTCCATTTTTTTAAGAGCCGTTTTTTTTGGATCACTCTCCATATGCATAATTAATAAATAAATTTTTCATCCATATTATTTCATACCGCCACCCACAAAACAATAATCAGTCAACTGGTTTTTCCACCGCCGTCAAAAATTTTTTTACTCAATAAGCATTGACAAAACCCTTAAAATAAGGTATGGAACCATTAACTACAACGGAGCGTCACATGCAGGATTTCACCGTCCTCATATTCTATGGCGCTCAAAGTGGGGCGCCCGATCTTTCACCCGCCGACGGCGCAGCAATGACCGCGCTTGGGCGAGCGATTGATGCTTACCTGGCTATCAGCCACGAAGAGCTCGCGTTCGCTGTGACAGGCACACAGCAATCGGCACTCGTGGCTACCGCACGTATACAAGCAGAGCTTGAGTACCGCATTCAAACAGAGCAGCGGCCCTGTCTCGACGACCTGTCTTCGAGCTGCTACGAACTGTCGGCCAGCCAGCACCAGAGCCTACTCTCTGAGTGTCAGGAGGCATACGGACGAGTTACACCGCGCAGTATGGCCGGACTTTTCCAAACGCAGCCGGCTCGGGTGCGCCAGTGTATCCAAGAATACTTCCGCCGTGGTGCAACCGAGATTACGAGCATCCTTGCCCAGCTAGCACATGTGGCCGGAGTCTTTCCGGACAAAAAGATAGCTGGTCTTTGGCTCGCCAATCGCTTTAGCTTTGTGGAAGGAATGTTCCGCTACCTGAACGGCATACGGGGAGACGACCTACTTCACAATTTGGCTATCGATCTGCTCCGCGAAGATGAAGGGCATCAAGCCATCTTTCGGCAAAAAGATGGCGGGCC
Source organism: uncultured Gammaproteobacteria bacterium (assembly GCA_964540825.1). Classification (GTDB taxonomy): domain Bacteria; phylum Patescibacteriota; class Patescibacteriia; order Magasanikbacterales; family GWA2-37-8; genus CAZECR01. Next base: position 22,840 of record CAZINT010000003.1, read on the forward strand.
GGTGCTCGACCGCATCGAACGCATCGTCTTGCCCACCCTCACCACCTAACTACCGTCGGCCGCATCAGCCTACTGATCGCGGCCGACGAGAAATTTCCCATCCTTAATGAGGTTGGTTTTTTTATTTTTTAAAAATAATTTTGAACCTTTATTATATTGACATGGTCGTAATTTTGTGATTAACTATGCTGTTGGCTAGGGTTAAAAACCTGCCTTCAGAGAACACCCTTCACAACAGCTGCAGAAAATCGCTGGAGGAAGCAACCATGTCTACGACCCACGAAGTGCTTTTTTTGCAAGAGCCACTGCACGATGGACGCGAGCTCTCGATCGAGGCACGCGCCCACCTCATCGCCGTCGGGCGACTGCTCAGCCTGCAGATGAGAGCCAGAAAGGAGAGCATCGGCCACATCGGGATCAGCAACAACTCGGTGAGCCGTGACTGCGCCAAGCTCTTCGAAAAGGGCTTCGGCGACGAGCCGCGCTCCATGCAGATGGCCAGCTACTTCGGGGACTTCTTCCGGAACGCGACTCATCTCAGCACCGCGAGCCGCGATGCCATCATACGGCTCGCGCAAAACGGCGGTTCCGCGCCCCCGACCTCCAAGTCGGTGAAGATCGTGCTCAGGCAGAACCCCAGGCTCCTCTCCGAGGTCATCCCCTACATCCACGAGTACGCCACGCACCTCCTCAGCATCGCGAAGGTGCTCGACCACCGCTCCGAGGAGGTCGGCGCCGAAGCGAGCGGCACGTCGCTCGTCGGCATCATCTTCGTCTCCGACCTCAACCTCGCCGAGCTCGCGATCAGCCGCCTCGAGGGCAAGCGCAGCACGGACCTGCCCACCCACGCCCTCGATTTGCGCCTGAAGCCGACGCGCGGCCTGCGCATCACCGTCAAGGTCAGCGACCAGATCGAGGGAGCCTGCTTCGCGACGAGTCAGATCAACTTCCCGGAGCTCGAGGGGAAGAACAAGAGCTGAAACACGTCACAGTGCCGGCCGCGCGAACCCACCACAAGGAGCGCGCGGCCGGTCTTCCATTTCTCAACCAACACCGGTTGATTTTTTTATTTTAAAAACAAAGGACCCGCACCAGAAGTGTTCCGAACTGAATCGGTTCTGATGCGGGTTGGTTGGAGTGCTGCGCCGCTAGAACGGCAGGCGCAGCCGGAGGTCGTCGCAGTAGCGGTAGCTGTACCCGATACACCGAGCCTCGTTCTCGCGGCGCTTGCGCCCGAGGAGCTTGTCCGCCATCGGGCACAGATCGGTGATCTGATACTTCATCCCGGCGGTACGCGAAGGATCAAGTGAAGCCGGGCAGAGGTACTCGAGCCCCTCGCCGGTGGCGGTGTAGACCACCTGCAGCCGACGACCACCCGATGTCTTCTTGACGATCTCGTACTTCCAGGCCGTCGCGACGGGGCTCGTGGCGATCAGCCAGTCGAGCTGCTCGCTGGACGGCGCGCTGTCGCCCATGTAGACGTAGCGCGCGGAGTCACCGGCCAGGTAGAAGGTCAGGACGTGCTCCTCGTTCGGGATGATGAGGTCGTTGATCATCGGGACGGCACCCAGGAACCAGATGAAAAGGCAGGTAATGACCGAGGCAGCGACTAGCAAACGCTTCTTCACGATAGGCCTCCTTTTGTGGGCATGGTTCTGACAGCAAGACTGTCATAAGTTTACCCACAAAATATTTCTTTCATTATACTTTCATATACTCAAAATTTTTTCAATGCTGAGTACAGGAGTCGAGACTTTTTGAAAGGCGTCTCGACCGATGCCTTGCTGCCTGGGGCGGTAGCTGCCTTTGTGCTTCGGGCGTCTAGCGGTCGTCGTCGACGCAGGGCCGCACGCGGATCCCCTGCCCCCTTGTCTCGGGGTGCAGGAAGTCGAAGATCATTTGCTGGGCATCGTTGATGTTCCCGCCACCGACCTGCTTGTGCGTGAGCAGATAGGCCTTGGCTCCGCTGCCGCGAACGGTATCGATCGACAGCGACCACTCCTGCAACCCGGGCGGCGCCAGATTCACGAAGTTGCAGATGGTGTCGCGCGGCGGCTGCACCTCGAGCTTCGACTCGATGACGTTGTCGTAGCGCAGGATGTAGTAGGTGTGACGCTGGAACTGATCGCGATAGACCATATGGAGCAGCGCTCCAAGCAGCACAGCCACGGCCAAGGCTCTCAGTGGATACACAGCCAGATACTGACGCATAGGCTCACCTCATACAGCATGGATGCGTTGTGCTCCCGTCTACAGCGCACCGCGCGCTTGCATACGGAAAACAGCTCATTCTATCTTTTTTGTGCTCATATGTCAAGGTTCTGCTCACCCATTGACACGTTTTATGTAAGCAGGTATATTATTAAGCAACTTACGTAATATACATCTATGCACCGCAATGAAATACTGCCTTTATTTTTAGAAAACATGAGCGTACTCAAGCGACTCATGCGCCCTGCGAAGCAGAACGGTTCGCACTCCGGCATAACACCGGCCCAAATCGGAATCATGCTGACCCTTTGGCACGAAGGGCCCAAAAGCATCAAAGAACTTTCCGAACTCCTGTGCATGTCGTCGAGCGCAGCAACGCAGCTGGTGGACGGGTTGGTACGCGAACGGCTGCTTGAACGCACTGAAGACCCGCTCGACCGACGCAAAATTTCAGTTGCTCTTACCGCCCGGGGTAAGAAGAAACTGGCCGCAGCCCGCAAAAATCACCTCGCGCTTATTGCCAAACTTTTCAAACCCCTCTCCGATACCGAGGTTCGCGAGCTCTACCGTTTACAACAAAAAATTATTTCCCATCTTGCTTAACTTTATGCCTCGACCTCCTAAAACAGACAATCCAGCAAAGCCTAAGGCAAACCTTTTTAGTCTGCTCAAAGACTACCGCGGACAAATAATCCTACTCGTCGTGCTCGCGATAGCAGCGAACGCGATCAACCTCGTGGTACCCAAAATTACCGCCCACGGTATCGACACCTTCACCCGCGGCACGTATTCGCTCAGCACAACACTAACCCAATTTATTTTGGCGGGTGTGGGCATTTTGGTATTTACCGCGCTCCAAAGCGTGGTGCAAACCTATGCCTCGGAACGTGTCGCTCGTGACCTGCGCGAAAAAACAGCGGCCAAAATTTCGCGTCAGAGTTATACGTATATTCAAACCGCTTCGCCCAGTAAACTTCTGACCAACTTAACATCAGACATCGACTCGATTAAATTGTTTGTCTCAATGGCGATCGTTTCACTCGTGTCCTCACTCTTTCTTATTGTTGGCGCGAGCACGTTACTCCTCCTGACTGACTGGAAACTCGCCCTCGTTGTACTCATGATTATTCCCCTTATCGGCGGCACATTCTTTGTCGTCTTCAAACGAATTAGCGCCCTCTTTAAAAAACGTCAAGAAATTATTGACTGGCTCAATAAAGTTATTAACGAAAGCATTCTTGGCGCTGCAATTGTTCGCGTGCTGCATTCCGAAGCGCGCGAGCATGAAAAATTCCGTGCGGCCAATACCGATGCGCTTAACACCGGTTTTGGCATCTTGAAACTGTTTGCTTCAATGATTCCGATTATCACCTTTGTAGCCAACCTCGCCACGCTTGCCATTCTTCTCTTAGGCGGACACTTTGTTATCCAAGGTTCCATGACGCTCGGCAGCTTTGCCGCTTTCAACAGTTACATTGCCATTCTTATTTTCCCGATTATCATTATCGGCTTTATGAGCAACGTGATTGCCCAGGCTACTGCTTCGTATCAGCGTGTTAGCGAAGTGCTTGATGCGCCAGAAGAAGCGGCTGTTGGTCAAAAGAGCGGTGCCCTTGAAGGCGCGATCGCGGCAAACGACATTACCCTTACTTTTGGTGAGAAGCCAACACTTAAAGATGTGTCGTTTACCATGCAGCGCAAAAGTAAAACCGCTATTATCGGCCCAACGGCTGCTGGAAAAACACAGCTATTATATTTGCTGATCGGATTACTCCAGCCAACCAAAGGCACCATCACCTATGATGGCGCTAATATTAACGACTACGAAAAAACAAATTTTCATAGCCAGGTTGGTTTTGTGTTTCAGGACAGCATCATGTTCAACCTCACTATTCGTGAAAATATCGCTTTTAGTACGACGGTTACCAACGAAGCCTTGCAAAAAGCTATTGATACGGCCGAATTGACCGACTTTATTAACGAACTTCCTCAAGGACTCGACACGATCGTTTCAGAACGCGGTGCCAGTTTATCGGGCGGACAAAAACAGCGCATCATGCTGGCGCGTGCCTTGGCACTTGATCCAAAAATTTTATACCTCGACGACTTTACTGCCCGCGTTGACGGCAGCACTGAAAAACGAATTTTGGATAATCTCGAAAAAAATTATCCGGAGCTAACCCTCGTATCGGTAACTCAAAAAATCGCCTCGGTCGAACACTATGACCAAATCATTCTCCTCATGGAGGGTGAAATACTCGGGAAAGGCACCCATGACGAACTCATGGAGTCATGCCCTGAATACGTTCAAATTTATAATTCTCAGCGTAGCACCAACACCTATGAATTACACGCTTAATAAAACCAAAGACCAGCTGAGTACAAAAACCAGCACACTCGCCCAGCTCAAAAACCTCTGGCCACTCCTCTCGCCTGAAAAAAAGAATCTGGCGTTGGCATCGGTAGCAATTCTGATTAATTCCGGCATGAACCTGGCCGCACCTATTTTGATCGGACAGGCGATTGATAGGTATATCGTTACCAAGCAATTCCACGGCGTTGTCGTCTACTCGGGTATTTTACTCGCCATGTACTTGGTAAGTTTGGTCACCAGTTATATCCAGACCATTACGATGGGCGGTGTTGGTCAGCGCACGCTATTCAATTTGCGCCGCAATATTTTTGACAAACTCCAAACACTGCCGGTCGCTTTCTTTAACCAGAACAAAGCCGGTGACCTGATTTCACGCATCAATAACGACACGGATAAATTGAACCAATTCTTTTCCCAAGCCCTGGTACAGTTTGTTGCCAGTCTCTTCATGATTATCGGTGCCGGCGCCTTTATTATTATCCTGAGTCCGCACCTCGGCACTGCTTCCCTACTCCCGGCGGCTGTCTTACTTGTTTTTACTCAGGCAATTTCGCCCTGGATTAAAAAACAAAATGCCCTCAGTCTCAAAAGTATTGGCGGCCTGAGTGCCGAAATTCAAGAAAGCCTTAATAACTTCAAAGCCATCATCGCCTTTAATCGCCGTGATTATTTCCGTGAAAAATTTAACGAAGTTAACAACGATGCTTATACAACTTCGGTTAAAGCCGGCATCGTAAACACGGTGTTCCTGACTCCACTGTATGGTTTCGCCTCCAACTTAGCTCAGCTCATTGTTATTGCCTACGGTGTCTACTTGATTACGATCGGCAACTTCACGCTGGGTCTCTTGATCAGCTTCCTCAGCTACCTGGTACGCTTCTATGACCCACTCCGCCAAATCGCGCAGCTCTGGAGCAGCTTCCAAGTGGCGCTCGCCAGCTGGGATCGTATTAGCGATATTTTATCGCTCGACTCTGACATGCAGGTTATCGCGAGCGAAAAAATTCCAGGCGCTCACGGACTTTTGGAATTTAAAAACGTTAAATTTGGCTACCCGGACGGCAAAGAAGTATTACATAATATCAACTTTATCCTTGAGCCCGGTAAAACCTACGCTTTGGTAGGGCCGACCGGTGGCGGCAAAACTACGACCGCGTCCCTCATGGCCCGCCTGTACGAGCCGACGGAAGGCACGGTGATCCTCAGCGGACAAGATATTCGGAGTTACACCGATGCTGAACGCGTTAAAAAAATCGGTTTTATTCTCCAGGAACCATTCTTATTTAGCGGTACGGTTGGTGAAAATATTGTGTATGGCACCGAAAGTGCCGAAGGATATTCGAGCGAAAAATTATTAGCAACACTTACCGAAGCTGGGCTCGATCACTTACTCGAACGCTTTGACGAAGGCCTGGCTACGAAAGTTAAGAGTAGCGGCGACTCCCTCAGTCTCGGTCAGCGCCAGATGGTCGCCTTTATTCGGGCGGTACTGCGCAAACCTGAACTCCTTATTCTCGACGAAGCTACGGCCAATATCGACACGGTAACCGAACAGTTACTAGAAGAAGTGCTTAAAAAATTACCGACAACTACCACCCGAGTTATTATCGCGCACCGCCTGAATACAATTGAAAATGCCGACGAAATTTTCTTTGTAAATGGCGGCCAAGTTACGCTCGCCGGCTCACTCGAGCATGCGGTTGAAATGCTACTCCACAATAAACGAAAAAGTTAAAAACAATAAAAAAATACTCCGCAAAGGCGGAGTATTTTTTTATTGTTTTTATTCTGGTTTATGACAAACAACTTCAATATTATTACCATCAAAATCATACACAAAGGCACCATAGTAATTTGCATGGTATTCATTGCGAAGCCCTGGAGCGCCGTTATCCTTACCGCCCGCCTCAAGCGCCGCCTTGTAAAAGGCGTCGACAAGCGAACGTTTTTCAGCGGTTACAGCAACGTGAACTGTTCCACGGTGCTCTTTTTGGCTTATCCATAAATCTGGTTTGCCATTTGCCCCAAATCCAGCTGCTTGCATTTCGGGAATATCCATAAGCATACTATAATTCAGTGGGGCCAAGGCTTTACTGTAAAATTCTTTGGATTTTTCGTAATTACTCACGTTAAGCGATGTATGATCAATCATACGTGTAGAACTTAAAAATAAACTGAATAACTATCTAATCATACTTGAAAAACACTGTAAAGATTACGGATTGAAAGAAATGTAAAAAATTGGTACACTGCCCTATACCATGTTCAAAAAAATAGCTCTTATCTCCATAGTCAGTATTGGCGCGATCCTAGCGACGCCTTATTTTGCAGTCGCCGAAACAGATATTGCCGCCGAGCAGGCCCAGTTGGAACAAGATTTAGCCGCAGTACAAGCGCAAATTGACGCGCTCCAGAGTCAAATCGCCGTCACCAAAGGTGAAAAGAATACCTTAGCAAATAAATTAAAACAGCTTCAGCAAGAACAATCAGCACTTAAATTGCAAATTAAAGCGGCAGCGCTCGAATTAACGCAGGTACAAAAACAATTAGCAGCCACTGAGAAAAAAATAAATTCTAATATCGCCCAGCAAGAGCGGCTCAAGGTTCAGATTGGCGAGCTGCTGCGCCTCGTTAACAAACAAGACCGCGAATTACCCATTTTTAAATTAGCTCGAGCCGGCGGGTGGAGCGACGCTTTTATTGAAGCTACGAATTATCAAACACTGCTCAAAAACGTAGCCATCGTGACTAATGAGACCAAAAAATTAGCCGGCGAACTTTCAGAACAAAAAAACGCCTATAGCGAGCAAGAAGACGACGCTGCGCACATCTTGAGCGTTACCAAAATGCAGCAAAGCGCCCTAACCGACAAAGTATCCGAACAAAACAGCCTCTTAAAAGAAACCCAAGGGAAAGAAGCTGACTATCAAAAATTACTGGCCGATAATCAAAAACAGGCGGCAGCAATTAAAAGCCGCATGTACGAGCTTCTCGGCGGCGGCAAACAAATTGATTTTGGCGAGGCAGTCACTATCGCCAAATGGGTCAGCAGTCAGATTAGCGGCGTTGAGCCCGCCTTTCTCCTAGCGATTTTGACGCAAGAGTCATCGCTCGGTAAAAATGTGGGCACGTGCAATCGCCTGAATGATCCGCCTGAAAAAAGCTGGAAAGTAATTATGAAACCCGACCGTGATCAAGAGCCGTTTAAAACAATTACCGCCGAGCTTGGCCGCAACATCGACATCACACCCGTTTCCTGCCCGATGAAAAATAAAGATGGCAGTCAGCTGGGCTGGGGCGGCGCTATGGGGCCGGCACAGTTTATTCCCTCAACCTGGATGGGGTACAAAGACAAGGTAACCAAACTTACCGGCAAACCGGCCGACCCCTGGGACATTCGCGACGCGTTCGTCGCAGCGGGAATACTCCTCAAGGCTAATGGCGCTAATGGCACGGACGATGGCTATTGGAAGGCAGCCATGCGCTACTTCTCGGGCGGAACCAATACCAAATACCGATTCTACGGCGACAATGTTCTTAAAACTACGGAAAAATATCGGGCTGATATTAAAGAGCTTGAATAATAAAAAAAGTCCCTGAGAAATACACAGGGACTTTTTTATTTTGGTTGCTATTTAAACCATGCCTTTTTCCACGCATTCATCTGTTCGATCTCGGTCGTTTGTGCAGCAATAATATCGTTGGCGAGATTTCGTAATTCTTCTCGTTTAGATTTTTCGAGCACTGTGTTGGCCATATCCACCGCTCCTTCGTGGTGCACAATCATTTCATCAAGAAAGGCCTTGTCAAAATCATCTCCGGTTTTGTCTTTCAGCCCGGCAGCCATATCATCCATCATTTTGCTCATCGATCCATGCCCCATATCATCCATGCGCGCAGGATACTCTTGAGTCGGGGCTTTCACTTCTGCTTTAGGCATTACCCGCACACTGTAGCCAAGTACAGCGCCGAGGACAAGCATCACCAGACCCGCAATAACCGTTTGATTTTTATTTTCCATAGCTGCGTATTTATATAACAAATAAAATTGCCCCCGCAGCAATGAGCAGGCCGCCTACTACACTTTTAAGTGTGAGCGCTTCACCCAAAAATAACGCTGCAAGAACGATAATAAAAGCAACACTTAAGCGATCAAGCGCCGCAACACCTCCAGCCGGCCCCATCTTGAGTGCTGCAAAATAGCATAACCACGAAAGCGCCCCGGCGATACCAGAGAGCGCGATAAATCCGAGCGCCTTATTATCAACAGCGCTGAGCAATTTATATTTATGGAGAACAGCACTTACGATAACAAAAAAGATAGTCATGATGATAACGCGGAGCGTTGTAGCAAGTGTGGCGTCCACATTTTTGAGTCCAAGCTTGCCAAACACAGCCACCAGGGCCGCAAAACCAGCCGATAAAAGCCCGAGTACAATCCATGACATATACTTTATTTCCAATAACTGAGAATAAGCCCAAAAACCACAAACAGCAGCAATTGGTACCCAGCTTGAATAAGAAATCTCATCCAGGCGATTTTTCTTGAATCATTGTTCCACATGCTTGCTCCGGCAACAACCGGCATAATAAATGCCGCCCAAATAAGGAGCGATTGATGGAGTCCTGAAACTTCTTTCCAGCCGATCAAATAGCCGGCCAAGATATAAGCTTGAAAAAGTGTTAACAAAAACTGAATGCCGTATAAGGGTCCGGCAGCCTTTTGCATTTTTTTACACTCTTCAGGGCTCATTTTGTCAGCCCCGGTCACTTCCATCCATTTTTTACCAAAAAGCGGTCCATACCAAACGTAACCGATTACCATCGAAACAATACCACATGCGAGCACTGCCAAAAGATTTATTTCCATAGAAATAGTTTTAATAATTAAGACACTTCTTTCCGCTCTAGTATAGCGTTTTTCTCGTTAAAAAACAACTGTCACCTACTTAAGCGCCCGAGTAATAAGCGCCGCCACACAGCTCACCACCCCGGTAAGAACGGCACCCCACACGAGATCAACCGCTGTTACTGCCAGCGGCCAATTGCGGAGTGTGGCTTGGTTGGTTAAATCATAGGTTGCATAGGCAATACCGCCAAAAAACGCTCCTAACAGAAAAAATTTAGCCAACCCCCACTCGCCTTTTAACCCGGGCAAAACAACAAAACAAACGATTCCGGCGGCGTACGCCACATAAAAAATTCCGGCCGGCAAGAAGTTTGGGGAGGCTGCCATCAAACTACCTAAACGCGGTGCATAAAAACGTTTAGCCATCATGGTGAGCCATAGCGCATCAAGCGCTAGAAGGGGTACAAGCGTTGCAAAATACGCGACAAAATTTGTTTTCATATAGTGTATATAGAGTGTATAAAAATGTAACGATAGTATATACCAGCGCAGCGCCAAAGGAAAGAAATACTTTATTTTGATATATTACAGAAAAATGATACACTAGCATTAATTCTCTATGCTTCAACGTGAACACAAAACACTACCCCCTCCGCCTCATTTTAAAAAATTATTAGGCCCGAGTTTTATTTTGCTCGGCCTGGGTCTTGGTTCGGGCGAAATTATTCTCTGGCCCTATCTCGCTTCTAACTGGGGACTCGGGATCGTATGGGGCGCACTGCTTGGCATCACTTTCCAATATTTTATTAACATGGAAATTGAACGGTACAGTTTAGCCCGAGGCGAAAGTGTTTTTATCGGGCTCGCGCGACGATGGAACTATGTCCCTTATTGGCTTATTTTTTCAACCTTACTGGGCTTTGGCTGGCCTGGAATTATCGCTTCATCCGCCTTTTTACTTGCCTCAATTTTTGGCGGTAACAGCACCATTATCGCGATCGTACTCCTACTCCTTATCGGCCTCATACTTAGTTTTGGCAAATACATTTATTCGACCGTCGAAAAATTTTCTCAAATAATCATAGGCATCGGCGTACCATCAATACTTATTCTGACCCTCTATTTAGCCAAAGCCACAGATTGGTCCGACCTTGCTCGCGGCCTTATTGGTTCCGGGAACGGCTATTGGTTCTTACCGACTGGAATTCCGCTGGCTTCATTCCTCGCCGCCTTCGCCTTTAGCGGCGCTGCCGGCAACCTCAACCTTACTCAATCCAGCTACATTCGCGAAAAAGGGTATGGCATGGGCTACTACACTGAAAAAATTAAAGGGCTTTTTGCGGGCAGTACGCAAAAAGTAAACTTAAATGGTTTTGAGTTTTATCCTACTGCGGAAAACATATCTCTCTTTAAAGGCTGGTGGAAAGCAGTCAATCGCGAACACGCCCTGGTTTTTTACGCGACCGGAGCCTTAACCATGCTGCTGCTCCTGCTATTAGCTTATACTACCACCTTTGGCCTGGCAGGCAACGCGGAAGGAATACGGTTTGTAATAAACGAAGCACGCGTTATTGGCGAGCGAACTGCACCCGCTATCGGAACGCTCTTTGCGCTTGTGACTGCGATCATGCTTTTTTCGACACAATTTACCGTATTCGATTCTACCAGTAGAATTTGTTCAGAAAATTACGCAGCCCGGGTCATGGCAAAAAATAAACTTTTTTCAATCTCCAAACTCTATTATATTTTTCTCTGGATTCAAATTTTATTTGGTATTGCCGTCTTTTCCTTCGGAATAAAAGAACCTCTCACCCTTTTGACGCTGAGCGCCGTCATTAATGCGGTCTGCATGTTTGTGCATATCGGGCTAGTTAACATACTCAACTACCGAGAACTTCCCGACGAAATTCAGCCTCACATTGCGCGTCGCTTGGCTATAATCGTTGCCTTTATCTTTTTCGGTGTCTTTTCGGGAATTACTATTTGGACCAAAATCTTCTAAATAGTAGTATTAAAAAATCATCCTTGCAGGATGATTTTTTAATATTCTTTTTTTATCGAATTGCTTTAACAATTGCAATAAGCACCACTGCACCGAGAAGCGCCACCAAAAAACTATACAAGTTAAATCCGGTCACACCATACTTGCCGATAAAGCTCATGATCCAGCCCCCCAGTACCGCACCGATGATACCGACGATGATGTTCAGAAGCGGTCCTTGCGAGCCATCGGTTTTCATAATGAGTGATGCAACCCAGCCTACGATACCTCCAAAGATAATCCAAAGTATGATACCCATACAATAAAGATTAAGAATAAAAAATACCGTGCGTACGGTACATTTTTTACTGTACTCTGATCACGAGAAATGTACAGAAAGTTATCCACTGATTACCACCTGCCGCTTGCCCCGCCCCCGCCCGATGCTCCGCCGCCAAAGCCTCCAAAACTACTTCCACTTGTAGTACCTGAATGTGCTGATGTACTGCCCGGTCCTCGAGACGAAGGCGTGTCGTCATCGTCGTCATTTTTAGTAGGTGAAGCCGCGCTCTTCGCGGCTGCATTGCGTATTTTTTTTATAAGCCTTTTACCTGGGCCAATTAATTTGTAAACAATAAAAAAGAAAAATGCTATAACAGCGCCAAAAAGTATAAGACCATACACAAAGTCATATGGGCCAGGTTGCCGCTTAGGAAACGAGGGACCAGCTTCAGTTATTCGCTGAATTATGAGTGAAACGGCGTCATTAAGGCCGCCGTAATAGTTATTTTTTTGAAAGGCGGGCCTTAAAGTTCCTTGTATAATTTTGGCAGCAAACGCATCGGTAATGGTACTTTCAAGCCCATACCCTACCTCGATACGCATTGCCCGATCTTGCACCGCAACAAGAACTAAGATGCCGTTATTAGCATCTTTGGTTCCAATCCCCCATTCCTTGAACAGAGCTGCAGCATAGTCTTCAATAGGATCTTCCCCGGTAGTTTGCACCGTCACTACAGAAATTTCATTTGTCGTGCTGGCATTAAACTGGTGTAATTTTTCTTCGAGAATTATCCGATCCGTTGGCGCTAGAACCCCGGCGTAGTCATTTACATACCCGGTTGGCTGTCCGGGCGAGGTATATGCCAGTGCAGCCCAAGGAAAAAGACAGGCGCTAAAAATAATCAGTAAAGAATATTTTAGATGTGCACACTTTTTTTCTTTTTGAGAGAACATACCACAATTAAAATTGATCAATATTTTTTTCAACAAAATCCCATACATGCCGGGCAACATTATTTGACGCGCCTTCAATAGGAAAATGATGCAGATTGATAAAAGGCACGCCATTGCATTCAATAATCCCCCATTTCTGACGGGTTGGATCATCGGCAATATGTTCAATGATAAAATCAAAACCTAAAATTGGATCGCCAACGATGCGGGCAGCCGCCTCGAGGCTACGTTTAATTTCTGGGTGCACCACAGCGGTAACTTCGGCACTATACCCGCCATAGGAGATGCCGATTTTTTCAATCAGATCAATCGTTTTTCCTGCCGGAAGTACGGTGTCGAATGTATGCCCTTGCCGAGCCAAAAATTCAGCATGCTCGCTGCCAAGCACGACATCATGTACTTGCTGATGTTTATGATTATTTTTTTCAACCACCAGTTCGTTAATAGTATGGATGCCGTCGCCCGTAATTCGAGGCGGGTCGCCGCGCAAAACCCCCACCAGCACTCCATCAATGCACGTACCGCGATAAACGCTCCCAACGAGATGCTCTTCCATAATAACCCAATAGCACAACTGCTTCGCACTTTTAAATGCCTTGTACAAATCTTTTTCCTCAAAAATATTTGTTGTGGTGTGCCGACCTCGTGAACCAAGCCGCGGCTTTATAATCACAGGCTTTTCAAGGGCAGCGAACATTTTTACGAGCGGTGAATATCGTGAAAAAACTCCGCCGCGCGCTACCGGAAGACCCGCCGCTTGTAATTTCTTTTTTAAAATCGCTTTATCATCCATCCACCATTCAGAACCGCTTGGTGTATGAGGTAGCCGCGGAATACCTGAAAAATAAAGCTGTTTTTTGCCAATAGTCACGCCGTAAGTGTCAGTGCCTTTCCCGGCAAATAGTATGGTGTGAATGGGTATTCCTCTTTTTACCGCTTCATCCCAAAGCACTTTTCCGCGTAAGCCAGGAATTTGTGCTGGATCAGTATTAATTTTGACGACACCTATTTTTCGAAAAAAAAGCAGTGCTCCCGTTGTGAACCACTCAAAACCCCGGCTAAATCCCCGATTGATAAAACTATTACCAACCAGTTGATTGAGGGAATTAAGCATAAGCGTGAGCGACTCGCTAAACCAGGCAAGCGCATGAGGTGTCGGGTTGTTGCCGCAAGCGCGGCATTTATTTGGCATAGAGTACGGGCGGAAACTTTGTAGGCACAGCTACCGAAGGAGTTTCGTGAAATAAAATTTTATAAAATTCCGGCATCAATTCATCAACCGCTTCGCCGAGCGTACACGAGCGCAGCAGGGTTTTGAGGACTTCGGCCGTCGAGGCATCTTGATACAACAAAAAATCAAAACTGCTTGCTCCCACCATCCGATGTATCGTTTGCAAGTTTAAACATGCAAAATCAGCAGCCAGATAGTCGGTTTCAATCACTCGAATCATTTCAAGCTCCCGCTCTAAAGCATCCGTGGCCATGAGCAGCTGTTCATAGCGTTTTTTCATGTCAGCTAAATAGCTTACCTGCAAAAAACCACCTCCGCAGCGTAAACCATAATAAAATGACAGCACGATATAACAAAGTGCCATGCTTGGAATAAGCTCTTTACGCCCGAGCGCCTTACCGAGCGCTTCTGGGGTTAATTCTACCATATATTCCCCGTCTTCTGACACTAGCGCAGCATCTTGGCGTAACAAAGATTTTCTTTCACCTCGGACAAGTGCCCAGAACAAAAAAGTACCCTTTCTTTCCTCGAACGAAAAAGCCCCGACGCAGCCATCAAACAAACGCTCAAAAGCCTGATACCAAACAGCGTCGCTGACCAACTTATTGAGTATTGTATTTTGACCCAAATGATACTCTGCCAAAAGTTCGTTAACAATACTCTCTTGATCAAGAAAAAGACAGGCGGCATTTTCTTGCCCGGCAATTTTTTTCCAGAGCCAATAGTTGGTATAACTGATCTGTTCGGCATAGGTAGGCAAAGAAAGAACCTTTGCAGAACCAAAAATAGTATCAAGTGTTGAGCGGAGTATCTCGAGGCGTTCAGACGAAATATCTTGGTGAACCAGATGGTCGCGAAGCACCCTGAAATCTTCTTCTCCATATCCGGCTAATCCGTACACAGGATGATGCCGCTCGCGCAGACTGAAAAAAGATACACGCAGCTCCTCGCCTGATCGAGTATGAAAAAAATGACCACGCGGAAACGAAGAATTATTAAGCGAAATACTGCTGCACGATAAAACTATATTTACCGCCTTTTTCTGCTCGCCAAGAGCCGCTAAACGACTCCATTGTCCCGTTACTGAAAAAGGGTGCGTAAGCGGCCCATGATGGTCGCCAGTTGACACGGTGTAATGCTCGCGCAGTTCCGTGAGAACAGCCGGCACAATACCCGGGTCGATAAGACGTACTCTTTTTTCTATACTAGCCAGCAGCTCTTTTTGTCGTTCAATCGAAACCGTCGGCGGGTTTCCCATGGTTTGCGTGTGGTACGACAACAAAGACAAGCCGCCGCGCGTAGCCAGAATTTTTTTTAAACCAGGCGCAACCTCTAAAACTCGAGAACGTAATTCAGCAAAATCCATACTAACTAAACGATCGACAGCGCTATAATAAAAATACCCCGGTTACCAGGGTATTTTTAGCATGCGGAGAGGGAGGGATTCGAACCCTCGAGGGCGGTGAAGCCCTGCAGCTTTAGCAAAGCTGGACGATAGACCACTCTGACACCTCTCCCTGATTTACTATATGGGTACGCTGGTTTGCGGAGAGACTGGGATTCGAACCCAGGGAACTCTTGCGAGTTCGGCAGTTTAGTAAACTGCTGCTTTCAACCGCTCAGCCATCTCTCCAACTTTAAGCCTAGGCGAGATCTGCCCCCCCCCTGGCAATCTCTTCACTAGCAGTTAATTTTGAGCTTTTATAGTGTAGCCAAACCCAAACCAAAAGTCAACAGAGCAGGCAGGGTCGGTATTAAGCTGTAAAGGTGGCTGATGAGATGGGCTCTTTGGCAATAGTTTCATCGTCTTTACTCGGATCATTTTTGTGAACCATGGGTATCCAAAAGCCAAATTCGCTTCCTTTGCCAAGCCCCTGACTATGCGCCCAGATGCGCCCGCCATGTGTTTCAATAAACTTACGGCAAACATAGAGGCCAAGACCCGTGCCCGTAACATTAATGCCCTTAACATTTTCACCGCGATAAAACTTTTGGAAAAAATTTGCTTCGTCGATCTTATTAAATCCAAGACCATTGTCCGTAACAGTAACCGAAACGCCTGTTTCATCTTCAGCGAGCCCGACCGTAATTGAACCTTTGGTGCTGTACTTAATGGCGTTATCAATAAAATTAAAAATAACATGGCGCACTTTTTCATCATCAAATGATGGAGTAATTTGTTTTTTAGGTGCAGTCCACTTAATTTTAAGGCCTTTCTGTTCACCCCGGTCGCGCAATTCTTCGACAGCGCTGGTAATAACCTTCGAAATATCAGCTTCTTTAAAGGTAAACTTTGTGCGGCCTTGTTCGATACGCGTAATATCCAAAAATTCATCAACGAGCTTTGTAAGTCGGGCGTTACTTTCATCCATATTATCCAGCGTATCACGCATTTTTTTACCCACTTTACCATATCCGCCGTCTTTAATAAGCTCAATATACCCGTTAATAATCGAAAGCGGTGTGCGGAGCTGATGTGCCGCAATAGATAGAAAGTCCGTTTTTTGACGATCAAGTTCTTGAAGCTGCGTATTAGCCTGCTCGAGCGACTCGGCCAGCGTCGTAATTTCTTCACGCTGTTTAATTTCATCGAGCACCGACCTAATCAGCAAAAGGCCGAAGATTGTTACAACCATAACAACCACTAAACGAAAAACGATCTGTCCGACAGTCGGAGCAAACACAAGATCAGCTAAAAGGGCCAAAATCAACATGATGAGTGACATTTCGGTTACGACCGCCTTTATATTCATAAACTGGAACTTCGCAACCGCGTATCCGACGCCCGAAACAATAAACAACGTAAAAAATGGGCCTAATGCAATATACAGGTAGTTGTGAAAGAAGGGTGACGGTAAAATGATGTTAAAATATCCGCCAAAAATAACCGCGATGATCATGCCGGTTAACAATGGAATCGACTGCTTTTTAAGCAGTGTATCAACTTGGGTAAGCCGGCGGCCAAACAAATACAATGCGCCGCAATAAAAGAATGAAAAATAACTCGCAAATAAAAAATAGCCCCAAGAGTTAAGCACGATTGAACGCGTACCATTCGGGAGCATGATTGCTTCTCGCACAATACCGCCTGGCCAGAGCAACACTATGCAAACAAGTGTAGTCGCAAGAAATAAAAACGTATGCGTTCGTCCGCTTAGTTTTTGCTGCTGCGGAAACAAATATACAAAGTTCCACAACGCAACCGCGATACCTATCCCAGCCACATAAATGCCGCGCATTATTACAGCGGCGTATTCAAATGGAACGCGCAAAAATAACAAGAGCAGTACAGTCCAAACCGTGAGAAAAAAGGAAAAAAGGGTAAACGCAAGATTAACTTTATTCTTGGGATTATTTACCAGAATAAAGATGCTCATTAAAAAGTTGAAAACTCCGACGAAGAAAAGAAGATAGTCTTGAAAGCCTAGAGTAAAATTCATATAAAAAACACAGAAGCCGATGGATGGTTTGCTGACAACGTTCACTTGCGCGAACGGTATCATTATACCACACATCGGCTTTTCGCCCTACACCTTTCACCGTTCCTGGATCACCTACACAACAACACTGTTGCATTCATGTCCTAAGCGGACGCTCCTTTCGAGCGTACGGAGCATAGCGTTTTATTTTTACTTCTTCGCCCTTTTTTATTTTTAGGACTGGCGGTAAACAAATCCGCCGTATTGCGCGCCACCGCCGCCGGCGCCGACGAGCAGCCCAACGATCAGATCGCCGGACTTCCCCCTCCGAAGAAGATCGATAAGCACACACACGCCGCTCACCACGGCCGGGTTGCCTTTCGTGCGCATGATGCGCGGCACAGCAGCCGGATCGTCGAGCAGGCTATCAGGCAGCTGACCACGCAGCCGCTTGATGACTCCATCGATGGCGAGCGAACTGGCCTGATGAAAGGCCAGGCCCGTGATGTCACCGGGTGAGATATTGTACTGCCGGAGTGTGGGTTGGACCATCTCCCAACCCGCGTACATGAGTCGCGGGAAGTTCTTGGCCACGTTATCAGCGTGCATATCGAACGACGCTTGAGCTATGTCTTCCAGCGGGTGGGTCCCGACTTTTCCATGAAAATCCATGAGAGGACAATCCAGATCGACCTGGTGGTCGTGGCTGAGGAATCCCACATCTCCGGACTGGAGCTCGAGCAGCAAGGCCGCCCCCATGTCGGAGAACATCACCTGACAGACCTTCCGGCCCATCTCCGGGCCGTAGTTCTTCCGAACCTCGGGCGTTGCCAGGTAGGTCGACGCCGAGTTCTGGACAAGGATCAGGGCGTAGCGCCCCGCCATGCCCGACCGAAGCTGGCCTTCCGCGAGGTTGAGCGCGGGCAAGAGGCCGGCGCAGCCGATCGAGAGCGGAAAGAGCTTGGTGTGACCACCCAGACCGAGGCCCTTGCGAATGGCACCCAGATCGTTCCCGAAACAAAGCGAATCGGGAGTGGCCGTGGCCACCACGACGAACCCGACTTGAGCCGGATCGATGCCCTGGATCGCCTCGCGGCCAGCGAGAATCGCCAGGTCATTGCCGCTGACACCGCCGTCTGCCCGGCTGCGCTTGACGAGCTGACCGCCCTCGCCCCTGACCATGTCGAGGCGACGCGCCTCGATCCCGAAGTGGTGTCTGGGGAGCCCAGCCGGCCAGAGCTTGTCGCGCTTCTCAAAATCACCCTGGTCTTTCGGGTACCGGATGTCGAACCCCTCGATGACCTCCTCGTTCGTGAAGGAGGTGGCGGGCTCGGCAACACCAGTACCAACAACAACCATGTTCTTTCTTGCAGTCATGACCTTCTCCTTGGTAATGATCACTCGACGGGGATATGAACAGGAATCTAACGTGAGAGCAACATTACCCCCAAATAACAATTCTTTTTTAAAAAAAGAATATTTAATCGGGATCAATGTTTGTTAGCTTGATCGCAAAGACACCTTATACATACACTAAAAAAAGCTTTTTGGCAAGGGTGACTATCCCCGTGCGCCGACCAGACCCCAAACTTTTTCACACCCAGCCGCGAGTAAAACACGGGCGCATTCGCCCAGCGTACTGCCCGTGGTATAGACATCATCAACTAAAATTATGTTTTTTGATCCAGATGCTTGAGCAGCCTTAAATGCGCCATCCAAATTATGCTCTCGACCTTGTTTATCGAGCCGCGCTTGGTGAGGCGTATTTTTAATACGAATTAGAATTTTTGGCTCGATGCGTACAGAATATCCAAGGCGCCGAAGACTTGCAGCGGCCTGACCAGCTAAAACTAACGATTGATTAAATCCCCGTTCTCGCTCGCGGCCGGGATGGAGCGGGACCGGTACTAAAACCACTTCTTCGCTTGGACGGAGCCATTCCGGAGGCTGGAAAACAAAATAAGTATAAAATAACTTTTCCCAGAGCCCGGCGGTATCAAGTGCTCCCTGGTATTTTAGAGCTTTGATAAGTTTGGCAGGCGGACCATCTTCTTCATAATTAAATAAAGCCGTAAGCCCGGCGAGGGATCCTACGGCTTTATTTAAAGTACTCTGCTCTACTAAAAAAGGAAATTCTTTTTGACACTTTTCACACCACCACGATCCTTCGGACGAACACGTTACACAAAAACAAGGAAACAAGACCGAACTTAAGAAATTACTGAGCCGCTTAAACAACATACTAAAAGTACGCTTCGGCAAAAATAAAATTATTTTCCCCAAACAAAATTACTGACCAGCCAAGTATCCCCTGTTTTTACCATGGAGACCGTTATATTTTGCTGTACGCTGCTTGGCACAGTTCCCTGCAGTTGATTTCGGACAGTTTTGAAAAAGAATTCTGCATTTGTTCCTGACCATTTTTGAACATCCATGGTTACTACTTGAGTGGTAACTCCGGTAAAGACAGCTGCTTTAGCGGTAGTTTTGGGTGCAATTTTTTGCCACAGCTCAGGGGTTACGAGCGAGCGCACTTCTTCAAGATTTTGTGAATTGTTATCGGTTGAATACGTTCCATAGCGTTCCACAAAAATACGGGCTAATTGTTTGGCACCATTTTGTTCAATTTCATCCGATGTACGAGCGCGAATCGGCAGTCCGGCGGGAATAGTTGTAGGCTGCTGGCCAGTTTCAATCGGTAGGGTTTCTCCCGGAGTTGTACTGGTAGAAGATGGTGTTTGGCTTGTTCCTGCAGGCGTATTTTTATTTCGTGAGCGAACAAAGAAAATAGCCCCGATTATAAGTCCGACGACTACAACTACGCCAATAATGATAAAAATACGAGAACGGAGTGAAAGCATACAGTAAAATAATAAGTAAGCAGGTTAATACCAAATTTTTAAGCGGCGCTTTGCTGGTCAAATTCTTTTTTGGCTTTTTCAATATCCAAAAGCTGCTGCGGATTAGTAGTTACAATCTGGTCTTCGGTGTAGGACGCGACAACTTTAATAGCGGCGTGCTTAAGCCCCGCAAAAAATATACCTTCCCCAATACCGCTTTCGAGGAGCAGATATTTTTCGCTGTCAGTCAGCAAGAACACTTTTTGGATAAGATCAATTGCCGCCGGAGACTGACGCATCAGAAGCTGCAACGACGAGCTGGTAACAATGGCCTGACCGTACTGCGACTTTAAAAAGTCATTAACATCCTGAGTAATCGTCGTCACGCCAAGGAAATACTTGCGGCATCGTTTGACCAGCGCATAAATAAAGCGGGCACTATCTTCATGCTGCATGAGCCACCAGGCTTCATCAATAACGAGAATACGCTTTTTGCTTTCACTACGAACAACGTTCCAAATATAGTTAACAATAGCATAGATACCTAAGGGGCGCAGCTCATCTTCAAGATCACGGACACTGAATACAACCAATTGGTTTTTCATGTCCACGTTTGTGGGCGAATTAAATAAGCCGCTAAATGTTCCTTCGGTAAACTTCTGAAGTTTCAAAATAAGCTGGCTTGAGCCTTCCATACCTTCCAAAATTTCTTGCAAATCCTGCATGATCGGCGGCTGAACCGTATTGAGATCCGCTTCGGCCGTGATATCTTTTTTGGCATAGGTTTCAATGAGCGCCCTGTCGACAATGGAATCTTCTTCGGTGGTTATACCGCCAAGCATGATGCGCAAAAGCCCTTTGACGGTAATAACCGCACCGCGAATAATATCTTCAGTCGAAAAATCTTTACCAGTCGGGCGCGGCAAATCAAACGGGTTAATTTTACTTTCACTTGAGAGTGAAATATTAATATAGGTTCCACCAACCGCATCGGACAAATGTTTGTATTCCATTTCCGGGTCAATAATAATCACCTCGACGCCCATCATGAGACTGCGTAAAATTTCGAGTTTAATCGCATAACTTTTACCCGCACCAGAGGTCGCAAACACCACCATGTTAGCGTTCTGCAAAGAAAACCGGTCAAACAAAATAAGGCTGTTATTGTGGCGGTTGATGCCGTATAAAATACCATCGTCACTCGTAAGCTCTGCCGAAATAAACGGGAACGACGCGGCAATCGGCGACGAGTTCATGTTAAACGCAATCATCAGCTCGTCATTACACAGCGGCAGCGTGGAGTTAAAACCCTGCTCGCCTTGGAACAATACTTTGCGGCTGCTGATCAGTTTAGCGCCGAAGATACCCTCGATGTCTTCCGAAATTTGATCCAGCTTTTCTTTGGTCTCGGCGTAGACAGTGACGTAAAAAGCAAATTGGAAAAAGTGCTCAACCCCCTGGGTTAAATTATCGCGCAGCTGTTCAACATCGCGCAGCGCCGTCTCGCGGAGCGGATCCCTTGGGGCGCCCTTGTCGGCATCAGCGTTAATCTGGGCTTCGAGTGCACCAACTTTGTTTTTGAGTTGTTTTAAAATAATTTCCGCCTTCACCGGATAAAAGAACATACTGATATCCATGGTGATCGACAAGTTAATCACCGGCGAACTCCAACCGATCGAAATATAACGGGGATATGAAACAATAAAAATCGTGCGGCAAAAAACCGTACCCAGTTGCAAAAAATTTGTTTCAACATTAAAGGCAGCGGGTGCAATAAGGTCGCGAATGGATACCACGCCTTCTCTGTAAATCCGCTCTTCTTCAAGCGTGATGAGTTCATCCTGCTCCTTTTTTTTGAGCACGGTTTCCTCGCTGACCATTTTTTTCTTGGCCAGTGATTCACTGTCTTTGCTGTTTAAAATCGACGGTTTAAAAGCCATACAACTACAAAAAATTAAACTCCTTCTTCCACCTGAAGGTCGCTAAGGGCCGGCAAGTGTTCGGTAAGCGCAATATCTGGATTATACGTTGAATAATAGAGCTCAATCAAAGCCTGTGTATCGAGCCTGACTACCGTTAGGCCCATACTGCTGAGTCCTGATTCAATTTGCCTGACGCGCATATCTAAGTCGTATTTGCGTTTCAAAAATTTCTCTCCTTTAAGGTGCACTGCATTGGCGGGATTGAAAATTTCACCGACCCGGGCAAAGAAACTTTTTTGACGATTGGAAACCGGATCATAGGGCACGATCACAAAAAACTGTTTGCTCATGATTTCGCCCAGGCTGATAAGTTCGGTAACGAACGATCGATAATCGGCAATCTGCGCACGCAAGAGTTCATTGACTTGTAAACGCTCTTTCTCGAGCAGCTTATCGAGGTAGGGTTTGATATAGAGCTTACGCGATTGGATAAGGACCTGCAGCGGGTATTCAAGTGAATTTAAAAACGATACATACGAAGAAATAATAGCATTTTGCTCATCTTCGTTTTTGAGCGCAAAATTAATACTCGAGACAAGTAAAACAGCCCGGAGTGTTCCGTCTTTCATTACGACTGTATCGTTTTTGATTTCACCGATCAAAAGATGCAGTTGGGTCGGCGCGGTCCTTTTTTTATTTTTAGCTGCTTGTTTATTTTTCATACGCACTTATTCTGCTTTATAATAGCCGCCCGTGTTGACGAGGAGTGAAAGATTGCGAATACGCATTGCTGGCACTTGTTTTGCAAGCGCTTCATGCTCAAGCTCGGCTGCCGGAGCCATTTTGCGCAAATCGTTTAATTCACCGTTGGTGTAGGTTTTATCCCAAATTCGACGACTCGGCCGCTTGAGCGTCTGGACAACATTAAGTAAAAAATAATGAAAGGACTGACCATTAATTTTGACAAATGCCAGGATAAGTGCGAGCCCGCCAATTAACGCCAGGGCAACGATAAACAAAGCGGTGTCAGCCAATTTGAAAATAATAAAAAGGAGCAGCCCCGCGACAAGTAAAATAATAAACTGACGGGTAGTCACTGGCCCAAAAATCTTATCTTCAACATCAATAAATTGTGGAACGGTAAATTGATTCATGTACAAAATTATAACAATTCCTTTTCCATCGCGACGAGCGCTTCTATTTCGGCCATCTGGATTCTTTTTTTATCACTGAGAATGGCGCTCAGCGGCCGGTGTTCGCTTAGCCCTTGAGTCACCGCTTCCATATAGGCCAAATAGAGCGGCGAAGTTTGCCAAACTTCAAGTGCCCGCAAGTACAAAACAATCGATTCTTCTTGAATATGTTTAAACTTTTCTCGCAGTTCGCGAGCTGCCTCGAGGGGATTATTGGATAAGCGTCTAAAGTCAGTCAGCGTAAATTGCTCCAACTCTTCGATCGGACCGACTTCAAGACTTACCGCCGCAACATCCCGAACAAGCGGTTTTGATTCTGTGGCGCCGGATAAACTAAGCGGGCTTGCCGGCAGCGGCGCCCGGGCCATAGGTGAAACTAATTCAGTGCGTTCAGTCTGATTTTTGGGTTTGACTAAATCGTGTATTTCTAAGGGTGCGCTGGCAGCTGCAGCAAGTAACGCCGAGAATTCTTTAGAAGGCATTTTTTTTGCTGGAGCTGGAGGAATTTTTGACTGCGGCTGAGCTGCTATAGCTGCTGCTTTTTTAGGCGCACCATGCTTAAAGGCATTAAACGGAGTTTGTGTAGAAGGAAAAGTATGGTGTTCTACAGCCGGTTCACGATTTTTTTGAAACTGCGTAGCGGGTTGATCGATCTCTAAATCTGGAACAGCTGTTTTTTTCTCAGTAATTTTAAAGGTAACTGCGCTGGCAGGAGTAGTTACATGTTTGGCGGCATCGGCCTGGCTGAGCACATCATTTTTTTGTTCTTCAGTTAGCCCGAGCCCGCCCTCACCTATTTTACGAACCAATGCGTTTTCAGTATCCGCGCGCGTACGAATATCTTTGAGGTAGAGCTGCAAGACACTCCGCAACCGGTTTTGATTATCTGGTCCGACCATTTTTCCTACTTGTTTCATGATCGTTTCGACTTCGGCAGCCCGACCATCACTGGCAAGCGGCAGTGCTGGCGGGGTAGGCGCTGCAGGCATTGCCGTTTTTTTCTTGAGTTCGTTAAATTCAGCCAGCGTCATTCTGACCACAGTTCCATCGGCCTTTTTGACCGCTACCATTGGTTGTCCTCCTGCTGCTGCCATATTATGAATTTAGAAGGTCATCATTCCAATGAAATTTGCCATCGGCTTCGTTATAATAATACAAATCGAGTATCATCGCATCGTTATATGCTTCGGCGTATGAAGCGAGTTTACCTAGAACACCTTCGGCGTCGATAAATTGGCCGGAGGCATCTTGAGGAAACTCGGATTCAAGCAAATTTTTAATATTTTCGTAGGACGGTTTATTTATTGATTCATCTGCAGGGACACTGCCATCTTCAGCATCTTCTCCAATTCCTTGCTCGTTTTTGTCTCCAATATTTTTTGAAACCGAAACAGGCTGACTACTAGCTATAGTATATGTTTGCGGATGAATAAAAGTTTCTACAATGTACCAAATCCTATTTGTTTTAACACCTAAAAAGAAATTAACAAGATCGATAAACTTTTCCACAATATCATCAGGATCAGCAAAAACGTATCCACCCGTCGCTTGTTCAGACGGAGAAAATAATTTATTTAACTTCGTTCTGAACGAAGCTTCTTCGAGAGAATCATTGCCTCGACTATTTAATAATTTTATTTCTTCTATCAACGCTTCAACAGTGGCGGGTTTACCCTGAAAAATACCCACCGGAAATTCTGACACCATGAAAGATCTAAGGATTTTGCTATACAAAGATTCAACCTCTGCCAGATCAAACACTCTTAGACCAAAGTACCACAGCATTTTTTCTAATACGTCGTATTTTAAGAGAAACGCCATCGGTACCTGCCGCGCAAATAAATCTTCTACAATATCCTGAGCTTCCATTCTTTCCATATGGCGCCAGGACAAATCAACATACCACTTCCAATAAGAGAACTGAAAATTTTGTATATCTGAAAAATTTTTATTAGCAAAAAAACTTTTCAGCTCTTTCCACAGCAAAATTCGAGCGTCAAAAGTTTTGGTTAACTCGTCGAATTCTTGCTGCTTACGCTGAAGCTCGGCAGCGGTAAATTGTAGGGAGGTGATAAACATTTTATTCTAAATAGAACTTAAGGGGCACCCTTACCCTTCCAATCACTAAAAACCGTATCTCTGATTTTATTATAAATATCTACGTTCCCAGTTGCAGTATAATGAGCTTTTAACTTTGTAAGGAGGGTTATCACATCTGCCCTAGCTGCCCCAACCATCTTACTGTCTTTGGTACTATCCGAAAAAGCACTAGAGAAACCCGAAGCTGCATCACGCGTGTCTTTGAATTTACTCATTTTTTCAAACAAATTATCCACATCAAGTGACGTTGAGTTGCCAGCATCATCAGTAGAACCAAAACCTTGAATAAAGTCAGTTTGTTTAAAGTCTACACGAGGTGCGAAGTAAGATTGCATACCGCTCTTCAAATTTGCAGCAGTATCTGTTGCATTAGGACCAACCTGTCTTCGCGTCGAATCATAGGCGTTAAACAAGCGAAAAGCAGTATGTGCGCCTTGTGAGGGTTTGATTTTATTAGCTGCAAGCACGGCCGGATCGTCCGAAAGCTCTTCTACAGCACCCGCAACTCTTACTTCACCTTTACCAGCCAGACTTTTTGTCGCATCAGAGAGCAGCGACAACACGGCCTGAGCCTCATCATTGTTACGGAAAGTTTTATCATCATTAATTAAGCTATGTGCAACATCAAATTCCCTTGCGTTAGTAATGGCGCTTCTGCCGGTTATAGCCTGCAGAATATCCTGCCCGGAAGATTCCGCACTCATACTCGCATTACCGCGAACTTTTTTAAGCACCGCCGCCATAACAGCGGTATATGTCTGCTGACCGTCTTTTGCGGACGCCGCCAAGAGTTGTGCCGCGCCGCGCCGCAAATTTTTTAATTTCTTCTCTTCTTCTTCCTTAATAGTACCCGCCAGTAATTTGGCATCTAGCGCCATTGTTTCGGTAGCAATTTTGACCGCTTCATTCACTTTTTCATTTTGATTCATGTTTAAAAATTCCTTTTGATCTTCTTCAAACTGATGATTATATACGGATTTTACTGTAGCCGCAGCTTCAGCATTTTTACCCTGTTCTCGAAGTAGCGCAGCACGCTGTTGAGCAATAGCTACCGCTTCCTGACGATGCAAACCTTTCCTGATGTTTTCAGCATTTGCTTGTGCTTCGATAGCTGTGTGCTCATACTCATGAAACTCAGGGTCGTGCTCGTCAATTAAACGCTGCTCTTCTTTGGCATATTTTTCATCCTTCTTTTTTTCAGCCATTTTTTGGGCAGCATGCGCTTTTACACCGGTAAGGAGTTTTAATTTACCACCCCAAGATTTACTTGTACTATAGGTTTCTTCAACAATTTCATGTACATTTTCGGCTGACTTTTCCCAATCTTCAGCGCGCTTAGCCTTGCGCCCCGCTGTTTCCCAAAAAGCACCTCCCACATATGCTTTGAGGTTGTTGTAAATACCACCATCTTTTGCCGCTTTATCTTCCCAAGCCTTAACTCTTTTGTTGCGAGCAATGTCGCTCACCCCCTTCAAAACGCCCAAACCACCCTTAATGGATTTTCCTAAATTCTGCCAATTCTCTCCACCAATTACCGGGAATTTCATAGCAATACCCTTTGCTGCCGGAGCAACCACATTGCTTCCCGTCCACTTAGCAGCATTAAGGCCGCTAGCATAGCCGAATACTTTCTTACCAAAGTCAAGGCCGCTGCCAACAGCGTCTGCACCCATACCACCAAGCTCGCTGGCCGCTTTGGCCCCAACCATAAGCATGCCAATGGCAATAGCAAAACTGGCCATTTTTGACCAGGTCATGATAACCGAAATTCCGGCAGATTGTAGACCAGAAGCGAGCCCTCCTGTTCCAGGAGAAGTATCTTGATCAATTCTGTTTGGCGCAGTCGAGTGACTGGCAATATCACTGCTAATATCCCCACTTCCAAGCGTCACGAACGAAAGCCAGATAAAAAAGAGTAGTACCGGACCCGTAATAACATTGGCAATAAACTGGTCCCACCATTTGTGCGGAAATGATTGGGTAGAGGGCAAAATACTGAGCACAAAAGCGAGCGGCGAGAGCACAATCAAAACCCAGAGCACAACCATGCGCTGGATAAGCATGTAGAGGAATGCAAGCATAACCCCCAAAACCATCGCTGCAAACGTAATACCTCCAACTGCCGCAACAAATTGAGCCGTAGCGGTCAATTTGTCGGGAGTGACACCGTCAGCCAGTTCTAATATTTTATTAAGTTGAAAAGCGTTAATCAGGTTGCCGCCCGCAGTAGCAGCGATACCGTTCACAAACGTGGTCATGACAATTTGGCCGATATCGATAATTACTCCGCAAATCGTACGACTGAAGTTGACAATTATCGCGGTAAAAACAAACTTACCTAATAATTTTTTCCATTCGTATTGCTCGCTGCCTAAAATAGTACCAAACGCAATCACCAAAAGAATGACCACAAAACCCATGTTGGTAAAGTCGCGAACCATCACCCACCCGACATTAACAGCCGTTGAATCGAGGTAGCCATTATACCCAGCCAAGGTGATAATGAAGGTAAGGACAAATATAGTTAACTTAATAAAGAGCCCGGCAATAGCCAGGATGACTGTCGCAAACAGGTTAAGCCAAAAATCAAGGGAAATTATTCCAGCTGAACTGGCAGTCTGAGCAAAGGCTGGCGGCGCAAAAAACGTAACTGCTACTCCGCCAACAACAAGACAAATTAAAAAAACACCAATCCATTTACGGCGGAGGCGAAACCATGAACCGAGCGCCTGAAGTTTGGAAGCGACGTTCGCGAACACAAGAAAAATTATAATTGAAAACTGAACGTAGTATAGCACACTTTTTGAGGCGCAACAACGTATGGGGATAAGCGGAAAAACAAAAAATTAAAAAACATTCTACAGCAAGTAGAATGTTTTTTAGAAGAAGCTTATCCAGGCGCTACCAGCGGTTCCAAAACCTTAGAACGACTGGTAGTGGCTGCGCCTGGGCGAGCCGACGATGCAATTGCCTTGCATCTGGTGAAAAGAATCGCCGACTGAGGGAGATCAGCCCCTACGGCCTGTCGGAGGTGTACGCCGACCTCAGGCTGTAGAACCCCTGGCGGGGGGTCCCGCCGATGCCGTCGTAAAACGGCGACGGGTAGGTCTTGAAGAGGAGGCTCGTGAGCACCACACCTCCCAACACCTTCCCATCGCCCGGATCACCAGCGATGTAGATCTCCTGGGGCGAACTGCCCACCTTAAGGATCAGCCAGAACCCATTGTCGCGGCGCGTCGCCTGGTAGATGGGGTTGCCGCCCACCGAGCTCTCGGCGAGCGACGCGGCGGTCGGATCCGGTCCGGAGTACAGGGCGAAGGACTGGAGGGATGACGCACCATCCCAGCGCGCGACCAGCTGACCGATCCGGTACTCACACACCGGGTCAGTGTTGACCATCCGGAAGTGGCCCAGCAGACGGATGCCGCTGCTTGGCTGGGCAGTCGATTCATTGATTGCGCTGACCTCGGGCATGGTGTCTTGGCAGGGGTCGCCGCAGGCGGCCAGAGCGAAAACAGCCAGAAGGGCAAAAAACAAGCTTTTACTGCGCATCATGGACTCCTTCGGTTAGGTTGTGCACTCCCAACCTAACCGAATTTGAATTTTTTGTCAATTTTTATAGCTTAAAAACCTTCTTTTTCTAAAATTAACTTTTTAAAAAACTTATCCACAGTGTTTTATTGCTAAAATAAGCTAAATATGTGATAGTGAACTTGACAATTTTATAGATTTTTAATCTATTTTCGTGTATTTTAATGGGTTACTTTCTTTAAATAAAGAGTAACGGCCTTATCCTGCATCGTACTCAGGACATTTTCTTAGATGTCTTAGGTAAGATGCGGGACATTATTCCTGCGTTGGTAACTGCCTTGGAGGCACATCATGAACCGTCGGAGGATCACAGAGTTTCTAAACATTCTCGCCGCCATCTTCGCGCTAACCCTTTCTTCCGGCTGCTCGCCGGAACTGATCGGCGGAGTCCCAGAGTACAGCTCTGCCAAGCAGGGTCTCGACCCCGCCGGCAAGCTCAGGGCCGGGGATGACGGCCTCATCCACCACCCCGAGCCCTGGGCGAAGGACGGCGGACTGCCGCGAGACCCGGGGACCGGATGCAAAGACATCGTGCCCCAGTTGCAGTGGATCGGCTTGACCGGCTGGAAGTTCGGCTGGAACGACGACGGGAAGACGTGGCAGAATCTGCTCGTCTACCCGGCCCACTTCGTGTCGACCCGCACCTCGGTGCAAGGCACTCACTGCATCGGGGTTATCATGGACGACGGGCCCAACCAGCTGGGGACCATCGATCTCATCCTCAGCTACGCCCAGCTGGGCGAGGCCTACTCGTCTAATGAGGGTGGAATCTTCCGTCCGGTTGGTCGAGACGACGAGACAGGGCTCACCCCGTCCGACCTCGGCTTCCTCTGGGGGCGGCACGCTGCGCCCTAATCCTCGGCCAAACATTGGCCAAACTTCCGAGCAGATGCGCTTCGCCCATCTGCTCGTTCTCTTTAAAAAACAAATTTTGTTTTTTAACCGAAAATAAAAATCCCCTTTAATATGGGGATTTTTATTTTAATATGCTCTGATGTTATTTTGTGACAGGCAAGATCACATCACGGCTAAATTTAATCCATGCTTTATCACTATTACATTCATTCAGTCCAGCCGGTTTATTATAGCAGCCGCCTCCAGCGCGGCACGTGCCCGTGCACCACCCCCAATTATCTTCAACTCGTACAGCCGGCTTAAATTTACAGCAACCATTTGGATACAGTTCCGGATTAGAACCACATTCATTAGCTGGATAGACCTTCGCTGTGCGCGCATCACATTGGTAGACATGATCGAATTGGAAGTATGAACTATCGCAGGTCTGATCAAGAATACGGCCAAAGCTTGGAGCTACGTTTGAAGCCAAACAAATTGGAGCGACCGAACAATCGTCGTCGGTACTGCAGGTCGCCTCGGTAGTCCGTTTAACAATACAGCGATTGACACCCGCATCACGGTCACAGGTGTTGCCTGCGCCACAGTCAGCGTCTGAAGTACAGCTTTTGTCTTGAAGCTCGCTTACTTGACACTGCTTTGGTTTGCCAGCGGCAACCTGAACACAGGCTGCAGGAGCAAAACCTCGATGGTTGCGATACAACCCGCTGTAATCTGCAGGAGCTGGACGATCACCCCAGTCAACCGAAATCTTGCGCAGCGGCATATGATTCGCATCGGCAAAAGCATAGAACTTAAGGAACACATGCCCGGTCTTACTGGTTATTTTAACATCACGATCGGAACGATCATTGACCGTTACCCCGGGTTCAGTACTATCTTCAATACATTGCTCCAGCGAATTACACGGACCAAGCGGGAACACTACCGGAGGTTTAACCGGATTTTCAGCAGTTTCAGTTATATCATATGTCGGGTAGTCGGTCGTGCGCCAAATTCGATCAGCACCTGTAGCGGTATAATTGAAATAATTAAGACCGTAGACCCGGGCAAACAATCCGCTCAGTGATGTTTCGCCATCAGATATTTCTCTTCCGGAAGCAACGCTGTTAGCCATAGTATATCCATCACCCATGGGCGTAGTTTGGTAACAGAGCCCATTTGGATTACTCGCTGTTCTTGGACATGAATAGGGTGAGCCGACAGTAAAGCCATTTATAGCCGGATTATTCTTCGTAATAGTATCAGCGAAAAATGTAGCACAAACAGTCTTGTTCATATCTGTACAGACTTTTTGCGTCTGGAATGGCGACATGAATATAGGTGAATTGGCCGCAGGAGGACTGAAAAGACCCATTTCTAAACTGCCGAACGGTGCAGTGAGCGTATCGTACGTATAGCCCAGGGTTGAAACCGTGTAGTTAGGACGAGTCGAGCTCTTCCACAGCCTGTCGGTCCATGGAGCCGTATCTCCCCGTGCTGGAGTCTGCGCATAATGAAGCGTTGCATCTTCAACATAGGTACAAAGCTGCTTAAGTTTAAAGCTTACCTCATACCAAATATTTCCTCCGCCGCCAGAATTGTCACAGTAAGCCACGTCATACCCAATGAGCGTACCCTGCGGTCCGCTGTTAAACTTAAGATTAACAGCATGCCAATTTCCTGACCCCGAAGCGTCATTTCTACCATTGCAAATTCCATACACAACACCATTCCGTTCGCTCACTTTACCTGAAGTGTGCGCGCCCCACATCTGACCTCCACCGATTGCAAGTGATTCAAAACCACTTTCTTTGAACGGATTGCCGCGCAAAACATCACAGCCGCCATTTTTCGATTCACAAATATTACCATTCTCATCTACATACCGGCCATTATTGGCTGCACCGCCATTATTACCATTATCGCTGCCATAGAGAAGGAGAAAATCATTGCTGCTATGAAGGTATTTGCCAGTTACCACATAACCACTCGTAACACCATTATTAGGATTTTTAAGCCGATTGAGCTTGTACTTTGCCTGTACCCCATCAGGGTCGGCGCCATTTGGAGTAGGGTCGTTGGGCCAAATGGAAAACCAACTATCCGGAGCAGGATCTTCGTTATCGCCACTAATAACTCTAAAATCAATTCTTTCAATGTCTTCTTTTGTAAATTTCCTTTCCTGATCAGTTGCAGCAATAAAGTCACGAACAAAGTACCCGCCTGTTGAGGCATTGTCATAGTTGAAATTTCCATTACCCGGGCTCATATACGTATAGTCGGTACCAAAACGCAGATTAGAATTTACTACTACGGTTGGTTTACCATCGACAAGCGGAGCACCGCCCGCAACTGATGCCTGGGTACAGAAGTATCGACCGCTATTGGCAGGAGGATTATACCCGGCTTCCGGGTATAAATTATTTACGTCAACCGAACCAACCAGGCTATCTACCGGTAACCAGCTAAGGCACGGGTGCTTCGTTGGATCGCCATTCACAATACGGGACAAATCTTGTTCCAGGCAGAAGCCTTTCCATCCCAGCAAGTTGTAGCTGCGTTTTTGTTTAAGACAAACACCGTCAGTTATCTTATTGCCCATAGCATCAACAACCGCTGTCATGGCGCCATTGGCTACTTTTGTCTTATAACAATCGTCATCAACATCACATTTATAACCATCACGCCCACCGCCCTGACAGATACCGCCCGGCACAACACCCTGATTGGTATCGCCAACACGATCGGCAGCGTTTACCGAGCCGTTTGGATTGCTATAGTTCCAATATCTGGTTAAGGTATCGGCAAAATTTACCTTGGTATAATCACACTCGCACAAATATCCTTGTGTACCATCTGAAGAAGGATTCTTTGTTTCCTGACAGAAGTTTGCACTGGCAAAGAAAGAGTTCTTGTTCGTGAGTGTAGTATACGGGAACGGTGAATCTTTTTCAGGGTACGCACGGCAGGACTGGCGGATGGAGTTGGTATTGAGGTCACTGGCCTTGCCGGTAATGTTCTTCATACAAATTCCGTTCAAGCACGTTCCAGAGTTACCGTTTCCACAAACTGGATTGTTGGCGTCAACAATTTTACAAGCTACGTCGTCTTTAGTCTTGCCATCAGCACAATTAACGTTGCCGCAAGGAACTGTTTTTACTAAACGCCAATCTGGTGAACTATTCTTGGTACTGACATTAACCTGCGATAATTCTTCCGGCGGGAAGATGCCGGCAATCGAATAACCGGAAAAGTCCATTCCTTTCCAACTGATATCACGCTTGGTATAAAGCTCGGAATCCAAGACTTGGTTGCTATATTCATAATCTGTATCAACCCAGTTCGCGCAGTTGGTTAAGTCGCCCTGCGATGGGTTATCCGGGGTAGCGTTGCAGCGGCCAATATCATCACAAATATTTTTCCACTTATTGGTTTTAATATCCCAAACTCGATGGGACGAACGGCACTGGAGCCATTCACCACAGCTGCGATCACGCGCTACTTTAATAAGGATATTAGCATCATTTTGGTTGGCGCCGGTTGCTGCTATCGGCTGTACACCATTAATATTCTCAAGCTTATTGCCGGCAGCATAGGTAGCTTCACTCGACCAGAACTTGGTCGGATTACTTGTTTCATTAAAGAGTACGCAACCCTTTTTCTGATCTACCAAACCATCACAATCATCGCTCGAAATTTTTTGATTTTTTAAATAATAATACGGATGATTATTATCGTTAGGATCAACAAACTCCGTACACTGATTTTGGGCTGCAGGGCACTCACCGACAAAATTTTGATATCGCGATCCATCCCCAGCAGACCAGAGGCCATAGCTTGAGCCTTCTTGAATATAATTTGGATAGCACGGCTGACTGCCAATATTCTGACAAGTTGCAGTGCCGCCGCAGTCGGCATTGGCTGTACAGAATTTGCCGGCATTATTACTGCAAACACCGGTATTCTTCCAAAACCAACCGTTTGATTTATTACCGTTAACCGTAACGCCCGTCTGATACGTGCAAATTTTTTGTCCGGTAATAAGCGGATCTTTGAAGTATGAGCTGCCAGCTGAACTCGTAAACGCCGAGCAGCCTACCGATTCTTTTTGACAGAGCGTATTTGTATATGCAGCCGGATCATTCTTAACGAGCGTGGTCGTATACTGCATTCCACCCGGAGTTGCTTTTTGCACGCCTGCAAAGGTACAACCTAAATCGGCCACATTACATGAAGCTGCTTGGTTGGCAACCAGATACACAGGCGTTGTGGTAGGAGTATCTGACGGTATATAGACAGTTGAATTGACAAACGAACCAGCGCCGGCAGCTTGAATAATTTCGGCCGCTGTATGACCTACAGCGTTTACGTAACAACCTTGCTGTCCAACCGGGATTTGACAGGAAACCGTGTCGCTGCCAATGGTAACTTGCACTTTTGTGCCGCCCGTACCGCTAAGCCAGATATTATACGCTTTAGGGCCTGGGTCAGTTGGAGTATTTTTGGTGTCAAACAACGCCGTACAGCCAATTGCTCCTTCGCGACAAAGATAATTAAAACCGGTAAGGTTAAACACTTTATTACTTGGATCCTTATACTGCATACACCCGAGTGCCTCACCAGGCAGATTGTCGTTTACATTACTATCACAGACAGCATCTACTTTAAGGGTGTTTTTTACTAAATAGACGTAGCCGGTTACTTCAACTAAGCGAATATTATCAAGATATACTTTGGAAGCACCGTCATTTTTAAAGACTAAAGCACCGCTCGGGTCAGCCCCGGCATACTCAATCGGTCCAACGTGATATTGATTCCAGGTATCACCGATACCAACCGTGCCCAAATCTTTGGAGTTGGTTCCGTCAGCGCTGGCCAAACTTACCGTTAACGACTGACTATCTCCCTTAGCCCAAAAAGTCAGATCGTAACTCTTGTTCGTCGTAAGGCCAACACTCCGAATAAGCGTGTTGCTTCCTGAAAAACCTAAGGAATGTTCACCGGCATGAGTTGATTCATTTGAAATTTGTACACTGGAAGGTTTCCAGGCAGCGAGCGCAGCGACACCGTTTTCAAACCTATCATTGACAACTTCACGGACATTGTTGCCCGCATTTCCTTTGTAAGCCCGGCAGGTATTCGCTCTTGCCTGGCACGATTTGCTGGTGCCTGCAGTGTTATCGACGCCATTTGGTAAGCCGTAGTAGAAACATGAACCATTCTTATACTCACCACCCTGGAGACAAACCTGGCACTGGTTATTGTTCCAAAAACCTTTTTTGGCATCACAGGTAGTTTGATCGTACGTTGTAGGAACCAGTTCGCTGTTATTTAAGCGGTAGGGAGTACAAGCATTGGTAACAGGAATTGTTTTTGAAAGCAACCGATAATAAACTGCGCCGGCATCATCATTAAACTGCCGGCAGTCCGCATCTGCCTGGCCTGCTTTATAGGCAGTTTCGTTACAAATTTTATCGTAAGCAGCTGCGTCACTTTGGGTCCGATAAAAATATTTCGGTCCACCCGTCTCGTCTTTAGCCAATGTATACACCTTCAATTGATAGCCGCCAACCGTAGAGCCTTCGTAGGTAATAAAATTCTTTTGAACATTCACGTCAGGCGTGGCACAGGGGCGAAGATACGAATAATATTCAACATTCTCAACTTGGCCAAGCGCAGTACTGAGGTTGGTAAAGCTGCTGCACCCCTCTTCTTGAGCTGTACAAGTTGAACCTGAAGCCGGAATAATATAGGCAACATCTTGCCCGGTTGAATAGTTACTTGGCATTTCGCGATATCCGGCGTAACCAACACATTTAGCGTCACACTGATCGTTCCAGACAATTTGGTTGTCGATAACTTCCGCAGCCTTAAAGCGGCCTGGGATACGCGTACCGCCGTTGGCTGGCGCATACCAGTTACAGCTTACTTCATCAGGAATACAAGCGCCGGCATACTTGCTGCATTCGGCTCGCGGTGCAAGGCGGGCAAGATCAGCAGTAGTTTCGGGATAATCAACTTTTTTAGTTGCCGGATCACTATCATAACAGCCTAAATAGTCAGGGGCCTTTTTTAAATAAAGATTACTTGAACTATTTGATGCCAATTGAAACGCGGAGCAGCCTGCTGAATTAGCACTGCAGCTCGTTGAAACTTGGTTATTAAAATAAACACCATTATTCACATACCCTGCCCCAGCATCAGGGCCGGTTACATCTTGCCAATTTCCTTGGGCGTCTTGTGAAAGACTATAGGCAGTACAGCCAACAGTATCTTTAGTACAAGAATTAGTATCAAGACTGCGGGCAACATACGCGCGCTGTGCACCGGCTGTATCGGTATATGACTGACAGGTGCGGAATTGGGCGTCACAACTATCAGCGGCAAAATTCCAGCTATTTTTTTCACGCGTACAATACCCATAGTTACTGCAGCTGCCGTCTTTGTTGTAGGCCACACAGCTTGTGAGATCAACACAATCTTCTAAACGATCCGGTGCGTCGCTGCTGAGAAGATTTGCGCCATACCCAAGCGCACTACAACGAGCTGCCGGAGCTTTAATTACCCAATTCGGATCAATAAGGTGGCAAAATGGTTTACTAATCGGGTCATAGTTGACGCCAACGATAGCACCAGAAGCATCGGTAATATAATTACAATCATTAAAGCCCTTTACAACCGTCCCCAGTGTCCAGGGGTTATCCGGATCACTCTGACTCGCAGCAAGCTCAAAACCAAGCGGTAAAATACGCGCCTGACGCAAAACTTTAATATTGGAATAGCAATAAGCTTTGTTGTAACAATTTATATCCGCATTATCCGCTTGTCGTGACGGTGGAATCAGTCTATAGTCGGCGTGAAGCCACCCCTTATCAAGCGCGTCTTGGATGGTTGTCGGGTTTCCGTTTCCCACTTCTTGAGCGGCCTGAACCAGACCGCTATCAGCACGGCAGTTATACAGTCCGGGGGCGGTTGGACAGTTATTTAATTGGCTTAAAATATTATATTGATCGACGGCGCTCGTGTTAACAGTCAAAAAACCGTTAAAGAGCTGTTCGGCCTGACGGCGGCCACCCGATGTACCGCTGTCAGCGTAATTTCCGACTGCATTACTTAACTGGTTACACGCGTCACCCCCCGCACCGCCAATACACAGTCCAAACGGCAAAATACCTTTCTGTTGAAAGTTTTTAAGAACCGTACCTGACAAAGTGGTTAAGAAAAAGTTGGCCAATGCCCCAGGAAGATTTTTGTAGTTACCCGAATTAATAGCGGCCGTGATTTGATCGCCGCTTTTATCAATTTGTTTTGAATTGCCAGTTGCTTTAAATTCTTCTCCAAGGACTGCGGCCGGAGTTTGAATATCGCCTGAAATAGTTGTTTTTTTATCAATAAAACCTTGGTTAGCGATACGTTCCGAGTTGGCAGCATTGACCGCATTCGCCGTACGTTCGTTCAGTTTAGCTGTGGCTGCTAGCTGAATACCAAGACCGGTCTGATCAACCTGAAAAGCGGTATTAAACTGTTGTTCAATAGATCCGGCAGCGGCCGTAAACTTACTTCTCCAGGCGTCAGCACTCCAATTCTTTTGAAAATCAGTAAACGTACAAGCAGGTTTACTGGTAGGATCGCTCGTGCCCCCACCCAAATTAACTCTAAGTCCAACCTTCATCGCTAAATCAAGTTTGGGGTCAGGAATACTGCATAAGTTAAAACCGGCACCTTTACTTAATTCTTCAATACCGTGACCAAGCGCATCATTACCGACATTTTTGAGATAATCACCAAAACTCTTGGTCTGCGCAAAAGCGCTCTGACCTTTACCGCCACTCGCGAGCCACACCGCCGAGTCATAGGCAACTTTTCGAAGGACGTACGAAACTACCGTGCTGGCTGCTGCCTGCACCGCTACTTTTAACCCCTCTAAAATTTCATCCTTGATCTTGAAGGCATTTTCAATTGGATTTGCTGTAATGACAACCGGGATGGTTGCTTTGGCTGGCGCCGGAAAGCCAAATGAACCTACCACACTTACAAAAGCGACCACGGCAAGCATGCCGACCAAACTCATTTTTTTAAATAGAGACATACCAAAGCGTAGGTCAAAGAAAAATTAAGGTTGAGTACTGCTGCTAGCTGCTTTAAGGGCAGCAAAGGCGTCTGAAGTGCTGGAAGCACTCATGGCTTCAGCGACGGTACTCAGTAAATCAGCGTCAGATACTTTTTTAAGATCAGCTTCCGCTACACCCGCTTGAAGCAGCATGGCCCTGATCTGAGCCGGATCTTGGAGAGCAGCAGTGAAGGCGGCCGGAGTTAATCCTTCGGGCGGCTCTGTAGCGACTACCGGAGTTGACGAAACAACGCCAGCGGACGATGCGGTGGTTGCGTCTGAACATTCACCCTTAGGGCAAAGAGCTAAACCTTGGGCAATAACTTGCTTGTCGCTCAGGCCGTAACTAAACGTGTCGTACAGGTACGGACTTGTTCCGTATACATAGAGTTCGTCAAAATCATTCAACCCATCATGATCAGTATCACGATATCTGAGTGCATCAGGTGTATTTATATCATTTTTTAGGGTACTTGGAATTGTGTTATTGAGCGCAAAGGGTGCGTATAAATTGTTGCGAATTTGCAAAAAACCTAACCCAACAGCCACAACAGCAAAAATGAGCAGCAAGGAAAACCCTATTTTCTGCTCTCGAGTAATAGTTCGAACGAGACCGTCACTTTGAGGCGCGTCTGGCATAGGTGGCCTCTCTAATTAAAATGAAACTATACTGAGTATAGCACATTTTTTAAAACCAAGTAAGTGGATAACGCTCCGGCTAAACGCGTTCAGCGATTGCTCGCCAGGCTGCAATAGATAATTCTTGCGCTCTGACATTGCGATCAAGCCTGAGCTCTTCGAAAAGAGCGGCGAGCGCTGCTTTTCCTTGCTCTTTAAACACCGGAGTTAAATTTTTGAACAAAAGTTTGCGCCGATTCGCAAAACCGGCTTTAACTAAAGTAAAAAATTTCTTTTCGAACACCAAGTCTCTTGCTTCTTGGCGGGGAGTAATTTTGAGGAGCGCCGAATCAACTCCGGGAACGGGCCAAAATGAGGACCGAGGCACTTTGAGTAAATACTCAGCATCAGCATAATACTGCACAGAAATAGCCAAAAGCGACATCTCGCCAGGCTTCGCGCAAATACGTTCGGCTACCTCGTGCTGCACCATAAAAACCATTCTTTGGGGAAGTATTTTTGCTTCCAAAAACATACGGATAACGGGCGAGGTAATTTGATATGGAAGATTCGCAATTACGCTATACTTTTCGGGCGGCACAAACTGATGCAAGGCATTTCCCCAGACTATTTCAATATTGGGATGTTGTTTTTGCTGCTTTTTCCAATATGATTCTAATTTTTTCTCAATTTCGTATGCAACAACCTTTCCAACTTTTTCTGAAAGCGGCAGCGTGAGCACGCCAAAACCCGGACCAATTTCAACCACAGTGTCCTCTGCCCCCACATCTTCTGCCAACATCCGTTCAATCGGTGCCGGATCAATTAAATAATTCTGACCATAACGGCGAGAAGGGGTCAGACTGTAACTGCGGCACAGGCGTTCGAGTTCGTCGGGAGAAAGAAAATGAGGCATATTATTCGATGCGTAAACTACCCTGCCTTAAAATTTCCATTTTTCCACCAACCACGCTTACAATCGTCGTCGGCAATTCATGGGGCAAAAGACCGGCATCAACGAGCGCATCTGGCTGATTACTTTGCCCGGCAAACATAGTTTCGATTTCTCGCGGATCATAGAGTTCCCCTGCCCCGGAAAGATTGGCAGAGGTGGCAACAACCGGGCGACCAAACCGGGCAGTGATCTCTTGCAAAAACGGAAAGCGAGTAACGCGAATCGCTACTGTGCCACCCGACGATACGACTCCTCGGGCAAGCGGCGGAACACTAGGATCATTTTTGTATTCACCGACGATCGTAAGGGCGCCTGGCCAAAATTTTGTTGCCAAGGTTTCTAAACAATCATTCCACAAAATGTATTCACGTGCTTTTTCTATAGTCGGCACTACAACCAGCAGGGGCTTGTCGCTCGGGCGCCCCTTGATTTTAAAAATAGCGTCGGCGGCTGCTTGATTGGTTGCATCACACCCGAGACC
This sequence comes from uncultured Gammaproteobacteria bacterium, assembly GCA_964540825.1. Taxonomy (GTDB): domain Bacteria; phylum Patescibacteriota; class Patescibacteriia; order Magasanikbacterales; family GWA2-37-8; genus CAZECR01. Next base: position 62,788 of record CAZINT010000003.1, read on the forward strand.
ATAGGTTGTTTCAGTTGGAAAAATAATGGTTTTTCCCTGTGTAAGCAAGGATTGCATTGTGTCAAAATTCTTGTCGTTAAGTATTTCCATATAACAATACTATTGTTTCAGCCAGCGCAAATAGGCCTCAGACAGCGGCAACAAATCCCCTTCCAACACACTCTCGGGATCGGTTGATTCAAAGTCAGTGCGGTGATCTTTTACGAGATGGTACGGGTGCAAAACATACGACCGTATTTGATTCCCCCACTCGGCAGATTTGTACTCACCGCGAAGGTCCTGCCTTTCTTGCGCCAGACGCTCTTGTTCCAAACGATACAATTTGGCTTTTAAAATCTTCATTGCTGTTTCTTTGTTCTGCTGCTGTGAGCGTTCGTTCTGACACGAGACACTGATGCCGGTTGGGATGTGCACAATCCGCACCGCGGAATACGTCGTATTAACACTTTGCCCACCTTTACCGCCCGACATAAAGGTGTCAATACGTAAATCTTTAGGTTCGATGTTTATGTTTATTTCATCGTCAACTTCGGGCAGGACTTCAATAAGCGCAAACGACGTGTGGCGCATTTTTTCGGCATCAAAGGGTGATATGCGAACGAGGCGGTGCACACCATGCTCACTTTTGAGATATCCAAAAGCGTAGCGACCGGTCACTTCAAAGGTGATAGATTTGTATCCGGCCTCAGCCCCGCGCGATTCATCGATAATGCGCGTCTTGTACCCCCGCTGCTCGCAAAAGCGAAATATCATACGCAGCAGCATTTCAACCCAGTCCTGCGCTTCGGTTCCCCCGCTTCCGGCATGCATGGAGATAATGGCATTTTTACTATCGTACGGACCATTGAGGAGCAAATAAAATTCGTAGTCGCTAAATTCCTTGTGTAATTTTTTAAATTCAGTTTCAATTTCGTGTTTAATCGAAGCGTCTTCGGAATGAGCAAGCTCCAGAAGGTCGGACACCTTTTTGTCGAGCTCGGACCACTTCTCTACTTCGCTTTTGATATCCTGATAATCCTGACTTACCGCCTGAGCGTTTTCCGGGGTATTCCAAAAATCGGGTGCATTCATTTGCCCGGCTAACTGTCCCATTTTTGCCTTTAAATCCGTTATTTTTAAAAGGCTCATGGTTTCGTGAATTTTTTGCTGTAATTCCTTGAGTTCTTCCATAAAAAGTATAAATCGTTCCCATTCTAGCTTACTTTAGATCCTTTGACAATTAGGTTATTTTAGGCTATGTTGACTTTAGGAGGCTACCATGAAAAACCCGTTGTCTCGCACTATCCAGCGTTTGCCGGGGTACTTTGTGCTCGGCCTGCTGTACGCAAGAGCGTTCGTCAAAGTTTTCCTTTTCGAGCACCCCAAAAGGAGGGCGTCATAATGGCTGGCTTTACACCCATTTGGGAGGAAGCCAAGCAGCAGTGGGGTAACCACGCCCCGGGGCTCGCTCGGCTCGCAGGTGCAGGCCTCATCCACACCTGCAGGGTGGCGGTTAACCCCATCCTCCGCCTCGTGTTTCCGGAGTGCCGCTTTGATCGGAACTATACTCCGGAACAAGACTTTCCCCGCATCGCGAAGGTGCTGCGACGTGTCAGCAGGCTCGCCGGTCGATCCAAGTGACCTGCGACTCCTTCGCCCACCCCACTCGAGGACGCCTACCCACGGCGCCCTTCTTCTTTTTTAAGCATGCATCTTTTTAATTAAAAAGCACCCTGGTAAGGGTGCTTTTGCCGCTCATTTAATACTCTTTAGTACATTCCACCCATTCCCCCGCCCATGCCACCACCCATTGGCGGCATAGCCGGTTCATCTTTCTTCGGCAGGTCAGTAATAATCGCTTCGGTAGTCAGGAACATACCGGCAATTGATGCCGCATTTTGGAGCGCGCTCCTGGTAACTTTGGTTGGGTCAATAATACCTTCTTTAATCATGTTCTTGTATTCGCCCGTAACCGCATTGTATCCAGTGTACATATCGTCAGCCTTCTTAACCGCATCAACCACAATCGAACCATCTACTCCAGCGTTGGCCGCGATTTGGCGAAGCGGTTCTTCGAGTGCGCGGCGAAGTATGGCAATTGCAATTGCTTCTTCCCCTTCGAGTTTAACTTTTTCAAGAACTTGAACGGCGCGAATGAGGGCTACACCACCGCCTGGTACAACACCTTCTTCAACCGCCGCTTTGGTTGCACCAACCGCGTCTTCAATACGATGCTTTACTTCTTTCATTTCAGTTTCAGTAGCTGCACCGACGCGGATAACAGCAACACCACCAGCCAGTTTAGCTAAACGTTCCTGGAGTTTTTTAGTCTCGTATTCACTGTCAGTTTTTTCAATTAGGTTGCGGATATACGCAACACGTTCTTCGACCAATTTCTTGTCGCCTTCACCTTTTACAATCGTAGTAGCGTCTTTAGTGGCGACCACTTTATGAGCATGACCAAGATCTTCAAGTGTTGTGCTATCGAGCTTAAGACCCAGTTCTTCGGTAATTACTTTACCGCCCGTCAAAACAGCGATATCCTGGAGCATTTCTTTGCGCGTATCACCAAAGCCTGGGGCTTTTACCGCAAGCACGTTAAAGGTACCACGCAGTTTGTTAAGTACGAGCGTTGTTAATGCTTCACCTTCAACATCTTCGGCAATAATCACCAATTCCTTTTTACCGCTTTGTGCGACTTTCTCAAGAAGCGGTAAAATATCATGGATTGATGAAACTTTTTTATCTGTAATTAAAATGTACGGATTTTGATATTCAGCTTCCATGCGTTCGGTGTTTGTCACCATGTAGGGTGACGCATAGCCTTTATCAAAACGCATACCCTGAACCACTTCGATATCCATACCGAACGATTGCGATTCTTCCACAGTGATCACACCGTCTTTGCCTACCTGCACCATAGCATCGGCAATTTTTTGACCAATCTCTTTGTCATTGGCCGAAATTGCGGCAACATTAGCGATTTCATTTTGCTCAACGGGCTTACTAATTTTTTCTTTTAACTCTTTGACGATCGCTTCAACACATTTATCAATACCTCGTTTGAGGGCTACCGGGTTGGTTCCGGCTGTAACATTTTTCATGCCTTCGCGGACAATTGCCTGGGCCAAAACAGTTGCAGTCGTAGTGCCGTCGCCGACATCGTCATTGGTTTTACTGGCTACTTCTTTAACCAATTCGACACCAGCATTTTCATATTTATCTTCCACCTCAACATCTTTGGCAACGGTGACACCGTCTTTGGTGATCATTGGCGCTCCATAGCCTTTTTCAAGTACAACGTTGCGTCCTTTAGGCCCTAATGTGACCTTAACGACATTAGCTAAAATATTTACACCATTCAAAAGTTTCTGACGAGCTTCGTCACTGAAAATAATTTGTTTTGCCATAGAAGAAAATTTTAAGTACAAATTACAAAGTACAAATATGTTGTGTTTTGTATTTGTGTTTTTTATTCAATCACTGCAAGTATTTTGTCATGCATAACGACGCGATATTCAGCCTCATTTTTGCCTTTGCCCATTTTTACTTCTTCGACTCCTTCTCCCCATTTCGGGGTCAATACCTTATCCCCAACTTTAAGGCCTAATTTGGCGAGATCTTCGCCGTTGCCAAGCGATTCGATAACACCGTACGCTTTTTTATCTTTATCAACCGTGTCCGGAAGCACTAATCCGAACGTGGTTGTTTCTTCCTCCTCTTGCATTTTGACCAATACGCGGTTACCCAATGGGCGGATTTGCATATATAAAAAATTAAATAAATAAAAGGGTACTATTTATCACTCGTATAAATAGAGTGATAAATAATACCCTCATTCTACCCTATTTCGAAGTGCTGTCAAGTGGATATTTGACCTCCAGAACTAAGGGTTTAAAAATAAATCCCAAGCCGATAAACCAGAGTAATTGACCGCTCAAGAGACTATAAAGCCAGTGATCAAATAACCCAGCTACCACAAGGACAACGATAACTGCCCCCACGCTATCCCGACTTTTTAAGACGCGGATAGCTAGGTAGCCATAGCCGAAAAAAAGAATAATGCTTACCAAAATACCCCACTCGGCCAGAAATAAAAGATAGATATTGTGAACAGGCTGGAGCTCATACGCCGTCGCTTCGGGGTGCAGTCTTGTAAGCAGCGCGGTGTACGCGCCAGGCCCCACACCCTTAAAGGGATGCGCAAAAAATATACCGGCTGATTCAACCAGCTGTGCCTGGCGCTCGGTAATGGAACGGGATTCAAGGCGGTTAGCCGGAGTCGCGCGAGCTAAAAAAAGCGGCCGCAAAATACTGATAAAAAAAATACTTACGAGCGCATACCATACTATTTGTTTTATAAAATCAGTTCGCTCCGGAGTACGCCAAACAGCGTAGGCAAAAAAAATAATTCCAGCGCAACAAGCAATCCAGGCACCTCGCGAAAACGTAATAATAAGCCCTGAGAGTACCACCAGCTGCCCTATGGTAATCGCCAACTTTATTGCTGGTTTCTGAACTGCTAAGTAGACAACCAAACCCACAATCAAAACGACTGCCAGATATATACCCAGCGAATTCGGCGAACCAAAGCTGCCATATGCCCGAAGCCAGCGCTCGTCACCGAACTCAATCACGCTCGCCCCAAGTTCTTTGGCCGTGTGACTGGCCATGCCAAGCCATTTATTAGCAGCAACCTGCTGGGTAAAAAATTGCATCAACGCAACTATGCCCTGGACCACTCCACCCAACCAGAGGGCAGCAAGCAATTTAAGCCTTGGCACGGCACTTTGCTTAATCAGTACGGCAAGACAAACCCCTGCAATGAGTCGTGTTAAAAATTGGTATGAAATACCAGGATTTGTACTCAAAAAAATTTCCAGCCCTAAAAAACCAAGTACTAATACCGCAAAAAACCAAAATGATTTTTGGCGTGTTACAATCCGCGCCTTTTGCCTAAACAACGACCCAAAAGCACACACGATAAGGAGCCCAAGCAAAAGCTCGATTCCATAGACACTCTTGGTGCCATATTCCCACGGCGCACCATTAATAAATGCCGGTTCATAGATAAACCTCGTTTGCCACGGCAGCAAAAAAAGCACCGCCAGAAGCAGATACTTAGTTATTTTCTGAAGCATACCGAGTTTTAGTAATCCAGCGCTCATACTGCGCGCGCCGGGTATCATGTTCATGAAATTTTAAAATGCCATCTGACAACACCACATTATTATCTTGCAGTTTGGCCAATTCCTTAATTTTTGGCGTGATAGATTGCCATTGTACTTTTTTGGCTTCGTTTTCGATAACCATGCCGTACGCACTCCCCCACATTTTTTCTAAAATATATTTAAAAAATTTGCCTACCCTGCCCAGCCAAACCTGATTGGTCCCGGTAGTCGGCAATCCCTGTGTTTGGTACAGATGGGGCACGTACGCCTTAGTCCAAATATTTGCTTCTTTAAAACGCACAGCAAAAACACCGGCATCATACAGCGGAATCATTTGGTGCAGCCAATACACAAAATGAATATCGTCCGGCCGCACCCGGAGCGATTCCATATTCAGATGATCGGCATCAACAAAAAACGATAAACACATCCGGCCAGCTGTTTTGTTGCCGTACGTACGCAAACCAAAGAGGCGTAAAATACTATGTGCAAAAAAACGTACCAGCCAAATACGCTTGGGTTCTGTAATAATGAGCACATCAATATCACTCTCACCTGTAGCGGTTTCGCTGCCGACTGAGTTACAGACCATAATTGCTTTCAAAAACGGCAACCAACTAATAAAGCGGGCGGCGCGCCGGGCCTTTTTGAGCATCTGTTCAGTTGGTACAACATGCTGTTCACGAAGTGCAATGATACTACTTCGTCCCGGTAAAAAATAATGCCCCCCTTGAGTTTCCCATAATTTTCCGCTCTGAGCATGTAGGTAGGAACTAAAATCAGTATACGTAATTTCTGGCGGACACCACAAATAACCAAACAACTCTTCCCTGGTTACAGGAAAATCAATAAGGTCAAAATAACTAAGTGTCTCGACAATTGCTTTGTCGAGTAAAGGCTGACCGGGCATATCACACATCAAAAGTACGCCTATACTACACCAAAAAAAGCTCCCTGAATATAGGGAGCTTTTTTAAGCTTTTAAGAAACAATTTTGCCTTCAATGACGTCCGGCTTCTTGGGCTCGTCCGGATTCATGGGGAGCCCTTTCTTGCGAGCAAGCATATATTGCTGCAAGACCATAAGCATAGTTCCAAAGAACCAATACAATGATAGTCCGCCTGGCAAACTAAAACCGATAATAGCAGTCATGGCCGGCATGAAGTACAGCATCTGCTTATTCATCATAGCCATCATACCTTCGTCTTTACTGCCCGCACCGGCTGTTTTTGGCGGCATACGCTGACTCATGCCGCGGGCTTGCAAATATTGCGCAAGGCCAGCAGCTACCGCAAGTACGTAGTTTGGTTTTAAAAGATTGAATAGTCCTAGCGACACAGGATTGATCGTTCCCGGATCACGTACGAATGAATAGAGTGTTTGCGCAACATTTGTTGAAGCAAGACCCGCACGAAGTACGGCGTAGAGCGCAATTAAAATTGGAATTTGCAAAAGAAGGGGCAAACAGGAAGCAAAGGGATTTACTTTATTATTCTTGTACAGTTCCATGGTTGCCTGCGCAAGCGCTTGTTGATCACTGCCATGCTTTTTCTTGAGCTCATCCAATTTCGGCTGAAGGCTCTGGAGGGACTGCTGCGCCTTGATCGATGACGATGTGAGCGGGAAAAGAATTAAGCGAATAAGGAGTGTGATGATCAATATTACCAAACCCACATCGTGCCCCGGCACAATATTATAGAGCTCAATGAAAAGATTAAAGATTGGTTTGTAGAGCACGACGTGGAAGGCAGAAGAAATTGCTGCGAACATAATTTACAATTGTTGATTTAAAGTTACTCTTTAGTTTCTGCTTCCGGTTCAACCGCTTCTTCAGTTTTTGTTTCGGGTGCAGCTTCAGTTTGTTCGCCCTCGGTATCAGGAGCTTCTTCAGTTTCTTCAACTGCTTTTTCTGGAGCGCCTTCTTGGATGACGCTGATTTTCCAGCCTGTTAACTCAGAAGCAAGGCGAACATTTTGACCGCTGCGGCCGATCGCCAGTGAAAATTGATCAGGGGCCACCAGCACTTTGGCAACTTTACCATCTTCTTCCAGCTCAACATTCAAAACTTTAGCTGGAGAAAGCGCATGCAAAATATATTTTTTAGCATCTTCATTGTACTGAATAACATCAATTTTTTCGCCGCCAAGTTCTTCGATAATAGTCGTAATACGGCTGCCGCGCTGGCCAATACATGAACCGATCGGATCGATTGAACTGTCACTCGTGGCGACTGCGACTTTGGACCGGAAGCCAGCTTCACGAGCCAAGCCTTTGATTTCAATAACACCATCCGCGACTTCCGGAATTTCTTGTTTAAAAATTTCTTTTACCATGCCAACCGAATTGCGCGACAAAATGATTTCGGGTCCGCGCATACCCATCTCAACTCCGGCAACATAAAATTTCATGCGGTTGCCAGGGCGATAGTGCTCGTTATAAATCTGATGATCAGATGATAAGACGCCGGTTATTTTCCCAAGATCAACCAAAACCTTGCGTCCTTCGACACGCTGAATGGTTCCTTGAATGATTGTTCCTTCTTGACCTTTGAAATCACCAAAGACCATCGTGCGTTCGGCTTCGCGAATTTTTTGAATAATAACCTGCTTGGCAGTCTGGGCAGCCATGCGACCAAACTCATGGGTAATTGGCAATTCGATCTCAATCACGTCACCCAGTTTTACTTTGCCTTTAATAATTTTGGCTTCAGAAATCATCATTTCCGTTTTGGGATTGAAGCGGGGCAAATCGGCTGTTTCTTCGTCAGTCAGTTCACGCCCTTCGTCTTTGGCTTTTTTGCGGCGTTCAACTAATTCTTCTTGGGCTTTTTCCAAAGTTTCCGGGTCAACATCCTCAACTACAGTCTTGATATCCCACGCCTGCATATCGCCGGTTTCCGGATCAAATTTTACTTTAATATTTTGCTGCTTGTTGCCAAAATCCTTGCGGTAGGCGGCCGCAAGTGCGATTTCGATGGTTTCCATGACTGCTTCATAGGATAAATTCTTTTCGTCACAGAGGGCCTGAATTGCTTTTGTAATCTCGGACATAGTGCGTAGTTTAGAAGGGTTAATTAGTTATGAGTATAGCAGTTTTTAACAAAAAAGGCCACTTTTATAAAGCGGTCTTAAGTTCAGAATACCTGACTAACTAAAAACTGTCAAGGCAATTTAAAAAAATATTTTGACTACTATTAGCCACTTTTATATATTGACAAAAAGGAGATTTTATGCTATTCTCAACTGTTTAGTCTCAAGATTCTTTCTTTACAAAATCGTCGTCCAGGGCGCTTTTGCAAAGGGAGATTCTCCCGAAGAAGTCAAAAAAGCACCCCTGGAGGCACCATGGACATGTATAGCGCACGGAAACTGCGCATCACCCTCGCGTCGCTCAAGATCGTCTCCCTGGTCCAACCGAAGCGGCTGAAGGAGCTGGCGGCCCCCATTATGGCCGAACTTGAGAAGCTCGTCGTCGCCGAAGAACAGGACAATCACGAATCGACCGCGATCTCCCTGTGCCTGCGAACGGTCTACAACCAGCTCAACCACCTGCTCGGTCAGAAGACTTTTTACGAGTCCGAGCATGCGCAGCTGGAGCAGATCTGCAGCCTCATGGTAGAGGCCATCGCTGGCTAGTAGCCCCCCTATTTTCTCTACCGTACACCAGTCGGAGAGCACAACACCCCTGCTTCCGATCTTATCTCTTACTACTTAAGCGATGAGATCGGCAGGGGTGTTGTTTTTATTTTTTGACAAGCGGTAAAATATAATTTTCTATTGGAGCGTAATCATCAGTTAGCACGGGCATGGTTTTCGCGAGCGGCGCACTGTGCCTACGGTCCAGCATTTCGGCAGTCGTGCCAGTCGCGCTACTCCAATCAGGCACTACAGTTGATTTTAGAGCAACCAGCATAATATTTTGCAGCAACTCCTGATCGGTCGTCGAAGCAACAGGCAGTCGATACACCTGCGGAAATACTTTTTCCAAGGTAGCCGTTTCTGCCGCCAAAAACGCATTTCCCTTACCGCCAAGCGCAGCATTAATATTTACAATATACACCCCGGTATCCGTAAGATGATCGGCTATTTTTTGCGCAGCTTCAACAGTTGTAAGCTGAAAGGGCACGTCAAAAAATGAATGAAACGCATCCCCGTAAATAGCATCGTATTTGGTAGCACCTAACTGATTTAAAAAGGCTCGACCGTCTTGGTGGTAGATGGTCAAATGCGGGTCAGGTTTTAAATTAAAATATTTTTCAGCCAGGACGGTAACACCCGGATCAATTTCAACAACATCAAGCTTCGCTTCGGGATGTTTTTTCAAAAAGTCTTTCGGATATGAATACGCTCCCCCGCCAATCATGAGTGCGTGCTTAATGTTCGGATTAAAAAAATCGGCGAGGCGATAATATTTTGAATATGGATATACCAAATCGTCATCGTTATCCATAAACATACCCGCCTGGGTGGCTTCGTGCGAACTCACTAAATTGAGCGTAGGACGATTAGTTGCCGTATCGACACTTTCAATAATTAAAAAACGATTATACTGAGTATCAACATCAGCGGCGATCGCGTTCTGACCCAACAAACCCGGAAGTAAATTAGTCATTACTAAGCCTAGGATCACGGCTAGCATGCCAGCTACGCGGATTTTTTTAAGGCCACCCCAAAACACAAACAGTGACGTACAAAAAAGAAGCAGCGCCAGAATAAGCAAAATGTTAGTCGTACCAACAAAGGCAATGAGAAAAAAACCAGCGATAAATGTTCCGGCTATACTGCCCAGTGTTGAAAGAGCGTACAGGCTGCCGACCACCCTACCGGTAGCTTCGAGGGTTTGAATTTTCAATCGAACTGCATAGGGCGAAATCATGCCCAGCACCACGCTTGTGGGACTAAAAATAAGGACAGCAGCAATAAGTGCGCGCAGGCGCAAATCAACCATGCTCGAACTCATGGTTACCAGAATTGCAAATTTAAAGACTGTAATAATAAGCAGGAACAGAGCAGCCAAAGCGATCAACAGAGAAAAAAATCGCACCGTTGCTGTGCGATCAGCAAGGCGACCGCCCCACCAATATCCAAGACTGAGACTCCCCAAAATGACGCCGATAATACTCGTCCATACATACAGCGATGTTCCCAAGTACGGCGCAAAAATACGCGAACCTACAAGCTCAAAAACCATGACCGCAAAGCCACATATAAAAACAGCTATTTCAAGAAAATATTTTCGCATATTACTTCCCTGCCACGCGCTTCGGAGCTGTACCGGTAATTTTAACCTTATCTCCTACATCCATAAAAGCATATAATTTTTCAACATCTTTATATGCCATATTAAGGCAACCGTGACTCATGGGGCGAATACCAAATTGGTTATGCCAATAGGCACCATGCAAGTAGAAACTGCGTTTAAATTCTAAATTCCATTTGGTGTTCGGCAGATCATACCCCGGACCTTTGTAATGAACAACAGGAACCTTGCGAATAATCGCGAATTCTCCATTCGGCGTTGGAGTCTTGGCAAGGCCGCTTGATACGGGCATGGTGCCAAGTTTTACGCCGCCCAAATAATACCCAAGCTGCTGGGTATTTAAGTCCACTTCCACATGGCGTTCCAGACTCCGGTCTTTATTGCCTTTTAAAGGATTAAATCCGGCAAAAGCTTCGGCGCCATCCTTACTCCCATCAGCATCCGTGTCGGGATTATTTAAATCAGTTTTAAGCGCCAATTCGAGCGCGTCGTTAAGCCCGTCATTATCAGTATCTACATCAGTTAATTTTTTGTTACTACCAGCGAGCGGAGAATAGCCATTCACAATCTCGTGCCCATCACTAAAGCCATCGCCGTCTGAGTCAAAAACAGTTGGATTAGTATGATACATCGTCAATTCATCATAATCACTCAGTCCGTCTTGGTCGGCATCAGTTCCGATTATTTCAGCCTTTGCAGTTCCGGTAAAAACAAAAGACATTCCGACAACCAAAAACGCCACAACGGTTACTCGATTCAACAACTTCGATATACAGTACACAACAGTTTAAGTAAAGAATTATTTTACCAGTATATCACCCATCATATCGGTTCGTAAAATAGCCGCACCCGCCCGTTCTAGTCGCTTAATAACTCGGAGTGATGGATGACCGTATTTGTTAGGCCCCACCGAAATAACCGCTGTTTTTGGCACAACGGCCTCAAGCAGCTCGCTTCCGCTTGAACTTTTACTTCCATGATGGCCTACTTTGAGCACATGCGATTGAAGACGCGGACACGGATAGGCAAAGGTTGTTGAGGCGGCGGTAGTGCAGTAACGCTTAAGTAAAGCCTGCTCCAAAGGCACTTCCATATCGGCAGTAAAAAGATATGAATCAGTTGGATCGAGTAAACGAAAAACAATCGAATAATTATTACTATCATCAGCTGCGGCAGCAAACTGTAGTGCCGGGTCTGGCGACAAGAATTCAAAGGTTGTACTCGCGATATGCCAAACAAGCGGTGAAGTAATAGTAACTAATTTTGCTCCAGATTCTTTTTGCACCGCATTCCACGTTTGCCAATACGGATCATTTTCTTTTGATTTGCCATTGGTAATGATCTCGCTCACCTTGTAACGTTTTACCACATCTACACACCCACCGTAGTGATCAAGGTCTGGATGAGTTGCCAAAACGTAATCGATTGTACGATCGTAAAAAGGTAATTCGGCACCAAGTCGTGCGAGCACCCCAGCATTTGGACCGCAATCTACCAGCATTTTCTGGCCATTTCGAAACTGAATGAGTGTACCATCCCCCTGGCCAACGTTCAAAAAAACAACTTTAAACTCATGAGTTTTGGCATAACTCCATGCTCCGTACCAGGCAGCTGCGCAAGCTAAAACTCCGAAGGCGATAAGACCTGTGCACCACAAAGCGATTACCCTCCTTGATAAACGCATATTACTTTGTAGCAACAATGATTTGATTTATCCAAATCTCTTTTTCTTTCACTATAATTTCTTCGACTCCAAACGCCAGGCTTTCTAAAATTTCCCCGATCTTTTCCGGACGATGATAGTAAGAATCAATTTTAATGATGCCCTGTTTTGTTTCAACTTCCGGCGCTTCTTTCTGATTAATATTAGTCACAATTAATTTACCATCCGGCTTAAGCACGCGGTACACTTCATCAAAAAAGCGTGTCGGATCTTTAAGGTGAACGATAAGAAAGGCGGCGACAACAAAATCAAAATGGTTATCGGGAAACGGCAAACTTTCGGCATCGCCCACGACTGTTTCGATCTGAGTTTTAATTTTTGATTTTAATACCCTTAACATTTCAGCTGAAACATCCAGCGCAGTTACAATCGCTCCTTTTTTAACAAGCTCAACGGCGAGCCGGCCTGTCCCCGCCCCTACATCTAAAACAGTTTTGCCGGCAAGACCACCAAAAAGCGGCAAAACTTTTTGCTGTTCAAAACTATTGAGGTATTTTTCTTTTTTGTCATAGGTGCTGGCAGCCAGGTCGTAACCGGTTTGCGAATCATGTATTTTTATTTTTGATTTCATAGCGAACCACCCAGTAAATTAAAATAGCGTACAGGGCAACCATCCCCCACCACGGCAAAGCAATGTCGAGTGAAGCCCAATTTTTTGAACCAAAGAAAGTAACGACCAGTATAACATATTTAAGTCCCAGACTGGCAACCCAGGCAACTACTTGGCCGAGCGGAAAATACACAAAACTTATAATGAGCGAAACGAATCCAAGAAGCATGAGCCACGGAATACTCCATAATACTAACACATTCACCAGTGGCGCGACGGTTGATAACCGACCGAATTGAAACAAAATCAAAGGCAGTGTCGCTATAATCGCCGAAAGTGTGGCAATAAACGTCTCGTAAAATTCTATCAACACAGTTGGCTTCGTAAGCGTTGGGAATACTTTTTCAAGGAGCGGCGAAACATACACCAAACCAAGCGTGGCTAAAAAGGACAATTGAAAACCAACGTCCCATACGAGTACATATGGATTAAGAAGCGTCATGACCGCTGCGGTAAAGACGAGCACGTTACTTATCCGCGATAAGCGCCCGAGCTGACGCGCAATAAGCACGAGACTTCCCATGATACCTGCCCGCACCACCGACGCAGACGCACCGGTAAAAATAACAAAGAGAAAAATAATCCCCAGGATGAACCAAAACGCTCGACGACGTGACAAGCCGCCAATCATAAAAAGGCTCGCGAGCACGGTGCCGATGATCGTAATATTAAACCCGGATACGGCAATAATATGTGTAACTCCCGTACGACTAAAATTAGTTGTTAGCTCAGCCGGCAAACCACTTTTACTGCCATATAAAAGCCCGGCCATAAAACTGGCCTCGGGCTCTGTCCATAGTTTTGCAAGCTGCGTACTGACACGAGCCTTAAAAGACAAAATATGCCGCATGATCACACTGCCGCCTTTGCCGTGTTCGACGCTCATCGATGGATGAGTACACACCGACCAAATATCCTGCCGGGCTAAATATTTATCATAGCGAAACGTACCATCGTCTGCTACGAACGGTGCTTCGAGTAAACACTTGATACGCAGCTTGTCGCCATACTGAAATGCGGGATAGGAACGATTTTTTACCAGCATTTTTCCAGCAACTGCGTGATCGATACTATTTTCAGTAATTTTTTGAACCGTTACAACATACTGTGTTTCTCCGATTCGCACATCCGGTTCGGCGCTTACGTACCCCGCTACCACAACCGGGCGCCCGTTAAAATACCTTACATACTCAGGAGATTTTACCGGAAAGGTTACCAAAAACCTAGCCGCACCCAGCATAAAAAATATAAGACCCAAAAAAATAAATCGCATGCTCGGTGTACGCCAAAATATAATTGTAAAAAAACTCGCAACAAAAAAAGCAACGAAGCAAGGGTACAAAAAATAATTTGTGTCAAAAAATGAAAAACTCGCTGCACCCAGCATAAACAAAAAACAAAACGCTAAGAACGTTTTGCTTCGTGAAGTAGCTATCCTGGTATATGCCCCCTCAAGCATAGTGCGTTATTTTTACCCAATTTCAAAAAATTAATTGCCGACTTCTTCAAAACCGTGCCCGGCAGTTTTTACCTATTTATTTAACAGCTTCAAAAGCGATATATAATGTTCGGAGCAGCCGATCTCCAATATCGCTGTTCGTAATTGCGACACGTCGCCAGGCAAACTTAGCGGTACTCGTCGGCTTGTCGCCCGAAAAAATACTCACCGCACCTCTATACCCTGCCTCTTCAGCAATCTCTTTGGTAGTTTCATTGTACAGACCGAATGGATAGGCTACCGTTGTTATGGGTACACGTAACTCTTTTTCTAAAATCGTTTTACTTTGTTCCAACTGGTACCGTTGCTTTTCTGCCGAAATACTTTTGAGTGATACATGATTCACCGTATGTGATCCGATCTCTACTAGCCCGCTGTTTTCGAGCTCCCGAATCATTGCCCAGGTAAGACTCCCGTGCTTACCAATGTCCTGGGTAATCACGTACTCGGTGGCCGGGATATTATACTTTTTAAGAATCGGAAAAACATGCGTATAAAAACTGCGATAGCCATCATCAAAGGTGAGCACCAACGTCTTGTCAGGCGGGGTCGAACTGGCAGTAAAGAGCTTGAGCGCCTTATCAACAGTCACAAATGTATAACCGCGGTCAAGGAGAAAACTAACCTGCTGCTCAAAAACACTCGGTAACACAGTAAAACGAAGCTGTTTAAGCGGCGGATGATCGTCCACCTGATGATACATGAGAATACCAAAATGGATATCGGGTTTTTTAAGCGGGATAGCCAGGAAGGTCGAAGTAACACTTGTTACCGCATTTTGATACTCCTCAATACTATTGAGATACTCCTCGGCACTCGTAAGGGACAGCGCACGTGATGCGCGGATTTGTATTTGCACAATAACAATAGTTGCCACGGCAACAATGCCAACAGCGAACGCTGCTAAAAAAATGAGAATGCTTCTTTTACCCATACGGACAAGCGCGTGGGGAGCGTATTAAACAACAATACTTACTAATTTTCCTTTGACGTAAATAATTTTTTTCGGTTCCTTGCCTTCGAGTTTGGCAATAATTTTATCAGTGGCAAGAGCCGCTTTTTTAATTTCATCTTCAGCAAGATCTTTTGACACCATAATTTCGTCACGGACTTTACCGTTTACTTGAATTACGAGCGTAAACATATCATCAACAAGCCACTTCGCGTCAGCGGTTGGCCAGGCCGCGAGCGCAACACTTCCTTCGTTATGCAGCACTTCACTCCAGAGCTCTTCGGCAATATGCGGCGCAAACGGTGCTAAAACTTTAATCAACATTTCATACACTGTTTTGGCAACGTTTGTGAAACCACTTATCTCATTAATAAATTCCATCATCTTCGCTACCGACGTATTGAATTTCATTTCATCAATATCCGTTGTAACTTTAGCGACCAAACGATGCGCTAATTTATATTGCTCTTCAGAAATTTCGGATTCGTCAATCGTAATTTTTTCTTGCAGGTTCCATACTTTCTCAAGGAAGCGATACACACCCACCACACCATTGGTGTTCCAAGCAACAGCCTGATCAAACGGACCCATAAACATAATATAGGTACGCAGCGCATCCGCACCAAACTCGGCAACGATTTCATCCGGGTTCACGACGTTGCCGCGGCTTTTACTCATCTTCTCGCCATCTTCAGCTAGAATGATGCCGTGCGACGTGCGTTTTTTGTACGGCTCAAGCGTGGGCACAAGCCCCTGATCAAACAGAAATTGATTCCAGAAACGTGAATAGAGCAAATGGAGCACCGTGTGTTCGTTCCCCCCATTATACCAATCAACAGGTGCCCAATATTGTAATTTTTCAGATGCAGCAAAGGTTGTATCATTATGCGGGTCCATATACCTGAGCCAATACCAACTTGACCCGGCCCAGTTTGGCATGGTGTCAGTTTCGCGCTTGGCCGGACCAGCGCATGCGGGACAAGTCGTGGTTACCCAATCGGTGATTTTAGAAAGCGGTGACTCACCGGTGTCGGTTGGCTCATACTTTTCTACTTTAGGAAGCGTGAGCGGCAGCTGATCTTCCGGGACAGGCACATAACCACATTTGTCGCAGATAATAATCGGGATTGGTTCGCCCCAATAGCGCTGGCGCGAAAAAACCCAATCACGCAGTTTGTAATTAGTTTTGGCAACACCGAATTTCTCGGTAATTTTTTCTCGGGCCTCTTTGGAAGTTAGACCGGAAAACTCTCCGGAATTAATCAAAACACCATCGTCAGGCAGCGCCATTCCACCGGATGAAAACCAATTCCATTCAAAAGGTCCGTCAACCACATTGACGAATTTACCAACGCCCGCAGCCGGAATCCATACCGGATCATGTTTGTCGCTTTCGACCGCTTCCACCGCATTCTTTGTTTCATCGTCGAGCTCAAAATACAGCGGATGAATTTCGGCATACCGATTTTCATCTTTATGCGCTGCATAGTAGGTGGTATGAAACTCAACACCAAGCGATCGAACAAAACGAATATTTGTATACCCTGTTTCCTCCCTAATTTCCCGCTTCGCTGCCTCAACCACATCTTCTCCCTCTTCTACCCCACCAATAATGAAGGTGTGTGGCAGTCGACTGCCCCAGACCGCACCTTTCCAGGAAAGCATCAAAATCGCCCCATCGCTCTTGCGACTGATGACGGCATGCACTGTCTTGCGGCGGACTGTTTTTTTTCCCAGAATGGGAGGGTTAGCTGTTTCAGTAAATAGCGGTGCAACTACCTGCTTCACGGGTAAATTATATTTTTGCGCAAAATCAAAATCGCGCTCATCGTGCGCGGGCACGCCCATCACTGCGCCCGTACCAACAGTCGCCAAGACGTAATTAGTAATTAGCACAGGAACAGATTCGCCCGTTGCCGGATTGGCAGCCGTGACACCGGTCATCATACCAGTTTTTTCCGGCTCTTCACGCGTGTTCATAACGGCCCTGGCGGCAATGACTTCGTCAATGTAGGCGGTAACCCCGACTGTGGTTTGCCACCCTGCTTCGAGCCATTTTTTGGCAACCTCGGGGGCAATCGCAATATACGTAACACCGAACAGCGTATCGGGGCGCGTGGTAAAAACGGTTATCGAATATTTTCCATCGGGCTGCCCGGCCACCTGAAGAGGAAACGTAATTTCGGCGCCCTCGCTTTTGCCGATCCAATTTTGCTGCTGCGCTTTGGCTTCGGGAATATAATTTACTTCTTCAAGCCCTTGCAATAATTTATCCGCGTACTTGGTAATCGCCAGCATCCATTGTTCTTTGTTGCGCGCTTCTACGGGCGTTCCACAGCGCTCGCAGCAGCCGTTCACCACTTCTTCGTTGGCTAGACCGATCTTATCTTTTGGGCACCAGTTAATGGGCTGATTTTTTTTGTAAGCAAGACCTGCTTTAAAAAATTGTAAAAATAACCATTGCGTCCATTTGTAATATTTAGGGTCAGTTGTATCAATTACACGTGACCAATCAAAACCAAAACCGAGCGACTTTAATTGACGGGTAAACGTAGCAATATTTTCAGCCGTAACTTCGGCTGGCGGTCGACCGGTTTTAATGGCGTAATTTTCGGTTGGAAGTCCAAAAGCATCAAAACCGATTGGATACAAAACATTAAACCCTTCCATTCGTTTTTTGCGCGACACCACGTCCATGGCCGTGAAAGGGCGCGGATGGCCCACATGAAGACCGGCTCCCGATGGGTATGGAAATTCAATCAATGCGTAAAATTTTTGTCTTTGCACACCATCGCTCGCTGCAAAAGTTTGCTGTGCATCCCAATACTTTTGCCATTTCTTTTCAATCGCCTCGGGGTTGTACTTTTTCATAAATCAAGACTAATCTTCTAAGGTTGAGAATAGGTTTAGTTTACTTAAAAGACGACTTAAAATCAAGCAAAATTGCCGCGGTCCTTATTTCTGGCATACCCGGCAAAAATGCGTCCCCCGTCCGGCAACCTTTGTTTTTTCAATTATTCCGGTTGTACAGGTTTTACAACGAGCATTTTTGGAGCCATACACTTTAAGGTGGGCTGAAAAATTTCCTTTGTTCCCTTCGCTATCAATATAATTATTAAAAGTAGTCCCCCGATACTTAATAGCTTTTTTAATAATAGCGTTCGCCGCTTGGTACAGTTTCTTAATTTCACTCGGTGTTAACGTTGCCGTTCTCCGGGTTGGCAGCACCCCGGCAGCATGACAAATTTCGTCCGCATAAATATTGCCTATTCCGGCAATAAACGCCTGATTAAGGAGCAGCGCTTTAATGTTCATTTTTTTAGTTTTAAGCAACTTAGAAAATGCCGCAAACGTAAATTCAGGAGTCAAAGGCTCTACACCAAAACCCTGAAGCGCTTTTTCTAACCCGAGGGCGTCAGTCAGTTTGAGATAACCGAATTTTCGAAGATCATTAAAAAATAATTTGGAGGTATCGCTCAAGGTAAAAATAGCGCCGGTAAACTTATCGGGCAATTGTGTGTTCAAAGTTTTAAAACTATGCCCACCGCCGACAATCGTATCTTTAAGTACATACACCAGTTGCCCAGTCATTTTAAGGTGCACCAAGAGAACAGAATCATTTTTTTCAAATCTAAAAATCATGAGCTTGCCCCTGCGGTCAATTTCGATAATTTTTTTGCCAATTAAAAATTCAACCAGCTCTTTTGGTTTGCCAGCAGCGACTTTAGGATATAGCGCCTCAAAAGCAGTAATTTTTTTATGCAAAATTTTCCGGCGCAAATCTTGGCGAATCGTCTCGACTTCTGGCAATTCAGGCATACAAAAATCTAAAATAAAAAAAGCCGCAGCCTACAAAAAGTTACCGCGGCTTTTTAGCTGTTACACTAAATGTTTATTGATCATTTCCTGTAATTTTTCTTTCTGCACACCGCCCACAACTTGATCAACGACTTTTCCATCTTTAAAGAGAAGGAATGTTGGAATACTGAGCACATTGTACTGTCCCGCAGTGTTTGGATTTTCGTCAACGTTTACTTTGCCAATAGCAATATTTTTACCCTCGTATTCATGGCTCAGTGTTTCGACAATCGGCCCCATCATTTGGCAAGGACCGCACCATGGCGCCCAGAAATCAACAAAAACAAATTTGTCAGATTTTAAAACTTCGGCTTCAAAATTTGCGTCTGTAAAAATGTGTTCCATATTTTTATAGTAATTTTAGTATAAATACTTCATCTCTTTTTTCCCAAAATCCCAGCGGACAACTCCTGTAAGGAAGGCTCCTCTGGAGAAACCTCTATGTCATCTTCAGACAGTTCAGTAATTTCGTCTCCTCCTTCTTCAACAACTACATCGCTTTCTGAAATAAATTCAGAACATAATTTTTGAATTTCTCCTTCCCGTTTTTTTGTCCAGGAAGTAACGGCTTCAGACCATATCCAGTAAATATGCTTTTCTCCACTAGTTGCGGTCCTGGTCGGCGAGTCTACTTTTGAGAGTAAAAATTTTACAACTTCCTGCAAAGAAGATGATGAGCGTAAAACCGCCGCCACCACACCCTCCGCAGAAGACATTTCTTTAAGTTCAGCATCAGATACATCCATTCGCTTGGCAATTTCGAGCCCTCCCTCCAATATATGGCTCATACTACTCGCAACACCGCGCACATCTGAACTTCTTACATATGTAGCACCCGTTAGAGCGGCAAATTTGTTGGTTAGAATACCCGATTTCATAAAACTTATTTCTAAGATAATATGAGTTTCTTCTCTTTTTTCTCTTCTTTATAACACTGGATAATATCTCCTTCTTCGATTTTTACCTTACCGTCATATTGTACACCACCTTCATTGCCTTCGGGAAGTTCATTCACGGATTGTTTGCCGCTCTGAAGCGCTGAGATTTTACCGAGACCGATGATTTGGCCGTCACGCTTGATGCGCGCTTTGGTATCTTTAAACAATTTGCCGCTTTCCACGCGCCCACCAACGATCATAGAATTTTTTGCTGTGCGGAAAATTGCCAAAACTTTAAGGTTACCAAGTTCAGTCGTGATAAATTCCGGATTAAGCATTTTTTCGAGCTCATCTTTGACTTCGTCAAACAAATCGTAGATAACTTTATATTCTTTGAAACGCACACCGGTTTTCTGAATCATTTCCTGAGCAATCGGAGTTTTGGTTACATTGAAGGCAAAGAGCGTTGCATTCGCCGTCTCCGCAGTTGTCACGTCATCGGCCATAATGTTGCCGAGGCCCTTACCGACCACGCGCACGTTGGCTTCATCATTTTTAATTTTTTCGAGGGAACCGATAATCGCTTCGAGCGATCCGAGCGTATCAGCTTTAATAACGACATTAAGCACTTTTTTCTGATCTTCTTCGTCTTCGGATTCATTTTTCTGACTAATAACTTGCTTTTCAGCACCCGTCTGCTGAGTGCGTTTACTTTTCATATTTACCAACGTCGCTGTGGCAGCCTGCGCAATATCCAAAATATCACCTACTTGCGGAGCAATCTTGAAACCCAAAATTCTAACCGGCGTGCTGGGCCCCGCTTCAGTAATATTTTCAGTGCGATAATTTTTGAGCGCACGAACTTTGCCGTAAATTTCACCATTCACGACCAGCGGATCATTAATATGGAGCGTACCGGTCTGCACGAGAATCGTTACCACAGCACCTTCACCTTTATCAACACGCGCTTCAATAACAGTTCCGGCAGCCGGGCGATTGGGATTGGCCTTGATAGTATCTTTATATAAATCAGCCACTAAGAGGAGGGCGTCGAGTGTTTTGTCGATATTCAATTTTTGTTTAGCAGAAATTTCGACCATGACCGTGTCGCCGCCCCATTCTTGCGGAATAATGTTGTACTGGCCAAGTGCAGCTCGAACACGTTCCACATCAGCGCCTGGTTTATCGATTTTGTTAATCGCAACGATGAACGGTAATTTAGCCGCTTTGATAATATTAATCGCTTCCACTGTCTGCGGCTTAATACCGTCGTCAGCAGCAACTACGAGAATTGCAATATCCGCAACTTTGGCACCGCGACTGCGCATAACCGTAAACGCTTCATGACCCGGGGTGTCAATAAACGTGAGCGGAGTTTCTTCTTTAGAAATCGGATTGGTCCAAACAACCTGGTACGCACCAATATGCTGGGTAATACCGCCCGCTTCACGGCTGGCAACATTAGCACTACGAATAGAATCAAGTAATGTTGTCTTACCGTGGTCAACGTGACCCATGACAACAATAACTGGCGCACGCGGCGTCGTCATATCGCCAGCGAGCATGGTAGCCAAATTTTCAAGATGCGTATCTACGGCTTCTGCTTCGCCGCCGCCTGCTGCGACGGTAAACCCAAGTTCTTCGGCCAGGAGAACAGCAGTATCATGATCAATATTTTCATTCTGTGTAGCCAAAATACCATTTTTCATGAGCTCTAAAATAAGCTTGTTGATCGGCAAACTTAATTTTTCCGCTAATTCTTTTACTGTCAAAACACCTGGAATCGTAACACTCACCCCGCTTTCACGGCGAAGTTCCTTTTCAAGTTCTTTTTGTTTTTCTTTTTCTTGCCGCTCCCGCTCTTCTAACACAAATTTGATGCGTCGCCATTCACGCTGGATTTGCTGAGCAACACGATCATCAATCTTGACAGCACGGGCACCAATATCAAAACCAAACTCCGGTAAAATAGTAAGGAGCTTTTGCGGGTGAATACGCAGCGAGCGCGCAAGTTCGGAAACATTCATGAGAGAGATCTAAAATGAGTAATTATTGCTTGAGTATAGCGCAGCTACTCCAAAAGGTCAATAAATAGCCTTGACAAAACCCTTAAAATACCCTACTACTAACGTTCGATCGAAAATCGATCGCCACCAAAAAAAGGAGCAGACCCATGAAGTTTATCCTGCCATTGCTTACCCTCGCCATTCTGGCCGCGGGGTGCACCGAAACACCCATCACGCAGGACCGCGGGGAGTGCCAGCTGGACTCCCAGTGCGACGACACGACCACGCAGCTGTGCATCGCACGGCAGTGCGTCGCCTTCTCCACTTGCGACGCGCCCGGTGACGTCTGCGGGGTCGGGTACGAGTGCAAGGAGAAGGTGGGGTACCTCAAGGGTGCAACGCCCTACCGGTACGTCACCCGTCTGTGCGTCCCGGCCGGCACCACGATCATGCCGCCCGTGGATCCGGGATCGGGTGACATGTCCAGCGAGATACTGGACATGCGCAGCTCAGGCACGCCCGACCTGCGGGCAATCCTGCCCGACTGTCCGGCCGGCTCCATCGACGGCACCCCTCTGTGTGGCGGCGTGCTAACCAGCACGACGTGCCAGCCGCGCACTCGCTGCGGCGATGGTCGTCACGTGAAGAGCAAGGACGACTGCTCGGCCGACGCCAACAACTTCGCGGGCGCCGAAGGGAGCGACGGCTTCTGTACCAACGCAACCGAGGCGATCATGATCCAGGTCAACCAGGCGATGGGAGGAACCAAACTCCGCATCAACGCCGCCAACACTAGCCCCGATGTACCGATCGACGGCACCGTTCAGGTCATCAAGGGTATCGGCGCTTATGGTGGACTTGTGACGGTCAGCATCGTCGACAACGGCGGCAACCCGATCCTGAACTCGACCGGCACCTGCTGGAGCGTGTCCGGAGGGACCCCGAAGAAAGGGCCCATCAGCGACATCGGCGGCGTCGCCGGGTGCAGGAAGTAAGCAGCCCCCACCCCCCAGCTCTCCCTCGCCTAGGGAGACAATGGCTTCCGAGCTGAAGCCTGCGGGGAGTGGTACACCATTTGTTCTTTCAGGCACGCTTTCCTCGCGTGCCACTTCCCAAAATATTTTTATTGGTATTCACTAGAAGTATATTGAGAAGAACTACCAACGCTTTTCACTCAAAAATGAGGCTGTGGTTTACTATAAAAATACCTAAAATAAAAAGCTGCTTATATTAGCCAAATTTTTAGAACCACACCGAGATACTCTTGACAAAACCCCAAAAATGTGCTAGCATTGTTCGTTCCTGAAGTTAATCAGGAGGTTCTTTAATAAAGCGTCTTTGGCACCAAAAAGCCTCTATTTTAGAGAAGTTTTTTAGTGTCAAAGACCAGTACCACTTTATGAGAGGTACCCCTCTCAATTGGATCCAGGCTTTCTGTCCCGCAACCAAGGAGAACGATCATGACCACGAGCCGCATCCTTGCCCGCCTCGGCATCCCCGTCCTCGCCCTCACCGGCGTCCTCGGCGTCGCATGCTACCGCACCGACAAGAACTACTGCATGAGCTCGGCCGACTGCGCCGGCATGGGGGGCTACTGCTCCCTCCCCGCCCACAGTTGTCTGTCGCCGCAGTGCGACGTGAAGAGCAACAAGCTCCTGGCGCGCGACCAGACCAAGATGGGCGAGATCGTCACGACCTACAGCCCCTACAGCTGCAACCCCGGTGACGTCTGCGACTCGGTGAAGGGCCTCTGCCGGCCGCTCACCTGCGCCGACGGGATGGCCTGCCCCGACGGCTCGACCTGCAACAAGAGCAAGGGGATGTGCGAGACGATCTTCGTCCCGCCCGCGCCGGACATGGCGCAGGGCGACATGAACATCTCGCCCGACCTCGCGCCGCCCGCCGACATGACCCCGGGCGACCTGGCCGGCCTCCCGAACTGCCCCGACAAGGCGGTCAACGGCGGCCCGTCCTGCAACACGGACATCAGCGGCACCACCTGCAGGGCGGTCTTCCCGGCCTGCGGCAAGGGCTTCCGGGTCGCCAAGAAGGCGGACTGCCACACCTCGGCCCCGAATTTCGCGGGGCAGGAGGGCTCCGACGGCTTCTGCCTATCGGCCAACGCCGGGATCGAGATGCAGGTCGCCACGAAGCTCGGGGCGACCAAGCTCCAGGTGAACTCGGCGGGTGCCCCGGCCTACGAGGACATCGACGCCGGCGGCAAGCCCCAGCTCTTCGAGAGCGCCGGGGCTTACAACGGCCTGTTCTCACTCTTCCCGGTCGACGGGTCCAACAACCCCATCAACGGGACGGACGGGAACTGCTGGATCCTCTCCTCCATCTCCGGCGCCCGGAAGACGCCGTTCACCGACCTCGGCGGCGTCAAGGGCTGCAAGATGGAGCCCTAGTCCACCCCAGCTCTCCCCCGCCTAGGGAGACACTAACCTCTTAAGAGAGGTCTTTGGGGAGTGGTACACATTGTTCTTTCAGGCACGCTTTCCTCGCGTGCCACTTCCCACTACTTTTTTACCCCTCCCCGGTAGAAACGTGATAGGAAGACATGCTACCAACTCACCAAACTAAGTTTCGGCTAAGCTTAGGTAACGTTTGACACCTCACCCTCTGCCTGATATACTTACCTCAGTAACTTTATTTATCAAGATTTTGAGCGAAAACTCTGGTTAGAAGAAAAGTCCGAAAGTATTCTGCTACTCTACGCATTTCGAAGCTTATTTATGTCATTTACCCCTCAATTCCTTAGAGACAATCTTCTTTGGAAGGCAGTACTCCCTGCCCGAGTTTTGTAATTGACCGCTAAATCTTTTCTAACCTGCGAGGCCGATTTAAATGCCTCTACCGAGTAATCCTCAAATCTTTGAGGATTTTTATTTTTATGGTTCTTAAATACCTTATTGCGGGTATCATTACCCTCGCCGGTACGGGGCTTGGCCTCTTAGCTGGGTACCTCCTGCGCAAAAAAATTGCCCAGGCGGAAGCGAACTCAATCGAAGCGCGCGCTGACAAACTCTTAATCGAAGCAAAGAACAAACAACAGGAACTCCTCTTAGAGGGCAAAGAAAAAGCGACCAAAATACTCGACGAAGCCAAGCAAGAAGAAAAACAACTTCGCCAGGAACTGCGCACGATCCAAGAACGCCTGGAGCGGCGCGAAAACACCTTTGACCAAAAACTGCTTGAATTCCAAGATAAAGAAAAGCAGCTCCAAGAAAAAATTGAACGCGTCAAACAAATTAAGCAAGAAATTGAAAACCTAAAAGGTGAACAACTCGCTAAACTTGAACAAGTCGCTGCACTTACCCGCGAGGAAGCCAAAAATGAACTTCTCGCGAAAGTAGAAGAGCAAAGCAAAACAGACCTCATGGGCCGGATTATTAAACTGGAAAAAGAATCATCTGAAGTCTTTGAAGACAAGGCTCGCGATATTATTACCGACGCTATCCAGCGCTGCGCTAGTAGCCATGCCGCCGAAACTACGTCGTCGATTGTTCATATTCCCAGCGAAGAAATGAAAGGGCGTATTATCGGTAAAGAAGGCCGCAACATCAAAACCATCGAAAAATTAACGGGTTGTGAAATTATTATTGACGACACACCTGAATCGATTATCGTGTCGGGCTTTTCCCCGATCCGCCGCCAGGTTGCCAAACTCGCCATTGAAAAACTGATTGCCGACGGCCGCATCCAGCCTGCCCGCATTGAAGAGTTTGTTGAGAAAGCCAAACAAGATTTAGCGCTTGATATTAAAAAAGCCGGTGAAGAAGCGCTCTACAAAATGGGCATTACCGGTATTGACCCCAAACTCGTCAACATTGTTGGTCGCCTTAAGTATCGCACCAGTTATGGACAGAACATCATGAACCACTCGACCGAAGTAGGTTATCTCGCTGCCCTCATAGCTGCCGAGCTTGGACTTGATGAAGCCAAAGCTAAAAAATGCGGCTTCTTCCATGATATTGGAAAATCGGTTGACCAAGAAACCCAAGGCTCACACCCAGAGATCGGCCACATGATCCTCAAAAAGTTCAACATGGACGAGGATATCTGCCAGGCAGCACTCACGCACCACAACGACAAACCGTATAATATCTATTCGTCAGTTGCGAAAGCTGCTGATGCTATCTCGGGCGCTCGTGTTGGTGCCCGCCGCGATACGTACGAACAATATATTACGCGCCTCGAAGACCTCGAAAAAACAGCCGGATCATTCCCTGGCATCGACAAAGTGTACGCCATTCAGGCCGGTCGCGAAGTACGTGTGTTTGTTCGCCCAAATGAAATTGATGACTACGCTGCGTACCAGCTTGCCAAAGACATTGCTCACAAGATCGAACAAGAACTTAAATACCCTGGCGAAATTCGTGTTTCACTCATTCGCGAGACGCGCGTTATCGAATACGCTCGCTAAAAATGGGCTGTGGAAAAGTGGACTTGGCTGAGCATAGCCAAAAAAAGACGACCATGATATAGTATCCCTATCATTACTCAGGCCTCAAGGTCACATACTTGAGTCCCCTAAAAAGAATGGACCTATGAATAAAGCAGAATTAGCCCAAACTTTGGCCGAAAAACTGAACGTTTCCAAACGTGAAACTGAGGATATGCTCAACGCTTTCGTTGACACCGTCACTATGACCCTCAAGAAAGGCGAAGAAGTGGTATTAACTGGTTTTGGTGCTTTCAGCGCCAAGCAGCGTGCCGCTCGCACCGGTGTTAACCCACAAAATCCTTCACAAAAAATCCAGATCCCGGCTGTTATGGTTCCAAAATTTAAAGCCGGTAAAGCCCTCAAAGACGCTCTCAAATAATCCGAAACTTAGAAAAATCCCCTCGGTTGTCGGGGGGATTTTTTGTTACCTGAAACTATTGACAAAAACGCATTTCACGCTATGATGCGGTTGTCGCTATGCCAAAGGTTTCAAACTACATCTTTTTGAAACTCATCAAGAACGATACTGGAGGGAAAAAATGAAAACTGACATTACACTGTTAAGCACCATGCTCCGCGAATTTGCGCTCATTGCCCTCCGCGAGCGGTGCGAAAACGGTGTCCCAGTCCGGGCCGATACGCCCAACGAGCTCATGTCCGAGTTTGCGGCGGTATGGAGCACCCTGGACCATGGGACCTGTGACTACCGGCAGTTCTGCGAAATTTTTCAGGCGGTGGCCGAAGCCAGTCTACGTGACGAAAACCAGTGCGCCGTACTCGCGCTCACCACTCTCTCGTTCATCACCTACGTCGGTCCCAATCGAGCGCGCACCATACTCCAGGCCATCTACCGAGAAAGCCGTACCGCGAAGGCTGGCTCCTACAACCAGCTGGTCTTTTACCTCGGCGCGCTGGAAGCGATGAGTCTCGCCGGTTCACCAGTCACGATTCTCGAGTGGGGCGTGGATGAAGCGTACAAGCAGCTCGGAAACGAAGTCTCGCGTGAAAGCGTCTTCCTGAGCTTGTGGATCCAGGCACTCAGCAATCGAGCAGTAACGCTTTCCGAAGAACCCATGCCGGCCGACCGCTCCGGCGTACTCGCACTCTAACAAACGCTGCTTGAGGCAGCTGCCGGTGGCGCCCTGTGCCACCCTGAACCAGTGATGGAAAGTTATTTTCATTAGTGGTTCTGGCCAGATTTTTCTGACCACCTTCTTTGCCTTAAGAACAAAATTGAGTATACTGAAACAGCTATGTCCCCCGCTCAATTTCATAAAAAAATCTATACCTACGCCGAATCGGCTAATCGAAAACTTCCCTGGCGCAAAACGACTGATCCGTACAAAATTTTAGTTTCGGAAATCATGCTCCAGCAAACCCAGGCCGAACGCGTCATTCCAAAATACAACAATTTTATAAAGCAATTTCCAACGTTTAAAAAACTAAGCACCGCTCCGCTTAGCGAACTGCTCGCTGCCTGGCAAGGACTTGGGTACAACCGACGAGCACTCAGCTTACAAAAAACTGCCCTGGAAGTAGTTAGAAAATACAAAGGCAAACTTCCCAGTGACCCCACCCTCCTTAAAGAACTTCCCGGGATTGGCCCAGCGACTGCAGCGTCGATCGTTGTGTACGCTTTTAACCTGCCTTTTGTTTTTGTCGAAACAAATGTGCGTACGGTTTTTATTCATTGTTTTTTTGCTGACCGAACTGATGTAACTGATGCTGAATTACTCCCACTGGTTACAAAAATGATGGATAAAAATAATCCGCGCCGGTGGTACAACGCGCTTATGGATTACGGCGTTATGCTCAAGAAAATTCATAAAAATCCCAGTCGCGCGAGCGCCCACTATACCAAACAAACCACATTTAAAGGCTCGCGCCGACAAGTGCGCGGGCGCATCGTTAAAATTTTAACGAACAAAAAAAGTATCACGCTTGCTAAGCTCATTCATGAAGTTGACGATCTTCCTCAAGCCACCTCGGAAGCGCTGAACACACTTATTACTCAACTCGCCAAAGAAGGTTTTTTAAAAAGAAAAAATACAATGATCACTTTAGCTAAAAATATTTAAACCCTTGATTTTTTTAGGGTTTTAGTGTATACAAAATCTATATTTCAAAATTATTCAAGCTGTTTTCACCACGAGTACCGCGCTCGTCACTCTTAGAGTGGTGAGTATACGCTCTTGGGTAAATTACCCCATGCACGGAGGAAGCGATGGAAAAGCAGTACATTCTGCCGCCCTCAACACCTGCGCCAACGATCCAGCGCACTGGAGGCATCATCCTGTGCATGACTGGCTGGATCGTGTTCTTGGCGGCCTTTGCCAAATTTATTGGCGTAACCGTCCTCAACCGCCAGAGCGAGCTTGGTCTGAGTCTTGACCAGCTCAAGGATGGTATGCGGCTCTGTGGCATCGGCCTGGCGTTGGGCTGCCTCGGCACCCCTCTGTGGGTCTTGGCCGAGATTAAGCTTCGGCGCCGCGCCAAGGAGGAGTCACGGCAGCCCGGGTACATCCCGCCCAACGCAGAGCTTGCTTCCACCCCCACTTCAAGCAGCTAGTTTTGCCACTATTTCAACCCTGCCAGCCTCGCTGGCTCCCGGCGACGAACAGATACTTTTTGCCACTCGCAAAAACCTGTTCGTCGCCCTCAGCTCTGTAGACGTCTTCACCAAAGGCAGCCACATACTGAGACAGACAAAAATTGACACAAACCGACGCCTATGATACGCTATTGGCAGTCTGAACTATCTTCTAACCCTCATTATGAAAGAAAATCTGTATAATATTTTTCAGCTTGTTCTAGCCATTTTACTGATTATCGTGGTCCTCTTGCAGCAAAAAGGTGGCGGTATCGGCAGCGCCTTTGGCGGCTCCAGCAATGTCTACAGCACCAAACGCGGTATAGACAAAACCCTTCATTATACAACTATCGTTTTAGGCGTTCTATTCTTCGGCTTATCGTTAGCCCGCCTGATCTTCTAAACCAACGCTGACTCACAGCTTGGTAAGTCTTGGGATTCTGATACCAGAAACCCACTATCTAAAGGTTCTTCTCATGAAGCTCGATACTTTTTTTACGTGGTTTAAAAAAAATAGCCAACGCAAACAAGCCAAGGCTCATTTAGACCACAAATTACTAGGGGCTGTAAATCGCCGTTCCCTCCCCTCGTTTTCCCAACTCAAGTACGTTGGCCGTTTTTTAGAACCAAAAGAAAAGAAAATTATTGCGATCCTGGGAATAATTTGCGCTGCTGCTGCCCTTGGTCTTGGGGTCGTATTTTTGTTCACGCACTTTACACCGGTTGCTCGGCAGGGTGGCGACTATAGCGAAGCAATGGTAGGACAGCCTAAATTTATAAATCCCATTTACGCCAGTGCAAGCGATATTGACAGCGACCTCAGCGCGCTTACCTACAGCGGCCTGTTTCACTATGTCGGCGGGGAACTTCAGCCTGATCTTGCTGCCTCATCGACTTTAAGCCAGGACAAAAAAGTCTATACTATCACCCTTAAGCCAAATATCACCTGGTCAGACGGCGAACCATTCACCGCTGACGATGTTGTCTACACCTTTGAAACAATTCAAAATCCCGAAGCCAGCAGCCCGCTCTTGCCCGCTTTCCAAGGAGTACAGATTGAAAAAGTTGACCCCGCTACGGTTCGCTTCACGCTCAAAGAATCTTTTGCTCCATTTTTAAACAGTCTTACTGTCGGAATTATTCCTGAGCATATTTGGGGAACTATTTCACCGCTCAACCTGAAAGTTACCCCGCTTAACCTCAAACCGATCGGCACCGGCCCTTGGAAATTCAAAACCCTTATCAAAGACGATTCCGGGACTATTCAGAGCTATGTTTTGTCACCGAACGATTTGTATTATGGTAAAAAGCCGTATCTTCAAACCGTTACTTTCAAGTTTTTTGCCGATCCAAATGAAGCAATCAATGCTGTGCAAAACCAATCAGTCTCTGCAATTAGTTTTGTTCCCAGCAAATCGCAGGACAAACTCAGCAGCAAGAACCTCGTCAGTCATCCGCTTGTTTTACCCCAATATACTGCACTCTTTTTTAATCAAGAACGCAGCAACGTCTTGAAAGACGGGGATGTCCGAAAAGCCCTCGCACTCGCTATTAACAAACAAAATATTGTTAACACCGCACTTGATGGAGCCGGAGAAGTGCTTGACTCCCCGCTACTACCTGGTAGTATTGGCTACTACCCTGATATCAAAAAAGTCGGTTTTGACGTCGACGCGGCCAATGCGCTTCTTGATAAAAAATGGACACGCATTCAACCTGAAGAATACTTTGCGCTTCGGCGAGCGGCTTTACTTAAAGAAGCCCAGCCTCAAATCGATGCAGCGATCAAAAGCCCTGCCGAAGGCACCACCGCTTCAAGTACGATCGCTCTTATCGAGCAACAAGTGACTGAAAATGCCCGCGCCGAAATGTCGGCCGACCAAACATTCTATCGCAAAGCCAAAGATGGCACACCGCTTACTATTGGCATCACGTTTGTCGAAACGAAAGAATATCAAAAAACAGCTGAACTCTTGGCTAACGACTGGAAAGCGCTAGGCATTAAAACAACTTTTAACGAAGTGAGCAGCCGCACTATCAGTAAAGACGTATTCAAAAACCGTTCGTTTGATATTCTCCTCTACGGTGAAATTATTGGCGGCGACCCTGATCTATTCCCCTTCTGGCATTCTTCACAAACCAGTTACCCCGGCCTCAATCTCGCTCAATTTTCTGACCGCACAGCCGACAAGCTCCTTGAAGAAGCTCGGGCTACTACCGATACGAGCGCCCGTGACGGCCTCTATAAAAAATTCCAAGATATTTTGGCCGATCAACTGCCGGCAATATTCCTCTTTACGCCAAATTATAATTTCTTTGTTAACAAAAATATTAAAGGCATAACCGCCAACCGCATTGTCGCTCCCAGCGATCGCTATGCGTCCTTGAGCGACTGGTATGTAAAGACAACCTGGAAATGGAAAACTGAATAGAATCGGTCTTGCGGACGTGGCGGAACTGGTATACGCGTACGTCTCAGAAGCGTATGGAGCAATCCTTGGGGGTTCGAGTCCCCCCGTCCGCACAACACTGAATTAACAATGAACACAGAGCAAGTAACCACTCACTTGTTAGTTGTTTATTGCTCATTGTTAATTTAAAAGTTTTTCTTCTTAATTTTATTTTTTGAATTACAGAATCTTCATTCTCTAATTTGAGCTAAGCATTACGTCTATCGTATGAACCCAACACCACACACCCCGCTCTCCCCGCTTGATCTTGGGAAGCCAGCCCACCAACCACGCCCCCCAGCCAAACCTCGTGCAGCCGGTACGTTTAACCAGCCCAGCCGCCCGGCTCCACGGCCCTTTGCCCAAAAGCCAGCGCAGGCCCAAACACCGCGCAGCAATTTTGGCGTACCCGCCTACGCTAAAAAGGCGCCGCTAGCACACCCAGCACCGACCCCAAAGCCGGTGAGTGCAAAACCTTACCCGCCTACCTTTCAACCACGCAATCGCTTCACGACCCCACAATCACCTAAAACCCCGGTTGTACCGATGACGTTTAAACCTACAACTATCGGCAGCGGTGCCGGCACGCTGCGCATTATTCCTGTTGGGGGCTGTGAAGAAGTCGGCCGCAACATGACCATTTTCGAATATGGCGATGATATTCTTATCCTCGACATGGGCGTACAGTTCCCGGAAGAAGACATGCCGGGCATCGACTATGTTATTCCCAATACTAAATACTTAGTCGGTAAAGAAAAAAATATTCGCGGCGTTATTTTTAGCCACGGCCACCTTGACCATATTGGCGCTGCTCCGATTCTCCTTGAGAAACTCGGCAATCCGCCAATCATTGCCATGCCGCTCACGATCGCGATGATCAAACACCGCCAGGAAGATTACAAAAAAGATACCGGTGCGAAACTGCGCACTATTCCGGTCAAAACAATTAACGACGTCATTAAGCTCGGCGCCTTTACCGTTAAATTTTTCCAGGTTGAACATTCCATCATGGACTCGATGGGTACGATTCTCGAAACCCCGGCTGGTACTGCGATTCACGCAGGCGACTGGACTATGGAGCGCGAAGAAGATGGTTCGACCCACATTCGCTACGAACAATTGCAGAATGTAAAACGCCCGAGCGTTCTCATGCTGGAGAGCCTTGGCTCCATTCGCGAAGGCCGCCACGCTACCCACGAAGAGTTGTACAGCAACTTAAGTGAAATCCTCGAAAACGCTCCTGGCCGCGTGATTCTGGCTACGTTCTCGTCCATGGTCGAGCGCGTTAAATGGGTGCTCGAAGCCGCTCAAAAACTCAACAAGTTTGTTGCCCTCGCCGGGTACAGTATGAAAATGAATATCGAAATCGCGCGCGAGCTTGGCTATATCAAAGTCGGCAAAGGCGTGCAGATTGACATTCGAGATATTGGAAAATACCCGGACGATAAAGTCGTGCTCGTTTGTACCGGTGCGCAAGGCGAAGAAAACGCTGCGCTCAACCGTATCGCCAGCGGCGAACACAAAGATATCAAATTCCAAAAGAATGATACGGTTATTTTCTCGTCATCGGTTATTCCCGGCAACGAACGCACGGTCCAGCGCCTTAAAGATAATATTTATCGCCAAGTCGATAACGTTATTCATGGCGACCTTATGGATGTGCACGTTTCCGGTCACGGCACGCGCCGCGACATTGTCGACATGATCAACCAGGTACGCCCGGACTTTTACGTTCCGGTCTACGCCAACCACTTCTTCCTCAAAGAAGCCCGTAATTTAGCCATCAAAAACGGCTACCCGGCTGACCGTATTTTCGTCCCCGACAACGGCACGGTGATGGAACTCGCGGCTGGTAAAATTAAAGTACTGCCAAAAAAGATTCCGACTGAATATGTGTTCGTTGATGGGCTCGGCGTTTCTGACTCGCAGCACGTCGTCCTGCGCGATCGTCAGGTACTGGCCGAAGATGGTATGGTGGTTATTATCGCCACCATCGATACCAAGAGCGGCAAACTCATTCAGAATCCGGATATTATTTCGCGCGGTTTCGTCTTCCTCAAAGACCACAAAGATTTGATCGAAGATTTGCGCCACCGTGTGAAGAAAATGGTCGTTGAATCTGACCCCTTATCATGGGCCGACACCAATACCATTCGCAACAAGATTCGTGATTACGTTGGTCAATTCTTGTTTACCAAAACCGAGAAGCGCCCGATGATTCTTCCGGTCGTAATTGAAGTCTAACGGTTTTCCACAAAAAACTTGGCTAAATGAGCCAAGTTTTTTTGTTTTTTGCATATTTTTTCCCCACACGAAAAGCATTGTTGACAGTTCAAAAATATGCTATAGTGGCGGCATTGTGCAAAATATTTTTACTGGTACGGACAGCTATCTTGACAAAACACCAATTTTGTGCTAGCGTTACTATCTGCTCTTTATATGTGTCGGGTGTGACAGTTGTAAAATAATTTTTATTTTCCAGCTATCACACTCAACACAAACTTTTTTACTGGAGGCCGTCATGGCAGGTCATCGCTATACTCGGGGCTTCCGTTTGAGCGAGCCCCTCATGAACGTGGTGCTCGATGCGCACCACCTCTTGAACGGAACGACTGAGGTGTTTCGCACCCACATGGACCGCGTTCTTGAAGCGCTGCGGGAAGGCCATCTTCACGAAGTTGATTACTTCGTGAACCAGGCGGTTGACGTGCTCAGCCAGGTTGGCCACGAGCTGTCCGATGAGCACAAGACAGAGATCGCGAACTTCGCGAACTTGGTTCGTAGCCGCGCCAAGGCCCTCGCTGCCGAGATCGAGAGCGATCTCACTGCCGAGCACCGGCCCGAACCCCTTTCTTACTACGCCCACGACTGACCCGCCCCAGGTCACCGGCCGAGCCTCATCAACTCGCCCGGTGACCGTCCTCTCAACTTTCAACAGACTTAATAGGTCTTTTTTTATTTAATAAACAAGGCTCAGGCTTGACTTTTTTCCCCAAAAAATATATTATAGTCACGTTCAATTTGAACACGATAACGGCCCCATCGTCTATCGGTTAGGACATTGCCCTTTCAAGGCGAAAAGACGGGTTCGACTCCCGTTGGGGCTACAGAATTAAAAACAGCTTGTTTAAGCTGTTTTTATTTACATCAATTCGATTTGAATGGTAGACTATTCTTGATCCAATCATCCTTAAAAAACTTCTATGGAACCCCAAGATATCACCCGGCATACCCTGGAGGCTTATGAAAGAAAGGCGGATAAGAAATTTTTTCCCGCTGCTGAAACTTCGGCACCGGCACACGACTTGGCCACAGAACTTAAATTACGTTTTTTAGAATCAACTCGTAAATCACTCTCTTTTTATAGCGGCACCTTTAGCGAGGAAGAAATAAGAGATATTACCCGACAGGAAAAGGATATGCTGAGTATTGAAATATACGACAGTCATGATTTAGCACAAAGCCGATTAAGAGATTTTGGCTATTCAAAAGCAGCGGAACAAATCTTACCTGATGAGACATTGCTTGTGATCCATCTGTCTGAACCGATGAGAGAAAAATTTCCAGAAGAACCAGGGCTTGACCTCTCCCATCAACAAAAGGTGTGGAAAGAAATTTATGAACAAACGATACCGCAACTTTGGAGATTGCGCGACACCTTTGCGGATCAGTTTGGTGTTCATATTGAACGAATAAACCCTGTGGCCACGCATGATCCAAACAATTATTACTATTTATGGGTTGTTTCACCGGCTGGACGCAAACCCATAGAGGTATGGAGCGTCTCAGACTCTGAACACGGAGGAAACAATGCTCATTCGCGGACCGCCGAATAAAGTAGGCGGCGCGACAAAGAACGACTCGCACCCCTACCTTAGTTTCTTAAATAGAGACTGAGGCAGGAGTTAAACCGCGAGTTGTTTTTTATTTCACAAATAGACCAAAATGCAATTGAATTATTGTTACAATAAAAATATTTTGTTATTCTTATAGAGCTATTTTGTACTATGCAAATAAATTATAACGGACGCAGAGGGGTTCTAGCCACCATGCATGAAAAAGAAAAAGTTATTGGTCCTGTTTTACAGCAAGAACTTGGTCTGGCTATTTTTGTTCCGGAAAAATTTAATACGGATGTCTTTGGCACTTTTACCCGCGATATCAAACGAGCCGGAGACCAGCTGGAAGCAGCGCGCGCCAAAGCGATCGCCGCCATGCACGCAACCGGCGCGACTATTGGCATTGCCAGCGAAGGCAGTTTTGGCGAACACCCGGCAAGTGCGCTGATACCATACAACACCGAGATAGTTATGTTTATCGACAAAGAACGTGAGCTTGAAGTGATCGGTCGCCACGCTTCTTCTACAACCAACCTGAATCAACGATACGTTCGATCGTGGGAAGCGGCAGCGGCATTTGCTCGCGAAGTTGATTTTCCTACGCACGGCGTTATCGTCCGTAAAAATGAAAAAGATACTCGCTCGATGGTCAAAGGAATCACTGATTGGAATGTGCTCGAAAAAGAAGTAAAAAAATTATTATCGAAATTTTTTGTCAGGAAAATCTTTTTAGAAACCGACATGCGAGCGCTCCATAACCCAACACGCATGGAGCATATCAGGCTTGCGGCACTTGATCTCGCCAAGCGGCTAAAAACACCTTGCCCGAAGTGCAGGAAACCAGGCTTTGGGTACAGTGGCACAAAAGGCGGGCTGCGCTGCGAACTGTGCGGTTCACCAACCGACACAACCAGCGCCACACTATTTACCTGCCCGTCATGTGCACATACACAAGAAGAACTCGTGCCCGAACGTGCTGCCCCGGCTATGGAGTGTGCGAAGTGTAATCCTTGAAGCAATAGGCCGCTTTAAATAGCAATTTTAATTGTTTTTGTTCAAACAAAAATTATCCACTCCACCTAATTTGACACGAACTTTTACCAGGTATACTATGTGTATATGAGTATATTTGTGTAATATGTCTAACATCACACCAAAACAACAAAAAGTCCTTGATGTCCTGCGAACCTATATCGCGCGGCATAAACAGGGGCCAACTATTCGAGAACTGCAGGAACAGCTGCAGCGCTCCGGCCTTAAGGCGAGCAGCTCGCGCTCGGTCACCCAATATTTGGACCAGCTGGGGAGCAACGGCTTTA
The DNA here is from genome assembly GCA_964540825.1 of uncultured Gammaproteobacteria bacterium. Lineage (GTDB taxonomy): Bacteria > Patescibacteriota > Patescibacteriia > Magasanikbacterales > GWA2-37-8 > CAZECR01. The sequence goes on from CAZINT010000003.1 coordinate 99,367, forward strand.
TACGCCGCACCGGGCAGGATCGGGGCATCACCATCGTGGAACGTGCTGCAGCCGATAACTTAGTCCGCATACCCATCCTCGGCACGGCCAACGCCGGTCAGCCGGTCGCTTTTGCCGAAACTGATTACCAAGGATACTTGCCGGTATCCAAAAAGCTTATCAAGAATACCGGACAGTCACTGTTCGCCGTAAAGATTTTTGGAACGAGTATGAACCTCGAAAAAGTCGAAGGTGGAAATTTGGAAAATGGTGACTACGCCATTGTTGATAGCAGCAAAAAAAGCAAACAAAACAACAAGCCCTTTCTGTTTACCGTCGAAGACTGCGCCACCATCAAATCCCTCCGCCAAGAAGGAGATGAAGTTACCCTACTGCCCAATTCGAGCGAAGAACACGAACCGATCTATTTACACAAAGATGACAACGTCCAAATTCTAGGACAAGTCGTACGAGTATTTAAGAGAAAAAAATAAACGCAGGGTGCTTTGCCGGCGAACCTGCGTCTATCTGCTAAGAAGATTGGTCTTTCGACCAAGCATCTCTTTTTTTAACCCTAACATATTAATTTTTTAATGTAAAGCATATGCTACAGCAACCATACATGGTGAAACGGGCTAACGGATGGATGGTACTTGGAAAAGGTACCTCCCAGAATCTCGTTCGAACAAGAGCACAGCACAAACGACTACAATCACTCGGAAAATTAGTATCCGCCACAGGGCAAGGTTTGCTGTTCAAGGTTGAAAAGATTGGATTACCGATTCAATTCCGTCTCGCTATGGCCCAAAGACTTCACAAGCTCGGAAATTTCAATGCTTAATATCTTTGTTACGTATTTCTATGCATTATGCGTTTCGCCAATAAAAAAGACGCATGACTGTTTACATCACTGCGTCTTTCCTGCGAGTAGGTACTACTCAGCGTGATAATTGGTAGTATAGCAGGTTCTGACTGATTAAACAAATAGACGAAGAGGGATAAAGACAATGCTTGTCTTTTTATCAGTAGCATCTTTCAACAGAACAGCCTCCTCTGCACCAGGGGGTTGTTTTTTAAACACCCCCTTTACCATTTGACTTTTTAAAAAAATATGATAGTATCAACTGTTTCCTGAATTCCCGGGAAACGTTAACAAGGAGGAACCTTGGAACCCAAAGAACAGGCCTTTCAGCTCCATCGGCGTCTTGATACCGTGCGTGGAGGAAGCGACCCGGAGTCCCGGGCCGACATCTTCCTCAGCGTCCTTGCCTCGGAAAATCTCGCTCTCATCCGGCGACTCCCCGAGCTCTGCCCGCTGTCGCCGGACGAACAATCCCTCGTGGTCGGCTGGGCTGAACAGGCCGCAGCCAGCGAGGAAGTGAGCCGGCGGGACTTCGTGTTCCACCTACTCATCAACTGCGAGATTGAGCCGACGCTCATCCTGACGCTCCTCGAGTCGCACCAGACCTTCAGCAAAAGCGTGCTCAGCCGAATCGAAGCGACGCTTCTCACGGGAGAAGGCTCGGTCCAAGAGCGGGCTGTGACCCTGCTCAAAGAGAGCGCGGAAGAATTGCTCGGCTCGAGCGATATCAAGAAGCGCGATCGCGGCAAGCACATGCTCATCACGAGCGCCGGTGCGAGCAGCGACTGGCAGGCGCTCGCCAAGCGCCTTAGCACCAGCGACATCATCGATCTGCGTCAGCACGTGCTTGAACGCTTTCTTGATGAATGCCGCGACATGGCGTCGGTGAACCTTTTCGCTGCGAATGTTGCCACGTGGTGTCTCGGGCAGCTGGAACGCTTCAGAAAGTGCGATCGGCAGGAGGCAACCTGGGCACACTGGGTAGTCACCTGCTACGAACACGTAGGCGATGAAGCAAAGCTCAAGAGCGCGGCGCGAGCGATCACCAATCACTTCGGCAGGCAATTGCCGCAGTCGCTGAGCTTCCGCACGAGCAAGTACCTGCCACAGTCCAAACCGGTTAGCCAGACAAACTTTTCGTGGGAACTGCCACGAAACACTACCGCTTCCGAAAACGAGCCGACGCCCGAGTCGGTTGACGAAGCACTCCGAAACGACTGGGCCATTAGCAAAGACAACGGCAGGCAAGTCGTTCTGACGAAAACGGGAGAGAACGGCAAGCGTCGTTCCATCACCCTCTACAGGAGCTAAACGGCAAACACAAAAAATCGAACTTTAGTCCTGATATTTTGAAGACGTAATAAAACGATTTTAAAGTTAGACTTGAGATCGATGACCGAAGAACTCGCTGATTCGTTAATCAGCAATTCCTCAAATTTCTAAATACGTTTGGAGATTTTGAGAAATTTTACTAAAAAGACTCTGCTCGCTGCAGCGTCTTTTTTATTCCAGGCTTAACGCACACATCTTCGCCGTTGTTGTTTTAGAAACAATTCCTGTCCCCCGTTTCAGCCCCCAAGGCTTTAAAATTTCCGCCGCATATTTTTCTTGAAAACGAATAACAGCCCGCTTAGTGGCCACTCCAAAATACCCGGTGACCAGACCTTCCGGATATATACCAGCCTGTTTTTTCAAAAAAGTTTGCAATTTTGTTATACCACTATTACTTTCCCCGGGCCGCAGTGTCGCGCTAAATCCGCAGGCAGTAATTATTGGCAAAGGTCTACTCTTTTTTTCCGGCAACGCAGGCACGGGTTGCACCGAAAGATTTTTAACCACAGCCAACGGAAGTGCTGAATTTACGGGAACAACCGTAGCAGTACCGCCGCTCGCATAATTTCCTCCCCCGCCCCTTGCTGCAGACTCTCCAAACAATCCAAACGTGGAAAAATCGGTTGTCGTACAGTTGATAGTTTTGGCAGTAGCGTCTATCGTGCAATTTTCTAAGGCTGACCAGGCATCATCATGATAATGATAGATCCAGAGCGACGATTCGCTCAGCCCCTCAATATCGCTGTTTGCATAATGAAAAGTGATCTGCACCGGAAGATCAAAAGTATCGACCGTGGTTTCAGCGTTCGCCAGCGCCTTGAGATCAAACACGCGACTGCCCGCACTTCGCAGCGCAAAGCCGGGCCTCCCTAAATTTTCGAGGACTGTCGTACTGGGGAGAGCCTTAATCTGGAATATCACTTCAGCATGGCCTGCAGCAAAATGAGCGGGAGCAGAAAGCGCCAGCGTCGCGCTTCCGTCTGTCAGGCTCGCGCTACTCCTGGTCGAAATGTCTGCACGCGTACTCGTCGCCGCAGTAATGCTTGCCCCACCGCCACAGCCGGTCGTCGTAAATGTTCCCGGAGTCGAGGTCGCATAATTAACCAAAGCATCAGCCGAAATAATTTTATAATTGTATTCCGTACACGGCACAAGACGCGTCAGCATAACCGTATGAGTGCGCGTCACTCCCCCGCCCGTATCAGTTACAGGTGTAGTTGAGGTGTAGGAAGTATCAAGCGAATATACCACTTGTGAAGAAGCCGCTTCATCAGTAACCCAGTTTACCACCGAAGTACTGCCGCTGGGCGCTGCATACACCCCGGTAATACTTGGCCCCGTTGTATCAATTAGCGTGCGTGCCGTGCCCGGACTCGATTGATTACCGTTCGCATCGAGCGCAAAAATAGCATAGTCATAATTCCCGTCCGGAAGCCCCATATCGACGTAGGTATTGAGGCTTGCGCTCATGGTGGTCGAAACCGTTACAAAGGGTCCATCATTATAACTGCGCTTGAGGGTGAAGGACTCTGTTGTAGCCGGAACATCCCAGGTCAACACGGCACTCGAACCGCTCCGTTCGGCTGCAAGGATAGGGGCGCTGGGGGGAGTAGCATCAATTGATACCGTCGAGGTAACCCCCGGGCTGTAATACCCATCGGAAGTTTGATTAAAAAGAGTGTAGTAATAGGTTCCGTCGTCTAAACCAGCATCCACAAAGGGGGTAGTAACGAGCGATGAAGTTACCGCGCTGCCGTCAGTTGGACTGGCAGGATACGTAGTCATACTGCGCCGAATAGTGACCCCGCGATAGTCGCTATCACCAACCCCGCTTGTCCAGCTAAAAACAGCACTGTTCCCGCTGGGAGCAACCGACACATCGGACAGGGCATTAATCGGAAAAAAAGTACTTACGACGCCCGATGTGGTGATCGTAGTAATTCTGCCGGTGGTAGTATTAAAATCCATGCCAGAGAGGTCACCTGACCCAATACTCTGGGTCCACAGTACCGAACCATTTCCCGCTGAAACTTTTACGAGAACACCCGAGCCGTCGGCAAAATAGATCGCACTGGAGTCTCCTGACGCAGCCAGGCCTTTACTGCTCATGTAACTACTGAGCGCCGAGGAGAGCACTACATCAGTAGCCCCAAGATCATAGCGGCGCAAAGATCGCGTAGTTGTAAAATAGACAAGCCTTCCCATCCCGTCAAAGGTAATGCGTGCAGCTGCTGTTGCAAGTGTGGTAGTGGGAGCGCGGTTAGCTAAATCCGTATCATAGGAAATAAGTGACACGCCCTTATTAAAATACAATCGGCCATCAATGCCCAAAGCTATATCACCTGTTCCGGCGGCTATGCCGTGAGTTGCGATAAGATTCGCCGTGGTATCACCAACCGCATATTTATAGGCCGGACCATTGGCCCCGGCTGAGACCAAAATATATACATTCCCTTGTGACACAACAAAGTCAGCAAAAGCAGGAGTGATTATAGGTGTACTGAATACTGAATTCGAACTTGTTGATCCATCGGCCGAAATTACCGACATCGTCGTGGTACTGGTGCCAAGTACGTATATTTTCCCACTGCTCGGATCAACCCTAACCTGACGAGGAACGCCAATAACACTTATATCAGCGGCAGCACTGAGAATGGAATTAAGCACGGGTGTTGCGCGCGCGGGACGAACGGAAACAAAAAAAGCGCTCACAATCGCCAGCACGATTACGTATATAATTTTTGCACTTTTTTGAGCACGATACATGGCTATAGTATAGCATATTTTAGAACTGCCCAAATTAAAACAAAAAATTTATTGCGCTACTAGCATCCGATAATTGCACAATCATAAGGCGTAGTGTATCCTACTGCTTAAGCAATCTATTTGTAGCACATTTCTATGAATCTAAAACTTTTCAAAACCGCAGCGATTAATGCCACAGTAACTGCAGCCTATATTGTTCTTGTTGCCTCAGCTCTTTTTTACGCTGAAAACATGAACATTAAGGAACCGAGCGTGCTCATCCCTATTTTCATGCTCATGCTTCTAGTATTCTCTGCGACGCTCACCGGCTCGCTCATGCTTGGGAAACCAATCCTATGGTATATAGACGGAAAAAAGAAAGAAGCGCTCTCGCTGCTCAGTTACACTGTCAGCATCTTCTTTGGCATAATGCTTATTGCCCTTTGCATCATGCTGCTTGTTGGCACACGTTAATACAGTAACTCATCAAACTCGAATTTATGAAAAAATTTACCTGCCAAGAAATAATGGATAACAAAGGCGGCTGCGCTAGGGAATTTACCGGCGACGATATGATGACGGTAGTCAGCGCCTGCGGCAAACATGTTGCCGAAACAAAGGATGAAGCACACAAACCAATGCACGAGATGATGGCAACCGCCAAAAAGGAAGATCAGGCAACGTGGTTTGCATGGTTTCAGAATGAATGGAACAAAAAAGCTGACGAATAGAATCGGGCCACTGCCCACTTGTTAGGCAAACCCCACTGCCGCCAGTACTTAAAAACAGCTCCAGAGGCTGTTTTTTGCTTTAAACAATGAATCTGCCAATTTTTGCCAAACAAAATTCTCGTTCAAATGTGATTCAAATCAAGCGATTACAGCGTACTACCTATTTTTCTACAATCTGGCACGAAGGCGGAAGCACTATTTTGCTTATTTTCTTAGCACACACTACCCCGATACCTGAGCCGGCCAAGCCATACAAAAGATCGCGGACGGTGTCAGCATAAATATCCGCCCTATAAAAACCTTGCAAATGACTATTAAAAATAAGATCACATACATATTCCACGACTTCCCAGCCCACCGCGCACCCCACCACAACCCCAAAAGCAATTCCGAGCGCCGCGTATCGCTGACGCATAAATCTGATGCGTAGAATAGCGTAGACAATCGCCACACCTAAAAAAGGAACAAAAAAATGGAGTGCCTTATCATATCCAAAATGAGTTGTATACAATTTGTAAAGCCCTAAACTTCCGAGGGCGTCCCCCGCGACCGCAACCACCAACAAAAACTGCAGCAACTCCGTCGCCTGATTTTTATTAGCAGCATCAGGGGCATTCTCTGAAACCTTAAGACCCTGCGGTAAAAAATACACCACAGCTACCCATACCAAGATAGATACACCGGTAAAATGGGCATCTTGAATAAAAAGCACCCATGCCGGCGGCGCAATTAAAAGCGCCATGCCAACAGCTGCCAAAAAAATACTCACCAAAAGATTGAAACGTTTCATACTTTCTGTAATAAGCTAAACAGAGCATCACTCAGCAAACCATACGCTTAATCATAGTACCTAAGTACCAAAAAATAGTAAACAAATTGTAAAAATAAATATTCCTGATATACTTACTTCACTTATTAATTAATCTCTATCTATGCGAAAAACAGGCGCGCTCCTCGGCACACTCGCTCTTATACTTATGATGGGGGCAGGCTGCTCCGCCGGATCAGTCACCACCACTGATTCCAATACCACGTTGGCTCACTACGAAAATAAAACTAACAAATTTGAGCTCGACTACCCCAAAGATTGGGAAAAGAAAGAAGATGTCCCCGATACTGTTGCGGCCTTTGTTTCACCACAAAAGGTTCAGGATGACTTTGCAGAAAATATTACCGTAACCATTAAAAAAACTGACGCTGACGTACATGATTATGTCGCTTCTGCCGTACGTAATGCCCCAAAATCATACGATGACTTTGTGCTTATCGACGACAAGCCAACGACGCTCGGCGGAGCCGAAGCTGAAATGATTACGTATACCTTTACCTACAACAGCATCAAGCCCTACACACGAGAAGTATTTGCTGTAAAAAATGGAACCCTCTACGACGTAACCTTTACCGCCAGCCAAGACAGCCCCGAAGATAACTGGGACGTTGCCCAAAAAATCTTGGCGTCCTTCAAAATAACTGAATAGTCCTGGTAGCTTGCAGAACCTAAAAACTCCTCTTTATTCCCCGAGGGGTTTTATTTTTACCTAAATCTTTTACAAGAAAGTGTAGGCGCTAACGCTTCCTCAAGAGAACGAGCGGCGCAACGAGTATGAGAACAAAAAAACCAATACAGCCATAATGCACTCGCTGCCAGCGAATAAGTATCGAAAAGGGATTCGTGGTGTTACGACTTTTTGGGAAAGCTCCAGCTTGCTGTTTTTGCTCAAGCAGCACTTCGCTTTGCGCGACCCGGCCAAGATCAGTATTCGCACGACTGTAATATATTTTTTTATCCGTGGTTATATAGATTCGTGCTGCATCGTACGAACTATAGGGCTTTCCGTACCAAGTAACATTTTCTACGCTATAGCTGACTGTTCGTGCAGTTGCTGTATCCAGTTTCACAAGCGGTAGCGACCAAGCATTCTCAAGCACCCATGTACCATTTTCCTCTATTTTAACGCTCGTAAATTCAAAAAAATAGGGAGCATACAAACTTGCCATGACTCCAAAAAGGCTTGCAAGAATGGCGGCATAATACACTGTTTCCCGCCGTCCAAAACCAATGATTTTCGGGCGGAGCGCCAAGACAACAAAACCAACCGCGAGCAAGAAAAAAATACCTAAAAAAAGCGTAAATACAACCAGACCAAATCCTGCCCATCCATTATTGCTGATAATAATATTTTCAACCATAGAAAAATAATAATGAGAAAAGTATACCATGCGAACCCTGCGGGAGCCAGAGCAAGATTCGGGTTTGCAGATGCAGCTATATAGTATATAGTGAATGCGCCTACTAACTTACCTATGCCCAACTACGAAATAATCGCCAAAGCTTTGCGCTTTATTAACGACAAACAACGCGACCAACCCAGCCTCGAAGCTATTGCCGCACATGTTGGTATAAGCCCCTTTCACCTGCAACGCAGCTTTACCGACTGGGCCGGAGTAAGCCCTAAAAAATTTTTACAATACCTCAGCCTGGAACGTGCCAAAAGCATTCTTCAAAATCCAAACAATTCAGTCTACGATGCAGCCAACAAAACCGGACTCTCGGGAACTGGACGACTCCACGATCTGTTTGTAACTATTGAAGGCATGACCCCCGGCGAATACAAAAATGGCGGCAAAAATTTGACTATCTATTACAGCTTAAATTCCTGTGCTTTTGGCAACTATCTTGCGGCTGCAACAGAACACGGAATTTGTACGCTCTTTTTTTATGACACCAGCAACCAGCAAGCAGAAAAAGATTTAGAAATACTCTGGCCTCAGGCGAAGCTCATTAAAAAGAAAATTCCTGTTCACACTCAAATTCAAAAATTTTTTGATCGCACCCTTCAAAAAAATGAAAAAATAAAACTGCATCTGCAGGGCACCCCCTTCCAACTCAAAGTGTGGCAAGCTTTGCTGACGATTCCAGAAGGAAGTTTGTGTTCTTATGGCAGCCTTTCAAACAAAGTCGGCAAACCAGCCGCTCAGCGCGCGGTTGGCACCGCTGTTGGTGACAACCCGGTTGCCTTTCTTATCCCCTGCCACCGAGTGATCAAAAGCACCGGCAGTATCGGCAACTACCGATGGCGGCCGGAACGTAAACGCGCCATGATCGGTTGGGAAGGTATGCAAACTGACACCGAGCAACAAACTTACTAGCCCCTGTATTTTCAAGGTAAAAACAACTTCGCACACCAAACACCCGCCTCCCACTTGTATATTTTTAGATATCCTTATATACTATGCCCATAATCATTAGTATTCACATACTATTTATTTTTAACCATATACTATATGGCCGGTATGACTAAGTCTGCCTTGCTCAGTGCATTGGCAGAAAAAACAGAACTCAGTAAAAAACAAGTAGCGATGTTCTTCGACGAATTAACCGCTATGGCCTATAAAGAAGTTAAAAAGAATGGCGTTTTCGTTATGCCAGGCTTTGGTAAAATGGTTAAAATGAAACGCGCAGCCCGTACCGGCCGCAACCCAGCTACCGGCGAAGCGATCAAAATCGCCGCTAAAACTGTTGTTAAATTCCGCTTAGCCAAAGCTGCTAAGGACGCAGTTCTCTAAACAAAAATCTTCTACGCAACAAAAACCTGCCTCAAAAGCAGGTTTTTTTGTTTTCAGCTCTTTTTACCAAGCATCCTCAAATTTCTTTTAAAGAATAAAATACCATTGACAGATCGGCCTTTTTATGCTTTGATCATGTGTCTGCTTTGGCAAAGAAACCAAACAGATACAAGCCTTCTCAACGCTACGAACGAAGTAGGTACAGCGTCAATGTGTCAGTTACCGCTTCTTGAGTGCTATGGAAAATACCCAGGGCACCTCGTTGTGCCGCCAGAAACAAAATTTGGCTTTATCGGAGGAGATTGCTGGCGCCGCCTCTGCGCCACCCCTGTGTACAGCAGCATGCGTGATATGTCGCGGATGCACGAAGCAGCTAACGCGGTTGCCAGTGCAACCAACGGTGTCCCGCTCAGCATTCTGACCGTAGGCACCGGCGACGCACAACAGGAAGAGCGGTTCATCCGCTCGCTCGCCACCCGAAGCCCGATCGAGCGCATCTTGCCCCACGGCATCGATATGGCAGAAAAAATGCGCGGACTTGAACGGCTTCGCACAATTCCGGCACAGTTCACGCCGCTCGCGGTGGGAGGGAACTTCGACGACAACATCGTCCAGCGCTCGCCCTACGAAACGCCCTGGCATCCGCGCATCGAAGAAGCGTCGAATAACCTGACCCTCAGCTTCGGCAACACCTTTGGCAACTTACGCCCCGCCAACCTTGCGCACGTGCTCGAGAAAATCCGGCTGGCCCAACAGGTGTACGCCTGGGACGAACCGAACAAACCCGGGCACCTCCTTATTGAGTGGACGGCACCCTACACGGGCGACCGTCGCCCTGGCATGACGCAGCTCGATCGGACCACAGAAATCGGTGCTATCGAATACGAGTGGTACGAGCGGTCGGCCAGACACTTCTTCGGATTGAATAGCCATCATACAGTAAAGATCAGCTTCGAAACCTTCGGGCCTTACCCTGACGGCGGCTACGAAATTATCGGGCTGGCCAGCCCGATGGAACACCCTCAGCCGCACGAGAAAGTTATCGTGGCACACTTCCTGCGCTACAGCCCCGAAGCCATGGTGACAATGGCCCGACTCGCCGGTTTCGTTCCGGTCAACAACGCTCTTTTTCAGAACGGTCCGTCGACCATCATGATCTTTCAGACCGTTAACGCCGCCACTGCCGGGGACTCCAGCGATATCAAGTCGTCGCTGGGGCCCCGGGCCCCCATAAGCCGCCTTACCAAGCGTAAGGAATCTTCAGGGGCAGCCTAAACGTTAATTTTCTACCTTGCATTTTTAAAGTAGATATGATTTTCTCCTGTAGGGAGGGATACATGCTCTATACACCACTTCGAATTGTGCTGGCCATCATCCTTGGCACAGCCGCCACGATCTACTACTTTTTCTGGGCTATCCGCAAGACCGATGGACCAGATGCCACGCTGACGCTGGCGTGGCTACGTCACCAAAATTTTTCACTGCTCCTCGAACCCACGTGGTGGTGGCACAACTACGACTTTCTGCTTACCGCCCTCGCTATGGGCGCAACAGTAGCCATGCTCATTCTTCGGGACCTTAACGTGGTTCCACCATCCTGAACAGCGCCGGCGTTACCCCTGAGGGTCGCCGGCGTCCTGCTTTGTACTATCAAAAAGATGTTGACAGATATATAAGAACATGCTAATATATTTATATTGTATTCAAGCCCTATGACTGATCTCTGCGCAGAAATAAATCGATTTGGCAAAGGCATCGGTAACGCCACTCGCTACCGAATTCTTGAAATACTTCTGGGTGGTCGTAAATCCGTCAATGAACTCGTGAAAATTACGGGGCTATCACAGCCGCTGGTATCGCAACATCTCAAGCAGCTCAAAAACTGCAACCTCGTTGTGGATGAACGTCGCGGCCAAGAAATCTGGTACGCTGTAAACGCCGAGTACACGCTCAAACTCCTCAAAAAACTAGTCCACAATATTCAAAAAAATAAGAAATAATTTATTAACACACAAAACCTATGCACGCTGATGAAATTATTAAAGCCCTCAACTGGCGCTATGCCGTACAAATTTTTGATCCCAGCAAAAAAGTAAGCGATCAGGATCTAACGACAATTCTTGAAAGCGGACGCTTGGCTCCAAGCATGCTTGGGCTTGAACCCTGGAAGTTTATTGTTGTCACTAACCCGGAAGTACGCGCCAAACTCAAGGAAGCAAGCTATGGACAACCTAAGGTAACCGACGCCAGCCACCTTATTGTTATCGCCTACCGCACTGACTACGCCGCAATCGGCCGTGATCGTGTTCAGAACGTCGCTGCTGTTCAGAATCAGTCCGTTGAATCACTGTCCGGACTCACCGGCATGATTGAAGGGTCCATTGCCGCCCAAACACAAAGTGGCAACGTGGACAGCTGGATCCGGGCGCAAAGCTTCATTCCACTTGGAATGATGGTCGAAACCGCCGCGCTTCTTGGAGTTGATGGCGGTCCTATGGGCGGATTTAGTCCGCATGTGGTTGATGAAATTCTGGGACTTAAGGCTCAGAATTTACATGCTACCAGTATGCTGGCTCTAGGCTACCGCGGCATTGACCCGGCGGCCGCCAGACCCAAAGTACGCCGCGCATTTGAAACGGTTGTCGAATATATTAAATAATATAAAGGCCTTCTCGCTTGAGAAGGCCTTTTTTATTTCGAACCTGCCTTCGACCCCTACCGCTTGACAGACATTTGTAGTTAGTATATACTTGATATATCAACTATTAATCAAGTAAAGCTCCACGTATGCACCAGACAACACCGACCACCACACTTTTCTTACAGCTTGCCAAAGCAAGCGCCATGCTCACCCGCCGCTTCGACGCTGGCCTCGGGGGCCTGAGCCTGAATGAGTTTATTATCCTCTACTACCTCAGCCTTGCGCCCGACACCCAACTGCGCCGCACTGACCTCGCTGATAAAGTAGGGCTTACGGCTTCTGGCATCACCCGCCTTTTGCTGCCGATGGAAAAAATCGGCCTCGTAAAGCGCGAAACCGACAAAACCGACGCCCGGGTCAGCTTCGTGCGCCTGGCTTCCGGCGGTAAACACAAACTGGCCGATGCTATCGAACGCATCAACGAGCACGGCGAGGAAATTCTTGGGAACGTTCCCCAAAAAAAGCTGACTGAATTCAGCGCGCTCCTCTGTGCCATCACTAAAAACATCTAACCGTATGAACACAAAAAAGATTGCCCAAGTTTTCACCAGCCGCCCCACCATTGAGGGGGCTGGCGTAAAACTCCACCGCGGCTTTGCCAACGCCGAACTCCCCCGCTTCGATCCTTTTCTCCTGTTCGATGATTTCAGTTCGCCAAACCCGGCCGACTATTTGTCCGGTTTCCCCATGCACCCGCACCGCGGCATTGAAACGGTTACGTATATCTTAGACGGCGATGTTCGTCATCGCGACTCGATTGGTAACAGCGGTGTCATTGGCAAAGGCGACCTGCAGTGGATGAGCTCAGGCCGCGGGATCATTCACGAAGAAATGCCCGAGGGTACCGGCGGCATCAAGGGCTTCCAGCTCTGGATAAACATTCCTCAAAAAGACAAAATGTCCGCGCCGCGCTACCAGGAAATCAGCAATAAAATTATTCCGGTTATTTCACTCTCCGACCACGCGGTTGCTCGCGTGATTGCCGGGAATATTGGAAATGTTATTGGACCAGTGCAGGACGTTATAGCAAACCCAGTCTATCTCGATATCACGCTTGAACGGGGTGCCACACTCGACTTCCCTACCCCGGACGGATTCACGACATTCATCTACATTTTTGATGGAGCACTCGATACCCGAGAAAAAGAAAGTGTTGAACACAAAAAAGGCAGTATCATTTTATTTGAGCGTGCAGGTGAACTGGTTTCGGTTCGCGCTGGCGCAACAGACGCCCGATTCCTCCTGGTGTCAGGCAAACCACTGAACGAACCGATCGCTTGGTATGGACCAATTGTGATGAATACCGAAGACGAAATTAAACAGGCATTTGAAGATCTGCGAACCGGAGCATTTATCAAATAACTGCTCATTAAAAAACCTTTGTACTCAAAGGTTTTTTACTTTTCTTATGTACCAAGCGATTGTCAAAAATGATTTGCTCGTGTATCGTGGAAAGATACATTATTCGTGTCTAATAAATTTATGAAAAAATCTTTTCTTCTTTTGGCACTGTTCGCCTTACTAAGTCTTCCATTCCAAACTCAAGCGGCCACCTGGAAAGCGCCAACGCCCGACGGCTACACCCAAATCACCTGGGCCAAAGCAAACGGCATCAGCACATTTATGAAAGCGCCGGAAGGAAGCGGACACATTGATTTTCTGACCTTCATCTACTTGCCCTACAACCAAATTAAATTAATTGCTTCCTCTACTCCCAGACTCGATTGGGGCCAAGGCAAGACTCCTTTTGATACCAATGCCGACGTGCACAACTGGTCATTCGCCAAAACTGTTGCCGAAAAAACAAAACAAGCCACACCTACTGCACAGTTCGTGTGGAATGTTCCTTTCTTTAACTACACCATTCCCTCGTCCGACCTCAGTCTCGGTCTTAAATCAACTGACGCCACCAGCACCTACATTACAAGCGGCAGTCGCCCCGAAAATGATGTAGCCCAAGATCGCAAAATGCTCCTCATTGATAATAAAACCAATACGGCCGAAATTAGTGATTTTGATGCAGCACGTTTTGTCAGTTACGGCGACCAGGCAGTCGAAGGATTTGCCGCAACTGAAACCTGGAAAGGAACCGACACCGATGTTGCCCGCCTCTTTGTCGGCGTGCGCCCCGGCGGTAAAGAATTAGTTGTTTACTGCAGCCAAGGCGCCTCGCCCAACGAAGCGATCACTGCGCTTAATGCCGCTGGAGTTCCAACTGAAAATCAGTTGCAGGCAGATGGCGGTAGCAGTGCCACCTGCGGATATAATTTAGCGGGACAATATTTTGTAGAACCGGGCCGCACGCTCACACATCTGATGGGCGCATTCCCCTTCATCGCTCGCGGCACAGTTACTACTGATAATCTTAACGTCCGCAAAGGCCCCGGCACTGCCTTCGCTGCCGTTCGCAAACTTAAAAAGGGCGCGGTGGTTACCGCTGTTGAAGAAAAGAATGGTTGGTACCGCATCAGTGACAGTCAGGAATGGATAACTAAACAATACTTCAAGGCCCAATAAAAACAATCGTCTTAAAAACACCTTCTTACTGAAGGTGTTTTTTTATAACAAGTATAATCGATATGCCCTTATATCTATTGACAAAAACTTGTTTTTATACTATAGTGAATTATTGATTTTTGAGTATTTTATTTTACTTCCACAGAATAAAATACTGAGGAATTTTACAGAGGTAGATAATGGAAAAACTAGGTGCCCGCCCGCATCTTCGGCTGTGCCCTTCACCTGCGGAAGGTGGATCAGAGCCACCTCGCGAACCCTCACTTGAGGTAATCGAACCGAGCTTACCACCAGGAGTGCCGCAAACCCCCTTAACCCCTCAAGAGCATTCGACGCTCATGATCATCGGCCTCAGTCTGCGGGTACGAGCATGTCTTGCCATCATACACGCAGAGATAAATCGGCCGGAGGTTACCGTTTATCCCGGAACTTCGGCTGACGAGATACAGTCTGTTATCGATCTCATGGCCGAGTACGGTTGGAAAGGAACCTACTATAGCGATAAAAAAGATATTCTCTATATCTGTAGGGTCCGCTGAAATTCCCCCTGGCAGACGCCTCCACCCTGTGGAGACCCGTCTGCCGCCCCCAACTATTTTCTTTCTTGATTAGAGAAAATTGAGGCGGCCAATATCCACTTGCTCTTTTTTTCAAAAGAGTTACAGTACCTCTCTATGAAAGAAATTACGCTCTATACCACAACCTATTGTCCCTACTGCCACCGGGCTAAGCAATTGCTCAATCAGCTTGCTTTAGAATACAAAGAAATAAATCTTTCAAATAACGATAAACTTCGTGAAGAGCTTACCGAAAAATACAGCTGGTACACCGTACCCATGATCACGATTGGAGACGAATTTATTGGCGGGTTTGATGATTTACATAAGTTACACCAGCAAGGAAGACTGATCGACAAGCTACATGGTGAATAAAAAATAAATTGCTTAAAATCCGTAAACGCTACGGATTTTTTTATTTTTAAAAAACTTGTCAAAAAAACTTCAAGCAGGTAGTATGGCCCCACCTCTAAACGCGCCCCCGTAAGGCGTATAAGGAGCAGTCACATGACCCAGCGTCGCCACCTCGCCACACCCCAACCGAACCTGTTTACCGTCCGCGTGAAACGGATCGCGGCTAACATCAAGCGCTGGCTTGCCAGGCACGGTGTCACCGCGCCCGTCACAACAGCGATCACGCTCGGGAGCGGTCTCGGCGGCTACGGCTCCGACCACCCCTCGGCTATCACGATCCCGTATGCGAAGGTCGGCCTGCCAAAGTGCGGCATGGTCGGGCACGCCGGAGTCCTCCGCTTCATGCAGGTCGGCAAGCACGGCATCCTCATCTTCGACGGACGTGCGCACGGGTACGAAGGCTATCCGATCGAGTCCGTGGTCATGGCCGTGCGCGCTGCGGCGTTCGCGGGCGCCACGACGCAGGTCATCACCTGCGCGTCGGGCGGCATCAACCCCAACTACGTTGCCGGCCAGCTGGTGGTCATCAAAGACCACCTGAACCTGATGGGCCGGAACCCCCTCACGGGCAGGAACGATCAGAAGCATGGACCGCGCTTCCCCGACATGACGCAAGCGTACGATCCGGAACTCCGCACCCTCGCCGGCAACGCCGGAAAGGCCATCGGTCTCACCCTCGCCGAGGGTGTTTACGCGGCGCTCAGCGGCCCCAACTACGAGACTCCGGCCGAGGTCCGCATGCTCAGCATCCTCGGCGCTGACATGGTGGGCATGTCCACCGTGCCCGAGGTGCTCGCGCTGCGTCACCTCAGCGTCCGCGTCCTTGGCATATCGTGCATCGCCAACAAGGCCGCGAGCACCAACCAAGAGCCGCTCAGCCACGACGAAGTGGTCGCGGCCGGACGCAACGCCGCACCCCGCTTCAAGATGCTCCTCGACGGTATCGTCGAATCGCTCCCCCTCCCCGAAACCACGGCCTAAACGGCCGAACCGTTCTTAGAGTAACGCAAGGGTAGACGGGCGAGTCAGCAAGATCGCCCTACTACCATATTTCGCAGCATTTCTGCTACGAAGTATGGTGGCGATCTTGCCTATATATACTTTTTAAAAAATCCCTATGCCGGGGATTTTTTTAATTTACACAGTAACCTGTAACATTTACCCCTTCTCGGGTATTATCTTTATAGACGGATTAATCCTCTAGTACATTTTATGACTCTTAGCGAAGAAACAGCTTTGGTTAAACGTGCCAAAAGCGGCAACAAAGAAGCCCTGGGACTTCTTTTTGAATCACTGACCCCAAAACTCTACGGGTATCTTTTAAACACGCTAAAAGATAGACCGCTTGCCGAAGATATCGTGCAACAAACCTGGATCAAAGCGACGACCGCCTTGCCACGTTTTGAACTGCGCAGCATCCCCTTTGGCGCCTGGCTCTTTGCGATTGCCAAAAATGAATGCCGGCAACACTGGCGCAAACACACTCCCGATTCGCTGGAACACATACCAGAAAGTGAACACGCCGTCACCACTACCGAACAACAAACTATCGAACACCATATTCTTATCGATCAACTCCTCGCCAAACTCTCACCCGAAGATCAAGAAATTTTACGCCTCAGGTATATTGCGGATTTGTCGTTTGAAGCTATTGCCGCTGTAGCAACTATTTCCTCACTCACTGCCCGCGTCCGTTTGCACCGCGCGCTCAAACGCGCTCGAATTATTTTACAAAATACTAAGTAGCCCGTGTATGCAATTTACTCCTTCCGAATTCAAAAATGCCCTCACCGCGTGGGGCAAAGACCAACGCATTCCTTTTCCCCAAAGCGAAGCACTTAAAAAAACTATTCTTACACTACAACCGGAACAACCGACCACTCGTTATTTCAAACGCGGGTGGCTGGCCGGTTTTGCTCTTGCGAGCATTGCCGTTCTGATCCTTTTCGTCAACCACACTTCCCGCCCGGAATACAGCTCGAGTACAGTAAGCCTGCACCAGAAAGCCGGAATAGCTAGCGATTCGGCCGCCAATAAACTAAGTGACAGGGCCGCTGAAGATTTGGGTATGGAATATGCCGAACCTACCGGTCTTGATTCGGCCGCACTACCCGATGAAATAAAAACAGCTCCACCCCTCTTTCAAGATACCGCCGAAATTTCTGCGCGCGATACACGTGAATACCTTAAAACAGATTATTCAGCAGGGGTTGAAACACGCGCGGTCACCAAACTCACGCTTCAGTTAGAAACACTTGTTCGCGGACATGGCGGACGCATCGATAGCTTTTCATCCAACAGTCGGTACGGTTCCCTCACTTTTGTCTTGCCAAAAAAATCATTAGAAGCGTTTCGGAGCGAACTTGTCGGCCTCGTACCCGAGCGTTTTTTGAATGAAACAATTCAAGCTCAAAATCTTCTGCCGCAAAAAAATGATCTTGACGACGAGCAGGCGAGCAGTGAAGCAGAACTCAAGCGTGCCCAAGATGCCGAGACTGCCCTTATTAAAACGCATACTCAAACAGTTACCAACTTGCAGGCACAAATAAACACGCACATCAAAAGTATTCAAGCACTTTCACGGGCCACAGCCCCTACCCCCGAAGAAGCGACGCGCATTGCAGCCAGTATCACCGCCCACAATCAAAGTATCGCTTATCTGCGCCGCCAATTGACCGAAGAAAACGCCAGCTTTGCACGTAAGCAGACTGACAGCGAAGAAACAATTACCTACCTGCAAAGCGAACTTGCTTCACTTAAAAAACAAAACACTCAGCTGATTGATTCAGCGGAAACAATTCAGGGCTCTATCTCTATTTCGCGGATAACCTTTGGCGAATTTCTTGAAGCCTACCTTCCTTATTTCCGAGAAATTCTTTTCGTTATCGGAGTCCTGGGCGCTGGCCTCTACTGGCGCTTTGGGCGCACTCGCCGGCTACAGCTCCCGAGCTAACAGCTCTGTCTGCCCCCCGCCCCTCTTGCCATGCAAGGAAAGCAGCGGTACACTCAGAGCATCTCATGTAGCTCTATGCCCAAAAATATCGTCATCGTTGTACTCATTATTTTTACCGGAATCAGTGGATTTTATTTTTGGAAATCGCGCAGACTAATTCCAGCACCTCGCCCTGAAGTACTTTTGCCCTCACTCTTGCCAGCAGGATGGGACACCAACCTTACGCCCGAGCAGTACAGAATTTTACGCGACAAAGATACTGAGCGGCCATTCACGAGCCCCCTCCTCCACGAAAAACGTCCGGGCACCTATGTGACCGCGGACTGCGGCGAACCCGTATTCCGTTCCGAACAAAAATACGACTCCGGCACCGGCTGGCCAAGCTTTTGGGCTCCAATCAGCGAAGATGCCGTGGTGCTCGAAGCGGACTATCAACTTCTTCTGCCACGCACTGAAGTACTATCTAAATGCGGCGGACACCTCGGGCATGTGTTTGATGACGGTCCAGCACCAACCGGTAAACGATACTGCATGAACGGCCTCGCCCTCCGATTTATTCCCGACGAGGCGCCAACTTCGACTTCGCCCTAACACTCGTTACATGCCAGAAATAATCAAAAATTCAGTTAATCAACTCCGTCTGAAGGCAGCTGTTACCCAAGAAGATTTTGCGGCCGCGATTGGCGTAACCCGTCAGACGGTGAGTGCGATTGAGAAAGGAAACTATACCCCTTCAGTTTTACTCGCTTTAAAAATTGCCCGCTTTTTTAAAAAAAGAGTTGAGGATATTTTTTCTATTACCTATGAAAAATAATTCCCTTGTTACAGAGCTTGCTTTGTCTGCCCTGCTCATCACCATCGCTGCTTGTTTTTTTACGCCACTCCAAACTATCTGGATGCCAAGCATGGTACACAGTTTTTTTCTTATCGGACTAGCATTGGTTTTTTGTGTTTTTGCTGTTTTCGTCTGGAAAGAACGCGCCCTGGACGAACGAGAAGAGCAGCAGCGCCTCATGACGGGACGAATTGGTTTTTTGGCGGGAGCGGGCCTGCTGGTTGCCGGTATTATCATCCAAACATTGCGTCACGAACTCGATACCTGGCTTATCATCACACTCTCCGGCATGGTTCTCGCGAAACTCATTACCCGCCTTTCGATGGGACTTCGCGGCTAGATTAAACTTATCCACATGATAATGTAAAGTTAACTTTACATTGTTTTTTTTCGTTATATACTATAGCTATTATTAACTAATTTTTTCGCTATGCGGAACAAATTCTTTCTACTCATACTTGCTGGTGCCGGGCTTATGCTGGCTGGCGCAGGCTGTGAAAAGGCTGCTATGACCACAAACACCCCCTCAAACTCAGCTGCAATGCATGGCGAATCCATGCCAAAAACGGATGGTGCGATGATGGATCACGATGACGCGATGACAGACCGCCAAGACACCATGATGAAAGATGATGCCAGTGCCGATGCAATGAAAAAGGACGACGCGATGATGAAAGACAAAGCCGCCGGAGACACCATGATGAAAGATGACAAAAAAGAAGGCGCCATGATGGACGACAAAAAAAGTGCCGGCACCTACGAAGACTACGCCGCCAGTAAACTGGCCTGGGCCAAAGACGGCAAAGTAATTCTCTTTTTCAAAGCCTCGTGGTGCCCAACATGTCAGGCAGTTGATAAAGATATTCTTGCCCATCTTGGAAATATCCCCGGCAAAACATACATTTTGAAAGTCGACTACGACACGTCAGCCGAACTCAAGAAAAAATACGGCGTTACTTACCAACACACCTTTGTTCAAGTAGACACAAACGGAACGATGATCAAAAAATGGAGCGGAAGCCCAACGCTGGCCGCTTTGACTGCTGAAATTAAATAACATGCTACTCTTACTTCTTTCATTCACAGCTGGAGTTCTGACTGTTCTGGCGCCCTGTACCTTGCCGCTCCTGCCGATTATTATCGGCGGGTCGGCGGGCGGGACTTCCAAGCGAAGCCCGTATATTATTACTTTAGCGCTTGCCGGCGGGATTGTACTGTTTACGCTGCTTCTTAAATTCAGCACGCTGTTTATCAATATTCCCCAAAACGTCTGGAGTATTATTTCTGGCTCGATTATTATCATCCTGGGCATTACAAATGTCTTTCCTGTTCTCTGGGAAAAAATCAACATAGGGCTTGGCCTCGGCAGCCGATCGAGTCAGCTGCTTTCGGAGTCTGCCGCTCACAAAAACCGCTGGGGCGACATACTCATCGGCCTCTCGCTCGGCCCGGTTTTCTCGAGCTGTTCACCGACCTACTTCTTGATCTTGGCTACTGTCCTGCCGCGCAGCTTGGCTGTCGGCACATTGTATCTTGTCGCTTACGCGCTTGGGCTCGCACTCATTCTTCTCTTGGTTAGCATCTTGGGACGGCGCTTTACTGCTCGTGCTGCTTGGGCTACTGATCCAAAAGGCTGGTTTAAACGCGGACTTGGGGTAGTGTTTATTATTATCGGCTTAGTTATCTTTACGGGTACGGACAAAAAAATCCAAACGTATCTGGTACAAAACAACTATTACCCCGGCGGATCACTTGAACAAAGCCTGATTGAACGCTTTAACAATACTTCCCTCGAGCCGCAAGCAGACACAGCTTCAGCAACAACCATGCCTACGGATATGACCAAAAATTTTCCGCGCTACCGCGAAATTACTAATCCTGCCGGTTACGTCAATACACCGCCGGTCAAACTGGCCGATTTGATCGGTAAAAAAGTCATCCTCGTTGATTTCATGACCTACAGCTGCATCAACTGCATCCGAACGTTTCCCTATCTCAATGCTTGGTACGATAAATATAAAGATGATGGGCTCGAAATCGTTGGCATCCACACGCCGGAATTTGCCTTTGAACACAAACAAGCCAATGTGGAAAAAGCACTTGCTGAATTTGGCATTAAATTTCCTGTTGTTCTTGATAATGACTATGGTACCTGGAACGCCTATGGCAATAATTATTGGCCACGCAAATACCTGATTGATATCGATGGCTATATTGTCTACGATCACATTGGCGAAGGCAACTACGACGAAACCGAAGCAAAAATCCAAGAACTGTTGCAAGAAAAAATGCTGCGCGACCACGCAACAACAACACTCGAAACCTCATTGGTTACTATTCCAGCTCGCACCCCAAACCGTGTAGCTAGCCCGGAAACATATTTCGGCGCTGATCGTAACCGAAACTTTGCCAACGGTGACGCAGGTAAGCTTGGAACCCAGACCATTACCGGAAATGTAACCGGCAAACTCAACGACCTCAACCTCCTTGGTACCTGGAATTTTAACCGGGAATACACCGAAGCGTCTGCCGGCGCCACCATCAGCTATCGCTATAGCGCAGCCCACGTCTTTTTTGTTGGCAGTGCTACCAAAGCCGTACGCGTAGAAGTGCTTGAAGACGGCAAACCACTACCTCAAGATGCGGCCGGAAAAGATATCGAATACATTAATGGAAAAAGTTACGTAACCGTACAGGAAGACCGACTTTATGAACTTGTCAAAAACCTCGGCAGCGAAGAGCATACCCTGGAACTTAAAATTGAAGGTGGGGGTTTGAAAGCGTATACATTTACGTTTGGCTAAACCCCATTAAATTAAAACTTTGTGTAAAAAATAAAAATTCGCTGAACAGCGAATTTTTATTTTTAAAATGCATGCAAGGTGAGCCTTAGTCTAAAGCTATTCTTGGATGCGCCGAACGGTCGAGTGACCGTTCGGGTGGTGGGGCGTTTACTCAGCGGCCCGGGAACACAAGTCCCGACCGGTAGTCCTTGTACTCGATCTGGGTGCAGACCATACCATCTTCCCGGTACTTGCGGATCTCACACTTCTTCACCGCAGGAGCGGGTGAAGGGAAGCTCGGCTTGGTCGCGAAGAGTCCTGGAAGGTGGACGCCGTCGCAGATAATATGGTACTTGCCGTACCAATCCTCCTGCTGCGGTTTCTGCGGCTGAGACACGGTGGACGCACCAGGCACCAAGCCCAAACGCTGAACCGTGCTCGGCTGCACAGAACCACAGCCTGCCAGAGAACTCATCACAAACAACCCGATTAGTGCCCGCTTCATGCTTCCATCCTCTCAAAAAAGAGCCCATCACGTACGTGCAACGCTCGTGTTTTGACACGTCGCACAATTCTCTAGAACAGATTTTGACCGTACTCCAAAAATTGTTTTTTGTCAATTCTTCAAAGAGTCTATACCTATTTTTCGCTATACTCATCATGTCATAGTCATAATCTTGACGAATTAATTGTTTTTAAGTACTATAGGCTTTGTTTTAAGCCCTCATGTCAGGGTAGCTCAGCTGGTTAGAGCACGGGATTCATAACCCCGAGGTCGGCGGTTCGATCCCGCCTCCTGACACCACCACAGTACTAAGCAGAATAGGCAGAATAAGTACTAAGCAACCGATAACTTACTCTGCCTATTCTGCTTAATCTGCTTACCATGCTTGTACTCGGCATTGAATCATCTTGCGACGACACTTCGGTTGCCCTGCTCGACTCTTCTAGCCAGGGTCATTTTATTATTGCTGAAAAAACTTTTTCACAGATTGAAATCCACCAAAAATATGGTGGCGTCGTTCCCGAAATTGCCGGCCGTATGCATGCCGAAAAAATTGCGCCAATTATTGAAGAAGTTCTCAAAGGCCAAGACAAGCCGGATATAATTGCTGTAACTGCCGGCCCAGGCCTTATCACCGGACTCATTGTCGCGGTCGAAGCCGCTCGCACGCTCGGGTATGCCTGGAATATTCCAATTGTTGCCACCAATCATATTAGTGGCCACGTGCATTCGGTCGAAATTCAAAACGAAAAAACTACTACTCCTGCCCCGATCGCCTTTCCCGCACTCGCGCTCATTGTGAGCGGTGGCCACACTGAACTTATTCTGATGCAAAGCCATACGGAATGTACAATTCTTGGACGCACCAAAGACGATGCTGCTGGAGAATGTTTTGATAAAGTCGCGAGCCTCTTAGGCTTTGCCTACCCGGGCGGCCCGCACATTTCTCGCGAAGCAGTGAACGGAAACCCAAACGCAATTGAGTTCCCCCGCCCGATGATTCATGACAAGAGTTATGATTTTAGTTTTTCAGGGCTGAAGACTGCGGCCCTGTACTGGCTCCGTGACAACATAGTAGGAGAAAAAGTTTCTCAAACAGATTTTTGTGCCAGTTTCGAACAAGCGATCATTGATGTACTGGTAACCAAAACAATGCGTGCTGCCACTGAGCACAAACCAAAGAGTATTATTCTCGGCGGCGGTGTTTCGGCTAACAAAAAATTACGCGAAGCGCTGACAAACGCTGTGCAGACAGATTTTCCAGAAACAACTATGCACCTTCCCCCACCCGGGTATTCCATGGATAACGGCGCTATGATTGCCGTGGCCGGGTATTACCAAGCCTTAAACAAAAACTTCACTAACTGGACAGAACTGAGTGCCAATCCGAATTGGCGAATTGACCGCTAGCCATTTCTTGTATTTTTAGCCTAATTAAGCCCTTTATCTTTACAAAAGGGCTTTTTTGTGCTATTATTTTCTGTTTATCCGTGGGTCTTTCTCTCTGCCTGCGGAAAACCTGTTCATTAACAAAAGAGAGAGACAAGGATCGCGAACATGCCGAATGGAAAAACCGATCTGCTCGCTCCGGGTGAACTGGGTGCTGTCATCGTGACAGCGCTCGGTTTCAAGAACAATCGCTCCGCAGCCGATTACCTCAAGAGTACGGAATACCAGCAGCGTTTCTCGGCGGCGTCAGACGCCTACCAGCCGATCGACTTTGGCGGCGGTACCTACGTACCGCTTTCACCCAAAAACAAAGGACCACTCGATCTCACCGGCCTCATGGAAGAGACTCGTGGCGACCAGGAGCGACCCACCTGGATCCCGCTCTTCAAAGCTGGCACGCCGAAGCCTGTCGGAGCCTACAACGTCGCTCTCGTCTGTGACGGAGCGGCGCGGTTCTACAGCCGCATCGGCGCCAACACCCGTGTGAAAGGGTGGATGTACCGCATCATCTCGGGAGAGCGCGACTGCTACGCCGTGTGGGCGCGAACCGACGGACAGCCGCTCCGCGGGGCCATGGGCAACTCGGTAGATTCGAAGCGCTTCTACGCGACGCAGTCTGCCCGCGGCCTCATCTACGCCCGCGAGGCACTCTTCGACCACGTCGGCACGATGGTGGGCTACGCCACCACCACGACGCAGATCGAGGTCCGCGTGCGCGACCAGGACCCCAAACTCTGCGACAACCTGCAGGTCTTCCGCAAGACGAGCGTCAGCTACAGCTACGACCGCGAGAAGCATGATCCGCCCCGGCTGAACGACTTCGGCCAGGTTTGGCACCCCCTCATCGAGCGTGCCTACAAATGTTTCGAGCTGTACTGCATGCCCCTGCCGGAGGAGCTACAACACCGACAGCTCTTCTTCATAGAGCAGCTCGCCAAGAGCAAGGCTGACCAGCGGACATACCCCAACTTCGACAGCAAGATCGGGAAGCTCGACTGGCAGCTAGCGCTCGACAAGGTCGACGAGCCCTGGCAGCTCAGCGTCGTGATCCGGCGTTACTGCAACAGCCGCTTCGACAGCTCCCCCTGCTGCAATGACACCACCTCCAGTCGCTGGACCAAGATGCTTAGCCAGTACGTCTGCTCCACCGAGCGTCGCACCAAGCTTCAGGAGATGGTGAACAGCTACTGCTCGGTCGTCGATAGCATGTGGAACTACAGCGGCGACTAACCCGCGCTCCACTAACGGTTGGTCTAACAACCAATCACCACCTCTTCCAAACCCTGGGGGAGCGCACTACAGTTTTTCTAAAAATATTAGAACCACTGTAGTCTCCCCCAGATTATAAAAATAACTCCTTTTTAGGGAGTTGTTTTTTATATACAAAAGCAACACCCGCCACCTTTATCTTGACAAAAGGGTTCTTTTGTGCTATACTCACTTGTTGTTTTGATAGCTTTTTGTCTGCATAAATAGTGCGTATTATAAAGCTTCTCAAACTGAAGCTCACAATTGATTGGAGGACAGAGATGAGTCGTCTATCCCAGAAGGCACGTCAGCACCGCGCGAACCTTCGCGACCTCAGCGATCGTATCGCCGAAGATAATGAGGTGGACCACCGAGAAGCCGACAACACCCTCGAGGACGATGACTTCGACGACGCACCCCACCCCTTCGACAGAGCAAAGGAGCTCGTCGATTGGACTGGCCGCAAGCGGTCCGGCGACATGAAGGGCATCTCCTTCTGCGGATACTCCACGCGAGTAATCGCCTTCGAGCTGAACCACCAGGATCGGCTCACCGAGATCGCCGAGGAGAACTACCCGGCCTCCGCCGACGAGGACCCGGATGTGCACCGCTACTACGCAGAGCATCAGCGCCAGATCGACCGAGAGCTCGACTGGCTCTGGGCCAAGCGGGGAGAGTACCGGGCGCAGGGCGCACACGAAGTCTGGGTGTACCTCAACGGCAAGAACATCGAGGACCACCCGTACCGGTCGTGGGTCCCTCGCATGCCCGGTCTCCCGGCCCAGGAAGACTCCGACTTCGACCGCCACTACCACCCGTGGGGCGGCAACCTCTACTCCTTCAGCTACGTCTAGCACTAGCCGAAGACCATCCTCTTCCACCCTGGGGGAGCCGACTACAGTTTTTCTAAAAAATATTAGAGCCACTGTAGTCTCCCCCAGATTATAAAAACAACTCCTTTTTAGGGAGTTGTTTTTATGTACCAAATCTTTTCCAGCGCTTCGGTAAATTCAGATGAAGTACTAATTGTAAACGATGTTTTTATTTTCTTATCACCAACCTTCAGGAAAACCAATTTTTCTCCCGGGAACTCCGCAAAAATCTTTTTAAGTTCCGCCGCTTTCATCCCCGCTTCTTCTGGGGAAAGCTTTATTTCTACGGTGCCGTCACCCAGGTCAACCACGCGATCCGCACGGTCGCGCTCGATTGCAGCACGGTTAGGCACGTGACTTTTTACCGATTTCTCACCATGATTCATGGCCATTTGCATGGCCATGGCCCGTACATTTTCGGGCGTCAATTCATACGCTTTTTCTACAAACAATTTATCGTCCCCTTCTTCATCACTCGTCTTACCCACCACGCAAACAAGCCTACCTTCGACCCACACATCTTTGGTTGTTTCATATGTTTTAGGAAAAACCAACAGCTCCAAACTCGCACTGATATCTTGGATCGTTACGAACATCATCGGCTTACCCCCGCGCGTAATTTTTTTCTTGGTACTATCAATGACACCGCCCACAATCAGCCAGGTGCTGCGCGACTGACCGCCCAGGTCTTTAATCGGCGTCAGGCAGTTACTCATAATTTCCTGGTAGCGGGTAAACGGATGCGCTGTTACATACAGGCCCAGCAGCTCTTTTTCCCAAGTAAGCTTTTCAGCTTCGGTTGCGAGTGGTGCCGGGTCCAATTTTACTTTACTGACGATATCAATCTTTGAACCAGAGAAAAGCGAATGCTGTTTAGAACTATTTGCTTCCTGCGTCTGTTTCGCAAAAGAAAGAATATTATCAATGTTCTTGAGAATTAAATTACGATCAAACCCCAAACAATCCATGGCTCCACACTTTGCCAAACTTTCGACGGATTTTTTGTTTAAGTCTTTATCTTTAACGCGCGTCAAAAATTCTTCCAAAGTTTTGAAAGGGCCGTTTGCTTCGCGCTCTTTATAGATAACTTCGGCAATGTGTTCACCCACGTTTTTAATACCTGAAAAACCAAAACGAATATGCGGCTCACTCCCGTCATCAGGCGTAATCATGGCAAAGTTTTTGTGGCTCGCGTTAATGTCGGGGGGCAATACCTTCACGCCCATGCGCGCGCACTCGTGAATGACTTCCGGAACTTTTTCAATATCCCCGCTTTCTGCAATTAAAATAGCGGTCATGTACTGAATCGGAAAATTGGCTTTCAAATACGCAGTTTGGTACGCGACAACCGCGTAACTAGCGGCATGCGCTTTGTTAAACCCGTACGCTGCGAACGGCTCAATCAATTCCCAGAGGCGGTGAATCTTTACTTCCGGCACTTTCCCGATTTCTTTACAGCCTTTAAAAAACTTTTCTTTTTGTTTTTCCATTTCTTCGGGAATTTTCTTACCCATCGCTTTACGGAATTTATCCGCCTCTTCCCAATTGTACCCGCCCAAATTAATAGCCGTCAGGAGCACGTCGTCTTGATACACAATAAGGCCGAGCGACTGATCCAAATAATCTTTCATGCGCGGATCAAGGTATTCAATCAGCTCAGGATGATTTTTGCGCTTGATATATTCCGGAATTGATTCCATTGGGCCAGGGCGGAAGAGCGCTACCATAGCCATGATATCAAAGATACTGGCTGGTTTCAGTTCTTTCAGGTAACGCGTCATGCCCGAACCCGACAATTGAAACACACCCACGGTTTCACCGCGCGCGAGCATGTCGTAGGTTTTCTGATCATCCCACGGAAGGGTGTAGATATTAATTTTCTGCCCCGTTGTTTTGGCAATAATTTCAATGGCGTGCCCCAGAATGGAAAGGTTGCGAATACCCAAGAAGTCCATTTTGAGTACTCCGGCGGCTTCAACCGCATGCATTTCGTACTGCGTGGTGATTTTTTCACCGCCCGTTTCATATTGAATCGGCGTAAAGTCAGTTAAGGGGGTCGGCGAAATAACCACGCCGGCCGCATGCATCGACGAGTGACGCGCACAGCCTTCAACTTTACGCGCCAAGTCAAGCAGGCGTTTCGCCTGGCCATTTTTGGTGTACAGTTCCTTGAGATCAGGCTCAAGATCAAGCGCTTTGTCGATTGTCATCTGAAAGCCCTGTGCCCCAAACGGAATAAGTTTTGATACTTGGTCGCAAAAAGAATATGAATACCCTAGGGCACGCCCCACATCGCGCACTGCTCCGCGAGCGGCCATGGTTCCAAACGTAATAATCTGCGCTACTTTGTCGGCACCGTATTTATCCGTAACATATTTAATCATCTCGTCGCGGCGGTCGTCAGCGAAGTCAGTATCAATATCCGGCGGGCTCGGGCGGAACGGGTTGAGGAAACGCTCGAACGGCAATTTAAAATACAATGGGTTTACCGTCGTAATACCAAGCGCATACGAAACAATTGAACCAGCGCCCGATCCACGCGTGGTTTCGACGATGTCATTGCGCCGAGCAAAATCGACATAATCAGCCACGGTCAAAAAGTACGGTGAATAACCTTTTTTAGAAATAATATCAAGCTCATAATCAACACGCTTGCGCACATCTTCCGTCACCTCAGTCAACGCCGGCAGCTTTTCATACACCTGATTACGCAAATGCGTATCGAATGTTTCGCCGGGCGGAATTTCGATCGCCGCAAAATGCCATTTATTGAGTTCCAGTTTAAAATTAACGCGCTCGGCAATTTTAACTGTGTTGGCTATTGCTTCGGGCAAATGTTTAAACCGGGCCGCAATATCGTCCGCGCTTGCGAGCGAATAATCAACGGCGCTCATGGAAATACGATTCGGTTCTTCCATACTGAGGCCGTCCCGAATACAGGTCAAAATATCCTGCGCTTCGGCATCTTCTTCGTGTAGATAATGCGCATCGCGCGTTACTACCAAGGGAATTCCTGTTTCTTTACTCAGTTTAACGAGTTCACTGTTAACTTCAAATTGCCCTTCTTGGTTCGCCAGATCGACAATTTCCAAATAATAATTTTCCGGGCCAAAAATCGCTTGGTATTCCAAGGCTACTTTTTTGGCTTTCTCAAAATTCTTTTCTTTAAATAAAATACGCGGCACTTCGCCTTCCATACAGCCTGACAAGGCCACGATGCCTTCGTGATATTTTTCGAGCAGCTCACGGTCAACACGGGGTTTGCCTAAATGAAAGCCTTCCAAGTGACTATCTGACACTAGCTTCATCATGTTGCGGTACCCGTCGTAGTTGAGCGCCAAGAGGACCAGATGATACACACGAGCATCATTGGTCTTTTTATCAAACCGACTACCCGGGGCAACATACACTTCCACCCCAATAATCGGTTTTATCTCTTGCTTAAGACATTCTTCATAAAACTCGATCGCCCCATACATGTTGGCGTGATCAGTTAGGGCGAGCGTCGTAAAGCCTAATTTTTTGGCACCCTTAACCAGCTCATCGATTTTAGGCAGAGCGTCCAGGAGCGAATAATGGCTATGGGTGTGGAGGTGAACAAAATTCGACATAAACAACCGAAAAAGCAAAATTTTTAACAGTCCTTCAGCTAGAATACTCTACCCTTATAAACTTAAAAAAGCAACCCCGACCAAGGTCGAGATTGCTGATGAAAACCAAGCTTATTTTTTAATCTTTTTAGTCATCCGGTGCATCTTGTCGGCTGTCGCACGTACTGCCCTATCTACTGCTTCTTTGGCGCTTTCGTCAAACTTTTCACTGGCATCATCGACCCATTCTTTGGTTTTTTTACGAACCACTTTTTGCACGAGTCCGCCAACGCCACCGCTAATCATACCCGCGATGCCTGAGAGCTGTTCCACGCGGCCACGAATATAATCAATGGCTTCGGTTAATTTTTCTAATTTGGAACGCACTTCGCCAACAATCTCGCTGGCATTTTTGAGAATGCGCATGACATAGTAGAGCATCCAGCAAAAAAAAGCTGTGCCGACCAAAAGACAAAAGGCCAAAACCCAATAAAGAATGTCTTTAGAAGTATCAAACATACACGAACAACTTAAGAGTAACGTACAAAGTAGCTGCTACTATACCACAAAGCCTCTCAAGAACAAAACTATTTTCTAATTTCTGCTTGAAACTTTTTTTGGAGCAGTTCGACAATCTTTTTTTCTGCTGCATCTACTTCGGTGCTGATAAGTGTTCGATCGGGATGAGCGTAGGTAATATGATACGCCATACTCTTCGCTCCTTCAGGTAAGGAGCCGCCCATAAAAACATCAAACAGATCGACGCGGGTTACCAGGGGGTCAACTGCAGCGAGCGCTGACACAATTGTTTCGTGTGAAAGTGATTTTGAAACAACGAAGGCCAAATCGCGCTGCACTTCGGGGTAGACTGCAACAGGCACGTACGTGGAGAATTGCTCCTCTCCCAGAGACTGGAGCAGAGAAAAATTAAGCGAACATACACCCACCCGACCGAGCCCAATCTTTTCGCTGACTGCCGGGTGGAGTTCGTAGACCTGCCCGACTACCTGATTTTCATGGACAAGATTAAGCGAACGAGCCGGGTGTTGCCAAGCGGCAAGCGAACCAGTCTCGGGCGCAACGCTTTTTAAAATAATTCCGGTATGACTTAAAAATAATTCGCTAATACGCTTAGCTTCCCAAAAAGGCGTGCGATCCTTTTTTTCTGCATACACGCAGGTAACCCATGTATCTTGCCGCGGCAACAGTTCATCACTCTTAGCTTCGCTCCGGAGTCCCGCTTCGTCAGCGCGAAAAACCAAGCCAATTTCAAAAAGTGCGAGTCGGTCACGGTCGGCACTATTTTTTTCCAAAACTTCGAGAAGGTTTGGCAACAGTGACCGCCGAATATACGGCCGTTCTTTGGAGATAGGATTATCGAGTTCAAGGTAAAGCTTAGGATCATCTCCTACTTTAGTTATCTGCGCTTCGCTCACAAATGAGTAGGTGTAGATTTCCGTATACTTAAGATTTTCTACGAGCATGCTTCGCACAACGTTCTCCAGTTTTTTTAAGGGGCTCACGACAACCGGCGCAATTGGAAAATCAGGCAGGCTGGCCGGCACATTTTCATAACCATATAAACGAAGCACTTCTTCAACTACATCTTCAGGAGTGGTAATATCTTTACCCGAACGCCAGGTTGGCACCGTAAGCACCAGCATATTTTTCTTGGTCTTAACGCCGAAGCCTAAACGAGCCAACGTTTGTTCGATAAACTTTGCCGGGATCAGTGCGCCAATTTTTTGTTCAAAAAATGAAAGCGGCATTTCAATCGACTGTGGTTTTCGAACCGAGCCGTAGTGATCAACGACGCTGCTTGCAACGTGCGCCTTCGGGTGGAGTTCAAGCAGTAACGCAACCACGCGTTCAAGCGCAAGCGAACACACATTAGGATCAAGATTTTTTTCAAAACGCATCGATGCATCCGAGCGAAGTGCATAGTGCCCCGAGGCACTGCGGATAAGGCCGGGTGCAAAGGTGGCAGACTCAATAATGACAGTCGTCGTTGCGTCCGAAATTCCACTTTCCCGTCCGCCCATAACTCCGGCAAGCGCCAGCACTGAATCGGTATCCGCAATAACCAGACTGTTTTTATCAAGTACACGCTCGACACCATCCAGCGTAACAACTCTTTCACCATCAGCAGCACGGCGCACAGTAATATGTTTAGTGTTTTTTATTTTGTGATTTTTATCAAGCGCAGCAGCATCAAAAGCATGGAGCGGCTGGCCCAAATCAAACATGACGTAGTTTGTAGCATCGACAATGGTATTGATCGGCCGAACGCCCACCGCCTTAAGAGCGTTTTGGAGCCAAGCCGGTGATGCCGTTGGCGACACACCATCGATTGCCACCGCAGAATACCGCGGACAGTCGATTTTATTTTCAACAGTTACTTTGAGCGTAATTCCTTTGCCCGGTTTTATTTTTTCACTCGGATATTTAGCCACCTCGCGATTAAACAAAACCGCTACTTCGCGTGCCAGGCCATAATGCCCCCAGAGGTCCGGGCGATGCGAGAGCGATTTATTATCGATTTCAAACAAAACATCATTAAGCCCCAGTGCCTCGGCAAGCGGCGTACCTGGCTTCGATTGCAGGCTGGCAAGATCAACCACTTCGCGTTCCTCTTTTTTAGGAAAACGTTCCGCGAGACCGATTTCGTCGGCCGCGCAAATCATACCAAACGATTCAACCCCGCGAATAGTCGCTTTTTCCATAACAATCGGCTCACCTTCACCGTGCCAGCGTACTTTGGCGCCGAGCTTAGCAACGGCGACCAGCATACCCTCGGCAACATTACTACCACCACAGACAATCACCACTTCTTCGTTACCGACATTAACCCGGCAGACTTTGAGCTTATCGGCATTCGCATGTTTTTCAACTGTTTTAATTTTACCAACCACAATACCAGCGAGGCTCTCGCCCGGTTTCACGATATTCTCTACTTCAACTGTGGCCGCTTTTAATTTTGCCGCTACTTCTTCGGGCAAAATCGAGTCTGGCAAGGTAACGTATTTTTTGAGCCAATTAAATGAGATAAGCATACTAAAATTGTTCTAAAAACCGTAAATCCCCGCTTTCAAGCAGCCGCACATCATCAATGCCATACTTCAGCATCGCAAGGCGTGTAAGCCCAAAACCAAACGCAAAACCCTGGTAGACATTCGGATCAATATCCCCGGCCTTAAGCACGTTCGGGTGCACCATACCGGCCCCCAAAACTTCCAGCCAGCCAGTTTGCTTGCAAAGACGGCACCCTGCACCCTTACAGAGGTAGCAGGTGACTTCGCCGTTTACACCGGGTTCCACAAACGGATAAAATTTCGGCCTTAAACGCACTTTGGTTTCCGGTCCATATAAATGTTTCGCCGTTGCTTCAAGCACGCCTTTCAAATGTGCAAACGTAATATTTTTATCAAGCACCAGTCCTTCGAGCTGATAAAACGTATGTTCATGGCGCACATCAGTTGATTCATTGCGGAAACATTTGCCCGGCACAATCGCCCGAATCGGCGCGCCGTATTTTTGCATCGCGCGCACCTGGACTGACGACGTGTGCGTACGCATCACCCAGTCTGGATGATTCTTAATATAAAATGTATCCTGCATATCACGCGCCGGGTGGTCAGCAGGAATATTTACGGCCGTAAAATTATAGTATTCGCTTTCAAGTTCCGGCCCATCAAGCACCATAAACCCCATGGACGTAAAAAAATCTTCGAGGTCGCGCTGAATAATCGTATTTGGATGCAGGTGACCTGAAGCTTGTACCGGGAGAGCTGGCTGCGAAATATCGATTGCTTCTTTTTGGAGCAGCGTTCCCCACTCTTGCATTTTTAAGGCATTTTTTTTCTGCTCAAAGGCTTGCTCAATAATTGTTTTAACATCATTTGCAAGCGCACCCGCTGTTTTCCGCGCGTCGCCTTCCAGGTCTTTTAAACCTTTTAATAGATTCGTCAGTTTACCATTCTTGCGACTTAAAAAAGTATTCTCGAATACCTCAAGGGCGGCTACGCCCTGCACTTGCTGAAGCTGCCCCAGCGCCTCGGCCTTAAGTTCTGAGAGTTGTTCTGCTAGCATATAAAACTTAAAAAATTCTTCCTAAAGCTGATCTAATCGCACCGCTAAAACTTCCTAGATCTTTCACCGTAATAACCACAACCAACAGCATCAGAAGAACAAAACCAACCGTATGCGCAATTCCTTCATACTTAATTGCTTTTCCTTTTTTACTTATAGCTCCAATAACCACAAACAGCAATCGTCCGCCATCGAGGGCCGGAATCGGCAGAATATTAAGTACCGCCAAGTTAAGCGATAATATTGCTGTAAATTGCAGG
Source organism: uncultured Gammaproteobacteria bacterium (assembly GCA_964540825.1). Classification (GTDB taxonomy): domain Bacteria; phylum Patescibacteriota; class Patescibacteriia; order Magasanikbacterales; family GWA2-37-8; genus CAZECR01. The sequence continues at coordinate 133,356 of CAZINT010000003.1, forward strand.
AGATAGATGAAGCCGAGACGGGCTACTTTGCCAGTCATCACTGCCACCCCGACCGGACCGGAAACTTGATCACCCACATGACTGCCTGGAGTAAACAATCCTTTAACCAGCGCCCCAAAACCAAATAAAATTTGTTTGAAATAAGACCCGGTTTCTTTGGCGCCTTCATACAGTGCCCGGTACCAAGGGTAGCGAATCGTACCTATTTCGGCAATCGCAATTCCAAGTCCGCCCTTACCGGTATCTTCGTAGACAATGGGTTGAATTTCTTTAGTGAGTATTTCTGCACCGCGCTTAATCTGAACCGTAATTTTTTGTGTACGACGCGCATCAATATACGCTTGGAGTTCGGCGAGACGTGGATTCTGCACCGCGTCGAGCGCAACTACCTGGTCGCCCGGCATAACACCTGCTTGCGCTGCCGGTTTTCCGGCCAGCACATCGACAACCTCAATGTGGCGATTAATCACCCGGCTTACATCAGCCATACCATCGGTTGGCTGTGGCGTACCAATCATAAGGCCGATACTGAGGAGTACCCAAGCCACCAAAATATTCATCAGGACTCCAGCAGTCAGTACCAACGCTCTTTGCCAAACTTTTTTGCTGGCAAAGCTGTCTGAATCGTGCCCACCTTCCGCCTCGCCATTTTCGCCTTTAATCTTTACAAAGCCGCCCAGGGGGATTATATTAAAGGAATACAGCGTTCCAGCACTAACCGCAGCGTCGGGAGTAAGCTGAGGGTTTTTACTGCCCCAAACCACACGCCACGAACGCGAGCGTGTTCCGTCTGTATGGGTACGTGTTAAGCGCTGAATACCAACTACACGCGGCGGAAAGCCAAAACCAAATTCCTCGACCGCCATACCGCTCTTACGGGCAGTAATAAAGTGACCAAATTCGTGTGAGATAACAAGAACACTGAGGACGGCGAGAAAAATAAGGAGTGTAATCATAGACAAAATTTTTTCTTAATTTAACCCTTAATCTATCAGAAAATATGCCCGTACTATATATCATCCTTGCTGTAGTGGCAATAGCAGCGATTTGGATTATCAGCGTCTACAACGGCCTCATTACCAGCAAAAACCGTGTTGACGAAGCCGTAAGTGATATCGATGTACAACTCAAGCGTCGCTACGACCTCATTCCAAACCTCGTAGAAACCGTCAAAGGCTACATGACCCATGAACGCGAGACACTGGTCAAACTGACCGAAGCCCGCACCAGCGCCATGACCGCACACAATGACCCTAACGCCACCTTGCAGCAAAAAGAAGCGGCTGAAAATCAGCTCAGCGGCACCCTTAAGACATTATTTGCAGTTACTGAAAACTACCCGGAACTCAAAGCGAGCCAAAACTTCCTCCAGCTCCAGGATGAAATTTCAGATACTGAAAACAAAATCATGGCTTCAAGACGCTTCTACAACAGCAATGTTCGCGACTTCAATACCAAAATTCAGGTCTTCCCTACCAACCTGATTGCCAACTCACTTAAATTCACTAAATACGAATTTTTCCAGGCAGCTGAAGGCGAACGCCAGAATGTAAAGGTACAGTTCTAAGGTATGTATAACGATATAGCGAGCAACAAACGCAATTCAGTATTCCTGGTCATGATTGTCATTGCACTTATTATTGCTATTGGCTATGTTTTCGATCGTGCAACCGGCGACACAACATACTCGGGCGTTTGGCTCGCCATAATTATTTCGCTAGTCTCAACACTCATTTCATATTTTCAGGGTGATAAAATTGCACTCTTTACGAGCGGCGCCAAACCACTGGCCCCTGATGACAATCCGTACGTATACCGAATTGTCGAAAATTTATCGATCGCGAGCGGCACCCCGATACCAAAGATTTATATCATGGAAGAAAGCGCCATCAACGCGTTTGCAACGGGCCGTAAGCCCGAACTAGCCTCAATCGCTATCACGCGCGGAGCAATTGAAAAATTAGAAAACGAAGAACTGGAAGGTGTCATTGCGCACGAATTGTCGCATGTTAAAAATTATGACGTGCGTTTTATGACACTGGTTGCAGTCTTAGTCGGCGCGCTCATTCTTCTCTCGGACATATTCTTACGTTCACGCTTTTTCTTCGGCGGACGAAGGAGCAGCGATCGTGACAATGGCGGGGCGGGAATATTTATGATCGCCGGTATTGTGCTTGCAATACTTTCACCCATCCTCGCCAATCTCATTAAACTCGCTATTTCACGTCGCCGCGAGTATTTGGCCGATGCGTCGGGCGCTCTACTTACCCGCTACCCTGAAGGCCTGGCGAGGGCTCTTGAAAAGATTGGTCAGGAAAATTTGCCAATGCAGCGAGCCAGCAAAGCCACGGCACACTTGTTTTTATCTAACCCCTTCGGTAGCAGCAAACTGCAATCATTGTTTTCAACACACCCGTCAATTGAAGATCGCGTTAAAAAGTTACGTGGCATGGGGGCATAATATTTTTCTATGACAGAAATATACTCAGGCGATCCCTACCGTAGCGAAGCCCTGTCAATGCAAGAGCGAATTGCCCGCACCGGAAAAATCGGCATCGAGCTTACCTCGACAAAAGTTGGCGAAAAGGTGCCGCTTCTTGAAGCGGCATTGACGATTGGAACTAAACCACAAGACATCATGCTCTACACTCGCGGCGGCGCTTTCACGTATGCGGGCGTCGTTGACCCTAAGGAATGGACCAGCGATGAATCAAGATGTTGGAAATGGGCGGCTGATTATAACGTGTTTCCAGCTACCAGACCCCCGGAAATTATTATTAGCTCAAACTACACCGTGCGGGATCCGCTAGATGTGTAAGGGTCTTAAAAAAACCAACAAACAATGGAGCTTAAAATTAAGAAGCCCGCAATTACTAAGCACGTATGCTTGATATTTTACCCGTTGATCAACGTGAAGGCAGGGGTAGCTGCGGCGCAGCGTGCCTCAAAACCATACTCGCCTATCACGGTGTTACCACTACCGAAGCCAAGCTCACCAAACTGCTTGGCACCACTGCCGCCAATGGTACAAGGGGTGAAGCATTGGTCAGCGTAGCAAAAAAATTTGGTCTGCAGAGTTTCATCAAAGACAATTCCGAACTTAGTGATCTTAAAAAATATTTGGACAAAAAAATTCCCATTATTGTTGCCTGGTTTAGCGGGACAGATACACACTACTCAGTAGTAGTTGGAATAGATGCAGAAAATATTTACTTGCAAGACCCAGAACTAGGACACTTGCGCGCCATGCACCACGTCTGGTTTAAACGAGTTTGGTTCGATTTTTGGGGGCCGTTCATGAAAAAAACAAGCGACCTCATTTTACGACGGATGATCGTAATTATACCGCCGGCAAATTTCGGCGATACCAGATCCACACAATCCAAAAAACAATAAAAATTCCAAACGGCAGCCACGCAATAGCAGGACTGCCGTTTATAATTGCGAGGACAATGCCAACAAGCGCGGCTGACGACCAAATAATCTTGAGATTCAACAGCGCCCGGTAGCTTTCGAGGCCAGCATTTTTCATGACGAGCGACGTGGTACCGATGGCAAAAAAGGCCGCGCCAACCATACGCGGCGCGAGCGAGTCACCCATGGTAAGACCGAACACGCTGAATACTGCTGCAGGAAAAAAAATAAGCGGCAGCGAGAAAATGAGATCGACAATAAAATGAATGACAAACCAAATTCGCAGACTTCTTGAAATCATATGGATATTTAAGCTGCTTTTTGATCTGTCTGACCACCTCCTTCGCTCTCAATCTCAATCAATTTTTTTCGATACTGATCAGTATCTTTTCCGAAGCGATTGTCAAAATCTTTAAGCATTAATACTTTTTGCTCGTAGGTTAAATTTTGTAACTGGGTGTCTAGAAATACATTGCTTTCTGCTCGCGCTTTCTTCACCGACACTGTCTGACCAGCCGCGCGATTAGCCGAATGAACCGGTAATTTTTTAGCCAATTTAGGATCTGTTGCTCCAGTGAAAATAATTTCTGGAGTTGGCGGGGGTACTTTCACAGCCTTTCTAGCTTGCGGTGCAGGGTTTAGTTTTTCAACCGGTTTGCTAGAAGCCTCAGAATTATCATCAAACAATTCCATTTCTGGCCCTAATTCAAGCAAGGAAGGATCTTTTTTAGTTACAACTTTTGGGTTAATCTTGGTCGGTTCGAACGGTAAAAGTGGATCATACGTATCTAACATAGTGTTTGAAACCTCCCGTCGCTCAGCGTCTGGTTCATTACGATATTCAGCTGCATAATACTTCATTTTCTCAATTTCTTGAGGCGTAAATTCCATTTTGTTATCCTTTCCTGGAAAACCTAATAATTTGGCGAGAATCTCTTGACCAACTTCGCTCATAATTCCAACTTCTCGTAAATAATTAAGAGCATCTTCTTTGTCTTGTCGTGAAACACTCTCATGTTCAGCTTCGGATTTCATAATTAACGAGCGGTCTGGTGAGAACTCCATACAAATATATTTAAAATAAAATTAAATAACATTACTTATGAACTTCCATAGACCTCAGCCTGACAGACAGGCGATTCGGGTATACTGTGTGGAATTAATTCTTGATTATTTCTTTTAATTCAGCGACTTTATTCATCATTACCGCCCGATCTTTTGCTTCCACATTCAACCGCAAAACCGGCTCCGTATTACTGGCCCGGACTCCAAACCAGCCCCAGTCAAATGTCATCATCAGGCCATCAAGGCGAATAATTTCTTTTGCTTCAGGACTATATTTTTCTTCCAATTTTTGGAGCACACTATCTTTATCACCTACTTCAAAATTTATTTCTCCGGAATGAAAATATTTTTTAAGTGACTGTGCAAGCTCGCTTAATTTTTTATTTTCACGCGAGAGCATTTGGAGCACGTAGAGTAAACTTAGATCTGAAGATTCTAGATTGTGTACGTCACCGTAGTACAGATGCTGCGATAATTCACTGGCGAACACTGCACCAGTATCACGCATTGCTTTTTTAATATTCGCGTGACCTACCTGGCACATTTCGGTCGTCGCCCCACTCTTCTCCCAAACTTCGGAAACAATCATACTCGAACGTAAATCATACATCAGAAGGCTACCGGGATGAGCACGAAGCACCTCAAGACCAAGAAGTGCGCCTACAAAAGATGCATCAACCACAGCACCTGTTTCGTCTACGAGGCCTATGCGGTCACAATCGCCATCAAGCGCAAAACCGAAATCGGCGCCGGTAGCAACCACTTTTTCTTGGAGCGTTTTCAAGGTGTCTGTTTTAAGCGGATTCGCTTCGTGATTTGGGAAGGTGCCATCCGGTTCAAGGAACAAATATTCAACCGTCATAGGCAATTTTGCCAGCCAATCCGGGAACGTTGCTTTGCCCATACCGTTTCCCGCGTCAACGACAATTTTAAAAGGTTTAAGCGTACTCGGGTTAACTAATTCAAAAATCTTGGCTTCGTAATCGGGCAAAACATTTTTTTGCATCGTAGTCCCCTGTTTTTGAGCGGGATTAAATACATTCAGCCGCACCGCTTCTTTAATAAAATCCATACCGTTTTTGCCGCCAACCGGCAAACCGTTCCCCATAGTGAGCTTAAAACCATTGTATTCGGCTGGATTATGGCTGGCCGTTACCATAATTCCTCCGGCATGTTCCGAGTAATGGGCGCAGGCAAAATTGAAAAGTGGCGTGGAAGCCAAGCCAATTTCGACCACATCAACGCCTTCGTCGGTAATACCGCGAATGACTGCGGGGGTAAAGCGGTCACCGCTCGGGCGCATATCTCGCCCGACCACCAGTGATTTCCCGTCTAAAGGGATATTTTGAGCGCGTAAAAACAAAACAAACGCCCGGCCGATACCGTAAGCGATTTCTTCTGACAATTGGCCATCCACTAAACCACGGATATCGTAGGCTTTAAAGATAGATTCTGGGAACTGCATAGGCAAAAATTTGCTTTGACGAAAGGGTATATACAGTATATACTAGCCCTACTTAAAAGTCTATAAATATGAATGTTTTAGAGCGTTTTTCTACTCATGTGCGTCAGGTTCTGGCAAAAAGTATTCAGCTCGCTGCCGAACTCAAACATAAAGAGGTTGAACCGATCCATCTGTTTTTTTCGTTAGCCGGTCAAAAGGGCTCGGTTGGGGCAGAAATTATTAATCGCTTTAAACTCGACCCCAAAAGTCTTGAGTATTATTTGTTCAATTTACCCGTTGTCAAAGCCCGACCCGTCCGGCGCGCCCCTGCTGCCGCACTTGTTATGACGCCACTCTCGGCCGAGGCTCAGCGCGCAGTTGAAAAAGCCATGCTCATTGCCGAGCAAAACCGCCACAACTACGTCGGGACCGAACATTTGTTAGCCGGGCTCCTGGCGCTTCACAACTCCCTGCTTGAGGATATTTTTAAAATGAACGCTATTACGCTCGCTGACCTCAACAAGCAGCTTGACACCGTGCTCGCTAACGCCACCCAGTTCCCCCGCATCAACGACGTAAGCGAGGTCGTGGAACAAATTCAAGATACTTTAGGTGAAAACCAGCATCCTCCGCATATGGGCGAACATCATAATCACACTGCTCCAAAAAATAACAAAAAAACCGAAGCGGCTTTGGATTTTTTTGCGACCGAACTAACCAGTAGCGAGACAGAAAGCACACTTGACCCGGTTGTCGGCCGCGCTGGTGAAATCGAACGCCTTATTCAGATTTTGTGCCGACGCAGCAAAAATAATCCAGTGCTTCTGGGTGAACCTGGTGTTGGTAAAACGGCTATTGTCGAAGGACTGGCTAAACGAATTGTTGCCGGTGACGTTCCCGATCTCCTCCTTAACAAAAAAATCTACGCCCTCGACCTAGGACTCCTGATTGCTGGCACGATTTATCGCGGCGAGTTTGAGGGGCGGCTCCGCCAAGTGATTGAAGAAGTCACCGAAAACCCTGATATCATTTTATTTATTGACGAAATTCACAATATTGTCGGTGCCGGATCAAACCAAGGCACCATGGATGCCGGCAATATTCTCAAGCCCGCCTTGTCGCGCGGACAAATTCATTGTATTGGCGCTACAACGCCGCAAGAATTTAAAAAACATATTGAAAACGACCCCGCGCTCGAACGCCGTTTTCAATCTATCTATGTCGAGGAACCAAGTCTGGCAGACACAGTAACGATTCTCAAAGGCATTAGAGAAAACTACGAACATTTTCACCATATTGCAATTACCGATGAAGCAATTGAAATGGCCGTACGCTTGGCTGACCGGTATATCAGTAACAAATTTTTGCCTGACAAAGCGATTGATCTTATCGACGAAGCAGCGGCAGCTAAACGCCTAGCGCAAAAGGTGGCGCCGTGGCAAAACAAACTTGCCAAATTAAAACAAAAACTTGAAAAAACGATTCAGGCCAAAGAAACCGCTGCCCAAAACGATCATTTTGAAGAAGCAGTAAAACTGAAAGAGGAGGAAGAAAAAATTCGCACAGCAGTTAAACAAGCCGAAAAAATAGCCGGCAGCAAAAAACCCAAAATTTTAGCCAGCATTACTGACCAAGATATTTTGGCGCAAATCGCCCGCATCACCCACACCGCACCAACTGAACTTATTCTTGAGGACACCGGAAACTTACAGCTGATTGAGCAAAAATTGCGCTCCGCGATTGTTGGCCAAAGCGAGGCCATTACTACGGTGGCTGCTCAGGTACGCCAGGCACTTATGGGACTCTCGCACCCTGACCGCCCACTTGCGTCGTTCTTGTTTGTCGGCGAATCGGGTGTCGGTAAAACCGAACTGGCGAAGACGCTCGCGAAAACCCTCTACCCCGGACGTGACGCCCTTATTCGCCTGAACATGAGCGAATTTAATGAAAGTTTCGGAGTATCAAAATTACTCGGCTCCCCGGCCGGATATGTTGGCTACAAAGAAAGCAATCAGTTTACTGATAAAATAAAACAAAACCCGCACTGCGTGCTTTTATTTGATGAAATTGACAAAGCGCATAAAGACGTTACCAAGCTTCTCTTACAAATGCTTGAAGATGGCGAGATAACCGACTCGACGGGCAAGAAAATTTCTTTAAAACATGCTATACTAATCATGACTACCACGCTTGGAGCCGAAGATGTTAAAAAAGGACTTCTCGGGTTTGGCGGCAACACTACTTCGGCAACAACTCAGCAAGCGCAGCTGGTTGAAAAGCTCAAAGACTATTTCTCGGCTGAGATTATCAATCGAATCGACAGTATTTGCTTCTTTAATCCGCTGACACAGCTTGATTTAGTGACTATTGCCGAGCTCGAACTGAACCGCCTGAATGATCGGCTTAAAATACACCACACCAAACTCAGCTCACCGACTCCGGTACTGGAGTGGCTTATCGAGCATCAAAGCAAGGCGAGTCAAAATGCTCGGGAAGTCCGCCGCACTGTTAGGACGCAGGTCGAAAAATTAATCGCTGAAATCCTCTTAACCAAAAAAATTAACGCCCAGTACGAACTGACTGTTACTGATGAGCAGCTTGAACTTCGCTAATACCGGTGTAGTCGCGGGCGGCTACAACTCACACTACTCAGGTTTAAATATTCTGTATGCCCCCGGCTCGGCCAGTCTCAAACAATTCAGCAGTCCGAAAATTTGGACAGGCCCTCAGCCTGGCAGCAGCTCTTGGCGGCAGTGCGCCAGCAGCCCAGCCACAGCGCACACTCAGCGAGACAGAACAAATGAGTGCGGCGAACGAACTTGGAAATTCTCTGGCCGTAGCGCGAGGCAGCGGCCTTGGGGCAGCGCCAACCTCGGACGAAAATTACCAACCCCCTGCCGGCACTAATTTTGAAGCAACCGAAACTAGCAAACCAGGTGAAAAACAATCTTTAACGAAAAGATTATTTGGCGTCACGAGTGCAAAAGCAAACTATAGCCGCTCTAGCCGGAACGATTATCAAACTCCTGATCGCTCTAAATCCACCCCTACTACAGAGGGCACACCTGAATCAAACACCTATGACCAGCTCATGGCCGAACAAAATCGCAGCCGCGCGCTTATAAAAGCTGAACAACAGTCCGAAAAATCTGACGATACACTGCGCAATCAAATTACCGGCGGTAATCTTTTACATATTATTAAACGGGTCTTGCCCAATTTTGACAGCTTGCTTGGCGGCATCGAAAAAGCGCCTGCCGAAAAACGCCTCCCTTTGCTGGAAAATCTTAAAAGCGCTCTTCGCGCGGCTGAAACAGGCGCTGGTTTTATTGACGGATGCTCAACGTGGCTAGAAATTTTTTCCCTCAGTATTCCTACGATTGTCGTTCCCTTTTTGCTACCCTTCCTATTCTTACCCTGGGTGATTCTCTATATGTCTTTTGGAAGAATTTTAGGCGGAACACTGTCGGTCGGTGTTCATAAAATCACTCAAATTGTTGACGCGATGATTGCGGAAACCAAAAAACAAATTGCCAAAAAACAAAAGAAAAGAAATCTATTACTGCGCCTCATGCAAATGCAACGCCGCCAATCCGCTTAATAAACTATTGTATTTAGTCTTACCTCTATGTCGCCTCTTCTTAAGAGAATTCTCCTTATCGCACTCCTCGTTGTAGTCGCGCTCGGAATTGGTTTTGGCCTCTATTACTTGTTTAACCGAACCGGTTCGCTGGCTGGTGTTAGCCCAACACCAGCGCCAGGGGGCGCGCAGCTGCCCGGATCAGGCGAACGACCAACAACGACTCCCGGGGGAATAACTCCCGGCGCAGGCACAGGAACGACCCTTCCTGCTTCGGGCGTCACACCGGCCACGCCTTCACCCAGCTTCTACCAGCCAAAGCCGGTTGAAAAAGTAAGCAATGATTTTGCCATCTTTCCTTCGCTGAGTACAGCCGGCGACGTGCGCTATCACAACGCGAGCGATGGAAGATTTTATCAAATTCAGCCTGACGGCCAAATAAAAACGCTTTCTGATCAACAGTTTTATAATGTTCAAAACGTTACCTGGGCCAAGACAGCCGACAAGGCCGTGCTGGAATACCCCGATGGCTCAAAAATTATTTATAATTTTGACACCAAAAAACAAACATCACTCCCCAAGCACTGGGAAGACTTTTCCTTCTCTCCTGACGGCAATCAACTGGCCGCCAAAAGCATGGGCCTTTCACCTGAAAATCGCTGGCTCGTGACCACCAAGGATGACGGCAGCGGCACAACACTTATTGAGCCACTTGGCGATAACGGCGATGCTGTTCAGGTCGCCTGGTCACCAAGCCGCCAGACAGTCGCCTTTGCTCAAACCGGCCAAGCGCTCGGCCTCGATCGCCGCGAAGTCCTGTTGGTTGGTTTACAGGGTGAAAATTTTAAATCAACGGTTGTGGAAGGGCTCGACTTTTTGCCAGCCTGGTCACCAACCGGCAAAAAACTACTCTACAGCGTTGACAGTGCGCGCAGTGATTTCAAGCCTGAACTCTGGATCGTAAATGCCTACGGCGACGAAATTGGCACCAACCGCCAATCACTCAGTATCAACACCTGGGCAGACAAATGTTCCTTTGGAGACGATGATACCCTGTTTTGTGCCGTGCCTCGCAACTTACCGCAGGGGGCCGGCATGTCACGCGATGTCGCCAAAGATTCTTATGACGATCTGTACAAGATAGACCTGAAAACCGGCGCCAAGGTGCCAGTACCACTTGGCGACGATTACCACATCAACAATATTTCTTTTGATAAATCCACTAATAAAGTATACTTTACTGACCAAGATCAAACGGGAATTTTTGAGGCAAAATTATAATCTACCGTATGTCGCATACTAAAAAATTCTTTCTTGTTCTTCTGGCCCTTATTTTGGGCACCCTGCTCCTCCTTGGCAAACAAATTAGCCGCGCGTTTACTATTACCACAGCACCGACCAACCAACCGCTGATTAGCCCGCTTACCACCGATATTCCAAGCGACAGCACGGATCCGATTTTTGGTAACCCGGGAGCCGCGCTTAGCATCGTTGAGTTTACTGACATTGGCTGCGCAGAGTGCCAGCGAGTTCACCATATTCTTACGACTTTCATCGCCGCTCACCCCAAAGATGCCCGCCTCATCTGGAAAGATGCACCGAATCGAAGTATTTTTTTGAAAGAAAATATTCCAGCGCATGTGGCTGCTTTTTGTGCCGAACAGCAAAATAAATTTTGGGAATATACTGACGCAGTCATGGCTGACAAAAAATATACTTCTACCAAGAATCTTATAGAGCAAGCCAGCAAGCTTGCATTGGACATTCCCGTCTTTGAAGCCTGTCTCAAAGACCCGGCTTCGACAGCACGAATAACCAGCGCTCGGATTCTGGCCCAGCAGCTCGGCATTACAACTGCACCAGTATTGTTCGTTAACAACCGGCGCATCACCCTCACCAAAGACATCGATCTTACAGAGCTGCTTGAAGCCTTTATTGCCCTATAATTTTTACGTATGTACTCGCCTCGCCTTCCACTTGGTCAAAAAATATTTCTGCTTTTTACATTCAGCATTCTTTGTTTGGCGGCCACCCCGGCGCACGCCATAACAACAAGCACGGGCGAAACAGTCGACAATGGATATAGCAACATCGCCAAACAGCTTAAACCGCCTCAACCTGCTATCCATATTCCTGGTCTTGTTTTTAGCGACGTTTCTCCAACCCTCGATGAAGATGGTAATGTTTCGGTGCCATTCCTCGGCGAATACATCGGCGCGGTGTACAAGTTTGCCATGATTGCAGCCAGTGTCGTTGCCGTTATCATGATTATTGTTCAAGGTTTTCAGGTAGTGATGTCGGGCGGCGGCGAAGAACAAGTTGCCGCTTACAAAAATATTGGACGCATTGTTATCGGACTCTGTCTGGTCTGGGGATCATATTTTATTTTATATACCGTCAACCCCGAGCTTGTTAATTTTAAGACCTTAAAAATTAAGTATATTCCACCTCAAGTGATTAAGGTAGACGCAGCTGACGAACCGCCAACTGATGGGCCCGCAACACCGACGACAGGCACCGGGAATGTTCCCTATTTTGCTCAATGGGAAGGGCCGTGGGCGAAACGAAAACCGGGCGACGAACTTAATCCGCCATGGCCGCTCGCAGACAGCCAAGCCGGACGAACAGACTGCAGCACAATTCAGCAGCGCGGCTGCGGCCCTACCAGCCTTGCCATGGTTTTAGCTTACTATGGGCAAAGTGTTACTCCGCTTGATACCGCAAAATGGGGTCTTGGCTGCACCGGCGCCTGGCAGCCAAGCCAAACACTCGGAAAAAATAGTGCCAATTTTGAAGCAAAATGGCCCGGGCTTACTGCTAAAACAGTTAAAGCTGAACAAATTTTACCTTTACTTACGAACGGTAAACCGCTGGTGTATAATTGTGCACCCTGCCAAGGCCTGAATAAGGATGGAAAACCGGCCAAGGAATATTCCGGACATTATGTGGTACTTACTAAACTGCAGCAGCGCGATACCCAAGGCTTAGCAAATGATCAAATCATTGTTGAAGTTAACGACCCCGGAGCAAACCCAACTAAACGCATTATGACCATGACCATGCAGCAAGTACTTGATCATTACCGGACAGCCGTGTACGTTGATAAAAAATAACATGCCCTCTAAATACGAAACAATTTTTACCTGCAGCAACTGCGGCGCTCAATTCCAAAAATGGATTGGGCGCTGTTTAGAGTGTGGAAAATGGGGAACGGTTGAAAAAGCCCAAATATCAAATGCCAAATTACAAAACGATGAAGTGATTTTACCCACGAAGACCGTGAAACTGAGCGAGGTAGGAGGTAAAAATTTTAAACGAATTGCTACAGGCATCTCGGAACTTGATCGCGTGCTCGGCGGCGGGATCGTACCGGGGAGTCTTATTCTTCTTGGCGGCGAACCGGGTATTGGTAAATCAACACTTTCGCTCCAACTCGCCGCAGTCCTTCCCAACACGTTCTATTTTTCAGCCGAAGAATCTGCCGAGCAAATTAAAATGCACGCTGATCGCCTCGGTATTACAGCGCCGACACTTCAACTCGCCAACGAACCGGAAGTCGAAAAAATAATTGCCACGCTTACCCCAACCAAAAAAGAAGCGCCCATGCCACTCCCCGGACTCGTGATTATCGACTCCATTCAAACGCTCTACTCAAACGATGTTGAAGGCGAACCGGGAAATATCAATCAAATCCGCGCTTGCACCGTCAAACTCATGGAGCTGGCCAAAACGAGCGGCATTCCCATTGTCATTATTGGCCACGTCACTAAAGAAGGAACTGTTGCGGGACCGAAGACACTGGAGCATTTGGTTGATACTGTTTTATACCTCGAGGGCGATCAACACCATCTGTACCGAATACTTCGCACGGTCAAAAATCGTTTTGGAGCGACCGACGAAGTGGGTATTTTTCAAATGGAAGAAAAGGGGCTTATGGAAGTTAAAAATGCTTCAGCCTATTTTATGTCTGAACGCGGAGAAGATTTGCCGGGAACTATTCTCACCTGTCTGATCGAAGGCACGCGCCCTATCATCGTTGAAATTCAAGCACTCGTAAACAAAACTGCGTTTGGCTACCCAACGCGTAAATCGAGCGGTTTTGATTTAAACCGCCTCTATGTTTTGATCGCTGTACTCCAAAAACGAGCAGGACTGCACCTGGAACAATATGACGTGCACATCAATGTGGTTGGCGGACTCACCGCTGACGAACCGGCGGCTGACCTCGCTGTCGCTATGGCCATTGCCAGCGCCTACAAAGACAAACCGCTCGGGCACGACCTCGTCGCGTTTGGCGAAGTAGGCCTTGGCGGCGAAGTGCGCTCAATCCCCCAGCTAGAAAAGCGCATTCGCGAAGCTGAGCAGCTCGGACTCAAACGGGCCATAACCAATGCTTCCACAAAACCGGAAAGTAAAAACAGTAAAATTAAAATACTCGGGGTTAAAAATATTCAGGAATTGATTAAACACACCTAACACATTAAAAAACCGCCGATACCTGGGCGGTTTTTAATTATTCCAAATGTACCCGACTCTCCCACTCTTTTACTTTTTTAAGAAGCGTAGGATATTTTTTTATGAGGGGCGCAATATTTACCGCCGCCGTTTTGGCTTTTTTAATCAGCTCGCGGTCAGTCAGTTTTGCGAGGCGGAGTTCCGCCATGCCGCTTTGCATCGTGCCATACACTTCGCCGGGCCCCCGAATTTCTAAATCTTTTTCCGCCAGTTTAAAGCCGTCGTGATGTGCTTCAAAAAACGTCAGACGCTCTTTGGCCGTGCTTGAGTCACTATCGGTAAATAAAAAACAATACGACTGGTGATCGCTCCGCCCCACACGCCCGCGAAACTGATGCAGCTGCGCGAGTCCAAAACGCTCGGCGCCTTCGATCATCATCACACTGGCATTGGGGATATTGACACCCACTTCAATAACTGAGGTCGCGACCAGAATATCAATCTGCCCGTTTTTAAAATCAGTCATGATCGCTTCTTTTTCATCAGCTTTTAATTTGCCGTGCAAAAAACTAACCCGCAAATCCGGAAATACCGTTTCGGATAATTTTTTATATTCACTGAGGACAGATTTTTTATCAGCGAGCACCAAACCGGTATCCGTAGTCGCCTCCTCAATCAGCGGGCAGACCACAAATACCTGTCGACCACTCTGTACTTGCTTATGAATAAACTCGTACGCCTTTTCACGATTGTGCGGGTCAACCAGGCGCGTAATAATTTGCTTGCGTCCGGGCGGTAATTCATTGATAATGGAAATATCGAGGTCGCCATAGACCATGAGTGCCAAGGAGCGCGGAATGGGTGTCGCTGTCATACTTAAGAAATGCACCCGCTCCCCTTTTTCTTTAATGACGCGCCGCTGTTCCACGCCAAAACGATGCTGCTCATCAACAATCACTAGACCCAATTTTTTAAACTCAACACCCTCTGATAAAAGGGCGTGCGTACCGATAACAACATCAACTTCTCCAGCAGTAATAACTTTAATTAATTGAGTCTTAGACAATTCTTCTTCAATCAACGAACCGCTGCGCGAATTAAAGATTTTTCGCTGGCTCCGCGTAAAGAGTGCAATACGAACGCCCTTAGCCCCCAGCAGTTTTGTAAGCGATTCATAGTGCTGACTCCCTAGTATTTCAGTCGGTACCATGAGTATGCTTTGAAACAGATCGAGTGAAGCGTTGTAGAGCGCCATGGCAGCCACAACCGTTTTGCCTGACCCCACGTCACCGGACAGTAATCGATTCATCGGAGTCTTTTTTTGGATTGACTGCAAAATTTCCCACGCGGCAACTTTCTGAGTCTTGGTAAGCGCAAAAGGGAGTTCACTCACAAATTCTTTAATAGCTTCTTCCTGAAAAGCAATTTCCGGAGCTTCCAAGGATATTTTTTCGAGGCGAGTTAACTCTGCCTGAAGCTGGAGCAAAAAGAGCTCATCAAACTTAAGCCGCTCGGTACTTTCGGCAAGTTCCGTATCATTGCTTGGAAAATGAATGCCGCGCACAGCATTGCCAAATGAGGTTAATCCTTCCTGCACACGCAGTTCTTCGGGCAACCAGTCCGGAAGCGTATCCGTAAGCGGTAAAATTTTATCGACTAAATACCGAATTTGCTTTTGGGTTATACCACTTGTTAAGGGGTACATCGGCACAAGGCGAAGGGTGTGCGTCGTATGTTCTTCTTTTTTAACTTTTTCAAAAGCCGGGCTCGCGAGCTCTGGGCCCAGCATAGATTTTTTAACGGTACCCGATAAAAACAAAATATCACCAGGTTTAAGCGCTTTGATAATAAAAGGCTGATTAAACCATACGACCCGCATCTCGCCCGTTTCATCCGCCACTAAGGCCTCAGTTATCATAAGGCGCTTGCGAGGGCTGCGTTTGTTGTTGATGAGTTCGAGCCGGGCTTTAATCGTTACCTGAAAGCCTTCTTCAAGCTGATTTATTTTCACTAAATGCCGATAATCTTCATAACGAAACGGAAAGTAATACAACAAATCCTCGATCGTAGTGAGACCGAGGCGCTTAAGACTGGCGCCAATTTTTTTACCGACAGTCGGCAGGCCGGTGAGCTGGTTCGATAACTGCATATAAGGCCTAGTATACCAGAAAAAACTTTTTTGTCGTGTTTATACCCATTAAATATTTTCAGCAGCCCCTTGACAAAAACATAAAAAATGGTACTCTTTCACACGCGCAAAATCGCGCACAGTCAAAGGAGCTACCAATGTTCAAAGGAATCACCCGCAAGCAGGGCGTCACCGCTTCCGGCCTCCTGGCCGTTTCGCTCATCACCTGTGGCGGGCCACCGCCCGAATCGTCGACCAGCAAGAACTCCGGCGCCTGCCAGTCGGCGACCATCCTGAACATCGTCACCGGCGTGCTCATGGCTTTACCACCCATGAGCATGGTGCAGCTGGCCTCGGGTATCGAGATGGAGAAGGTCTGCGCCCATCGTCTCGGCCCCGTAGCCACGCAACACTGAGTCGCGCCTAACCACAACAGCCGCTCGCGGAGCATAGTATCTTCGCTCTACCGGCATACTGCCGGCAACCCTGGGCTTCTCTCTACGAAGCCCAGGTAAAAAATTCTCTTGATTTAGAATCGAGAAAAAATAAACCACCTCTTTGGTTAAAGAGGTGGTTTATTTTTGTGCACCCGTTAGGAGTCGAACCTAAATTTTCGGCTTCGCAGGCCAATGTCCTATCCATTGAACGACGGGTGCGGAATGCTTTCTAAAAATGAAAGCCGCGTCAATATATCATATTTGGCGCGGCTTGTCAAAACCTATCGTTAGTGAATTTTGAGGATACGCGCCCATTTATCGCTGAGCGGCTCTTCTTCCTGATCAAGATCTTCCGGTATATAGCGCAATAAATATTCACGGATGGCCAGCGGGTCGTTATCGAGCAGCGGTACCTGAAGGCGATGCTTAATGGTGTTATTTAAGGTAAAATATAAGTTTTTAACCTCATTTGGGTTATAGATCAGCCAAAAATTAGTGAGTTCGCTATAGCGGTAATGCTTCACACCAAGGACAATACCCGTGGTCGTAATGGCAAAAGGAATATCAATCGGGTCTTGCATGTCATGTAAATACATGACAATAGCAAACAAAATAATGATAAGCGCAAATAAATAATTGGCAGTAAAAAGCGCGTAGGCAACCAAAAGTACGCCAATGCCGCCCATCACGATATACCAGCGGCGATCGCGGACATATTTTTCGTATTCTTTTACTTCCCAGTTGAACACTATTTCACCAAGCGGTACATCAACTCGAGTAATATCTTTTGGCATAAAATTAATTGGATGATGAGCGCAAACACGAGCGCTCTAGACGTTAGTATACCACAGTAAAAAACCTCTCACAAGGAATATTGAACGAAGTCATACTCCATGCTATAGTAGGCTGCATGCTATATACAGCTCTATGGAAGAACCTACGATTAATCTTTTAGATCCGCGTTCAACGCTGCCGCCAGAAGACGCACCCCAAAAACGCGCCAATCGCATCTACATCGGCGTAGTTATTTTTTTGATTGTTTGTATTCTCGGGCTCGCTGGCTATTGGTACTATAGCGAAGCTGCTTGGGCACGTAACCCAGCGCACGACTCAAAAACACTCCAGGCTGACAAACCTTGGTTTTTAGAAACTGTTAAAAATTTTATATTTTCACCCAGCAATGTGCTTACCGGTCAACAGGAAGACCGGATTAATATTTTATTACTCGGTATCGGAGGCAGCGGGCACGATGGAGCGTACCTTAGTGATACGAACATAATTCTGAGTATAAAACCAAGCACCAGCCAGGTGGCAATGATCTCTATTCCGCGTGATTTATCAGTAAAAATTAACGAATACGGCTATCGTAAAATTAACGACGCAGATGCGTTTGGTGAAGCTAAAGATCCGGGAAACGGCGGCGAATATGCCCGGCAAATTTTTGAACAAACTTTTGGATTAAGCATCCCCTACTATGTACGCGTCAATTTCCAAGCTTTTCAAGAACTGGTTGATTCGGTCGGCGGCGTTGACGTTGATGTTGCCAAAACATTTACCGATAACGAATATCCTAACGGCGAAAAAAAATTAGGACCCAACTGTACGGGCGAGACAGAAGAAAGCCCTTGCCGCTACTTAAAGGCCCATTTTGAACAAGGCATACAGCACATGGACGGTCGAACAGCGCTTATCTATGCGCGCTCTAGGCATGGCAACAACGGTGAAGGCTCTGATTTTGCTCGAGCGCACCGCCAACAGCAAGTTATTTTCGCCCTTAAAGAAAAATTTCTTTCCTTTGGCACGTACGCTAACCCGGCGGTGGTTAAAAACATTATTGATTCACTTTCAAATAACGTCAAAACGAATCTTGACTTATCGCAAATTATTTATTTAGGGAATTTCGCCAAAAAAGTTGACAAAAGCACTATTAAAAATCTGGTACTCGATACCGGCCCGCAGAATTACTTAACCCAAGCAGCCGGTTCATATGCGCTTGTTCCTAAAAAGGGTGATTTTTCTGACATTAATGCAGCAATCCAGAATATTTTTTTGAGCACCAGCACCCTCCCCGCTTCAACAATTGCGCCGTCAATCACAGCACCAGCTACCACAGTCTCGCCCACAGCAGAGCCTCTGGTTTTACAAAGCACTCAAATCGAAATTCAAAATGGCACCTGGCTTCCTGGCCTTGCTGCCCGCGCTAAAAAGGCTGTTGAAGACGGTGGTTTGACAGTTAACGCTTTTGGCAATAGTTCCGTTCGTCCGCTTGAACACACCATTGTTTACGTACTTAACCCCGCAACTAATAAGCAAATTATTGACAATTTAGCGAAAATTTGCCATACTGAAGCAACTACAGAACTTCCCGACTGGCTTAAAAAGGCCGTCACCGACATCTCTACCAATCCCAATACTGCTCCACCCTATAGACCTACAACCGATTTACTCGTTATCCTGGGCACTGATTACCAGCCCTAAACACATTTCGTATGGCAACGCCAGCCACTATCGTCGATCATAACCTTCCAACCGTCGCACTCGTCGGTCGTGTTAACGTTGGCAAATCAACGCTCTTTAACAAGATCATGGAAGCTAATTTAGCCATGGTTTCGGATATCCCAGGCACCACCCGTACACGCAATATCGGTGAAGCCAGCTGGCGCGGCAAACAGTTTCGTTTGGTTGATACCGGCGGGCTTACTTTTTCTGACGACGTGATCCTCGAAGAGGACATTATCAAACAAACCGAAATTGCTTTGTCTGAAGCTGATGTCATTTTATTTGTGACCGACCTTCAGAACGGTGTATTACCCCAGGAATATGAACTGGGAAAATTACTCGCCAAAAATAAACGCAAAACGCCGATTATTTTGGTAGGCAATAAGGCCGACAATCTGACGATTCATGCCCGCATCTATGACCATGAATGGCAAAAGTTTGGCCTTGGCGAACCGTTCCCTGTATCGGCTGCGAACGGCAGTAATGTTGGCGACCTCTTGGATATTTTATATAAACTGCTTAACAAACAAACTAAAAGACCAAAACAAGTCGAGGAAAAACCTTCGATTAAGGTAGCGCTCGTCGGCAGACCCAACGTTGGCAAGTCTTCACTATTTAATAAATTAATTGGCGAAGATCGCGTGATTGTCAGCCCCATGGCCCACACTACGCGCGAACCGCACGACACGCTGGTTGAAGTTGACGGACAACGCATTGTTTTCGTAGACACTGCCGGTATTCGCCGCAAAACAAAAGTCTCGGGCGAGCTCGAACACCTGGGGATCAACAAAAGTATAGCCACGATCGATCGCTCGGATATTGTTTTACTTATCCTTGACGCTACCGAACCGGTAACTGACCAGGACCAGCAACTTGCCGGACTCCTCCGCGAACATACCAAGAGTGTGATTATTGTAGTCAACAAATGGGACGAAGCTGAAGACAACACCGATTCATTCCGCAATGATGTTAAAAAAGATCTCTACAAAAAATTCCCGCATCTTGATTACGCACCAATTGTTTTCACCAGCGCTAAAACAAGCTACCGCGTGCACCAGATATTTCCCCTCCTCAAAGAAGCGTGGGCCGATCGCCACACTGAACTCGATCATGATACCTTGATTGCCTTTTTGAAGCGCGCTACCAAGCGCCATTTACCAACGCGCGGCAAAGGCGTACGCCACCCTAAAATCTACGACTTCACTCAGGTTAAAACCAGCCCTCCAACATTTGAAATGTTTATTAAACAAGGCACATCGGTGCATATGTCGTATGTACACTACCTTGCCAATCAACTCCGCCAGGAATTCAAGTTTTTTGCGACACCCATCATCATCAAGCTTACCAAGATGAAACGCTAAATGATGGTCTCGACGAATGTCGAGACCATTTTTTTATTTGACACTTCCGTAAATCTAAATTACGATGAGTACACTTTTATATTCTATTTTCTTCTGTGAAACTCATTATCGGTCTTGGTAACCCTGGCAAACAATACGAACGAACCCGCCACAACGCTGGTTTTATGGCGCTCGATATGCTGGCCGGCCCAACTGAGTTTGCGCTGCAAAAGAAATTCCAGGCCGAGGTGGCTACCTTGGAAATTAATGGTCAAAAAGTAGTAGCCGCAAAACCCCAAACATTCATGAATGAATCCGGTACAAGTACGCGGGCCTTGCTCGATTTTTATAAACTACAGCCTAAGGACGTTATTGTCCTGCATGATGACAAGGACATTCCGCTCGGAAAATTCCGCGTTCAGAAAGATCGCGGCGCCGCGGGGCATAACGGCGTGACTTCTATCATCAATCACCTCGGTACGCAGGATTTTTGGCGTATTCGCATCGGCGTTCTGACTATGGAATACCCCATTGAAGACACCGCTGAATTTGTGCTTGGAAAATTTTCTAAAGAAGAACTTGCCACTTTGAACGAAGCTACCAAACGAGCGCTTGATGAACTGAAAAAAATACTCTAATACTCGGCCAAGTTGGGCATGAATTTTATCACTACGTTCATGAACTATCGCGCCCTCCTCGCCCATTTTCCAAAAATCACCTATCCGCGGTATAAAAAATTGACCGCACATTTTGGCAATCTTGCGAATCTCTGGCAGGCAGAACTCGAAGAAATTGTTTCCTCTGGCCTCGATGCACCCATTGCCGATGAATTCATTCGCTGGCGCGAAGCAACAGATCCGGAAAAAATAATTAGTACGCTTGAACAAGAAGGCATCACAACAGTATCGATTGGCGAAGCACACTATCCACGACTCCTCGGTGAAATTAACGATCCCCCGCACACGTTATTTATTCGCGGCACACTTACCAACCTTGAAGCAGCACCAAGCGTTGCAATTGTCGGCACACGCCGCGCCAGTGTGTACGGCAAACAGGTTTGCGAGCGACTCAGCGGCGAATTGGCTGCTCGGGGCGTCGTTATCGTCAGCGGGCTTGCGCTCGGCATTGATGGCGTCGCGCACGAAGGAGCGCTGAGGGCCAAGACACCAACTATTGCCGTGCTTGGCTCGGGAGTGAATCAAAAAAATATTACACCAACGACACATCATGAACTGGCGAGGCGCATCATTGATGGCGGCGGGGCACTTATTTCAGAATACCCCCCAGGCTTTGCCCCAACCGCGTATTCTTTTCCGGCGCGCAACCGTATTATTGCCGGCCTGACACTTGGTACATTGGTGATTGAGGCGCCGGTTGAATCGGGCGCACTTATCACCGCACGCGCCGCACTTGATTACAATCGCGATGTTTTTGCCGTACCGCACAACATAACGAATCACAGCGGCGAGGGGTGCAACCGCCTCATTGCCAAAGGCGCACTACTCGTAACAAATGGCGAGGCCATCATGGAAGCACTTAATTTAAAAAGTGTCGCAAGACCAGTCTCTGCCGAACGTCCGCTGCCTGAATCACCTATTGAAAAAGCAATCTTGCAGCTACTTACACGCGAACCGACTCATATTGATACTATAATTAAAAACACCGCCCTTGAAAGCAGGACGGTGAATGGAAGTTTGGTAATGATGGAAATGAAGGGGTACGTGAAGAACGTGGGCGGGATGATGTATGTAGCTCTTTAAAACCGGCTAAATCTTACTTCATTTTAAAATCTGTTGAGTCGCCGGTCACCAATACCGAGTCTACATCACCGTTAGCGCGCCAACCGCGCACTCTAAAATACGTATTCGGCTGCGATGCAGTGGCCGCTGTTTTGCTAGTGCCATCTTTTAGATTAATCACCAGCACTTGGCCATTTTCTTTGCCGGGGAAACCGATTGCTGCAGCAAAGGCCAATTTGGTGCTGTCAGGCGAAAAGAGCGCATCACCAAACTGAGCATACTTGCGTTCAACGGCATAGGATTTTTCACTGTGGTCAGCGATGGTTTCAATAATAATGCTTTTATCACCATTTTCTTTGTACTCAGTCCAAGCCATAAATTGACCATTCGGCGAAATGTCTTCGATGCGGCGACCGTCGTGTTTAATAATACTAACCGACCCATCACGCACATCAATACGTATTACCTGAGGAGAACTAGATCCAAACAAAATATACCCATCCCCGCCCTCTGGCATGGTTTTAAAATACGCATATCGCCCTACCTGCCGGAGCGGCACGGCTGTTTTCATACCTGGAGTACTAGGGAGGGCGGCAATAGCTTTTCCGCCTTGTTCAAAAATAAAGTTAGAACCGTTTTGATTGAGCGTAACAATTTCAGCCTGGGTTACTTGCGGCGGCGCTTCGATGACAGCGACTTCAGGAGCAGCAACTTTATGGATATTGTACATAAGGAGCCCTGCTCCTACGAGTACAATAAGTACACATCCGCCAATTATAAGTCCTTTTTTCTGTGATTCGAGAAGCATAGGGTAAAAAATTAGCATGAACACATTTAGTATACAATAATTGACAGAAGCGTCAAAGTCGGGTACAATTGCCCCTGAAGGAAGAAAGGACAAAAGGAAAATGGAAAAAATTGTTTATTCCTTTTTCTATTTTCCTTTCTTCCTTTTTAAAATATGAAGACACTTGTCATTGTTGAATCTCCGACCAAAGCCAAAACAATTACCAAATTCCTCGGCAAAAACTATAAAGTTTTGTCTTCTTTTGGCCATGTTCGTGACCTGCCTAAATCCAAACTCGGCGTTGATGTTGAACACGGATTTGAACCCCAATACAGCGTCAGCAAAGATAAAGCCAAGGTAGTCAAAGAATTAAAAGACGCGGCCAAGAAAGCTGATCATGTACTATTTGCTACTGACGAGGACCGCGAAGGAGAAGCAATTTCGTTTCATTTGGCCCATATTTTGGATATTGAACCCGAAAAGGCTGATCGTATTACGTTTCATGAAATTACCAAAGCAGCTATTGAGCACGCGATCGAGAACCCTCGTCACCTTGATCTCAAACTTGTCGACGCTCAGCAAGCCCGCCGCGTACTTGATCGCCTGGTTGGCTACAATCTCTCCCCATTTCTGTGGCGCAAAATTGCCCGCGGACTTTCAGCCGGCCGCGTGCAGTCCGTGGCCGTCCGCCTCGTGGTAGAGCGCGAACGAGAGATTCAAAATTTTAAACCAGAAGAATACTGGTCTATTGAAGCCGTGTTTACGACAAAAGAAAATGAAGAAAAGAAAAAGGAACAAAGTTTCGAGGCAAAGTTAACAATGATTAAAGATACAAAAATAGATAAACTTGATTTAAAAAATAAAGAGCAGGTTGACGGCATCCTCAAAGACTTAGAAAAAACTACGTACGCCATTCAGGATGTTGATCAGAAAAAAACGAAGCGTACTCCCCCGCCACCATTCACAACTTCGACCCTGCAGCAAGAAGCCAACAACACCCTTGGTTTTTCAGCCAAGCAAACTATGCGCCTGGCTCAGCAGCTCTACGAAGGCGTAGAGCTTGGAAGCGAAGGTCAGGTTGGTCTTATTACCTACATGCGTACCGACGCCGTGAATTTGTCGGACAAATTTTTGACGGAAGCCCAGGCTATTATTGGCACTGAGTATGGTAAAAAATACCAGCTTTCTGAGCCGCGCCGTTTTAAAAACAAAAATAAAAATGCTCAGGAAGCCCACGAAGCGATTCGCCCCACCGAAGCTCTGCGTACCCCGGAGAGCGTTGAAGCGAGCCTCGAGAAAAATCAGGCTAAGCTGTACAGTCTCATTTGGCGCCGCGCTGTAGCGACGCAAATGGCCGACGCCGAACTCAATTCAGTCAGCATCGATGTAGCCAGCAAAAATAACTACGTGTTTCATGCCACCGGTCAAACCATTACCTTTGACGGCTTTTTGAAACTCTACCCGGACAAGGCTAAAGAAAATTTACTTCCTACTGTTACTGTTGGCGACACTGCTCAAGCCAAAGAAATTAAACCTGAACAGCACTTTACCGAACCCCCCGCCCGCTATTCTGATGCGAGCCTGGTTAAGGTGCTGGAAGAATACGGTATTGGCCGTCCGTCAACGTACGCCCCAACGATTGCCACCATTGAAGATCGCGGCTACGTTGAACGCAATGAACAAAAAAAATTACAACCCAAAGATATTGCCTATCTGGTCAACGATTTACTTGTTGAACATTTCCCGCAAATTGTGGATTTTCAGTTTACTGCTCAGATGGAAGAAAATCTTGATGCCGTAGCTGAGGGGGACAAAAAATGGCAGCCGGTTATCGCTGATTTTTATACTCCCTTCAAACAAAATCTGGATGTTAAAGAAACCGAGATAGATAAGAAAAAATTGACCGAAGAAACCACTGATGAAGTATGCGAAAAATGCGGCAAGCCGATGGTCATTAAACGCGGACGCTTTGGCAAGTTCCTCGCCTGCACTGGTTACCCGGAATGTAAAAACACCAAACAACTCGCGAGCGATGACAAAACTCCCGCCCCCGCTGAGACCACCAGTGAAGTCTGCGAGAAATGCGGTAAACCGATGCAGATTAAGCATGGGCGGTTTGGCAAGTTTCTTGGCTGTACCGGTTACCCAGAATGCAAGAATCTTAAGTCAATCGAGATCAAAACCAATCTCAAATGCCCGAAATGTAACGAGGGCGATATTATCCAAAAGAAGAGTAAACGTGGTAAACTATTCTTTGCCTGCAATAAATACCCAGCGTGCGATTTTGCGCTCTGGGAAAAGCCTACGGGCGAGATGTGCCCGGAATCGAAAGACCCGCTTGTCTTTGCGACTAAGGGAGTTATCAAATGCAGCAACAAAGAATGTAGTTTTAAAAAAGAAGCTTCAGACGCCGCTGATGCCCCGTAACCTATGGATCAAAACGTACTTACCCCTTCACCCACCAACCGTCGCCTTATCGGCATTATTGCCTTTGCTTTTTTGATTACATTTGCGGCAGCACGCTTGATTGTCTATCTGGTTCTCGGGAAGCTGCTGCCCAACTTTTTTCTGACAGTACGCGGCGTGCATATTCACCATTTTACCTACGGCGTATTTATTCTTGTCGGGGTTGGCTTTTACCTGCTTATGCGGCGCCCTCATATTGGCAGTCGCGCTTTTCGCTGGGCCACATTTATCTATGGCGTGGGACTCGGACTCACGTTCGACGAATTTGGCATGTGGATTCGCTTGCAGGATAATTACTGGGTACGTCAGAGTTATGACGCCGTCATCATTATCACTCTCCTTCTCCTCAATATCGCTTACTATAAATCGATCTTAAAATGGCTGAAAGAAATTCAGCACATGATACGCGAATACTTTTATAATGAGCCGATTTTGCCTGAGGATACTTCGGAAGACACCTAACTAAAAAATCCCTCAAAAAGGGATTTTTTAGTAGGCCTCTAAAGGAAAACCTTGATGCCAATGGTGATACTAAGGCCCGTTAGAAGAGCCTACAAAAACCAGTCTAGCACAAAACTGTTTAAAAAGCAAGCTTTTAAGCCTAAAAAAAGCCCTTAAAAACAGCATCACCTCTGTTATTACTAACAAAGGTGGTGTGTTGGCGCTAAAGTTTTGAACTTAGTATCACGACTACACTATAGCATATTTTTCGCTTCTTGTCAAGTAGCCCCGCCGGTGTTAAGGTAGAGCAGTAATGATTTTTATATGAGTTCTAAAATTACCATTCCAACCACCCTAACGGTTGAAGATTTAATCGAAAAAATTAAATCTTATAACCCTGGAGCTGATTTTGATTTGGTGCGTTTGGTCTATGATTTCGCCGCCAAAGCCCACGAAGGTCAGTTTCGCAAAAGCGGTGAACCCTATATCGTTCACCCGCTCTCGGCTGCTTATATTTTGTCGCAAATTCGCATGGATACAAATATTATCCTTGCCACCCTCCTCCATGATGTCCCCGAAGATACCCCTATAACCCTGGCTGAGATTGAGCAAAATTTTGGCCCTGATATTGCCAAGATGATTGAGGGTATTACCAAACTCGGTAAGCTCAAATACCGGGGCGTGGAACGCTATATCGAAAATCTGCGCAAAATGTTCGTAGCCATGGCCGAAGATGTTCGCGTCATGATTATTAAATTTGCCGATCGCATTCACAACCTGTCGACACTTGATTCACTGCCCGAAAAAAAGCGCTACCGCATTGCCCTTGAGAGCCTTGAAATTTATGCCCCGATCGCCCATCGCCTGGGGATGGGCGAATTCAAGGGCATGCTGGAAGACTTGTCGTTTCGGTATGTGTATCCAAAAGAATATGAACGAACCGCTGTACTTCGTGACCGAGTATTTAGTGATGAGGAACCCTATGTTGAAAAAGTCATGGCGCAAATTCGCGCGGAACTCTTGAAAGCCGACGTCAAACTCCTTGAAACACATGGCCGCAAAAAACAGCTCTATAGCTTGTACCAAAAACTGCTTAAAAAAGATTGGCAGACTGACAAAATTTACGATATTGTCGCACTGCGTATTATTGTTGGCAATGTCGGCGACTGCTACGCCACGCTTGGCATCATTCATAAACTCTGGCGCCCGCTTAAAGGCCGTATCAAAGATTATATTGCCCAGCCAAAACCCAATGGCTACAAATCACTTCATACTACTGTCTTTTGCGAAGGCGGCAAGGTAGTTGAATTCCAAATTCGCACGCGCACCATGCATGACGAAGCAGAATTCGGTGTGGCCGCACACTGGCTCTACGACGAAAACGGTTCCCGCCTTCCTCAAAAAGATGTGGCCTGGGCCAAAGAACTTGCCCGTATTCAGCAAGAAATTTTAGTTAAAGAATCTGACCTTGAAGACTTGAAAGTAGACTTTTTTCAGAATCATATTTTTGTCTTCACCCCGCAGGGTGACGTCATCGATTTGCCGGAAAATGCCACGCCGGTAGATTTCGCCTATCATATTCACAGCGAGATCGGCAACAAGTGTAGCGGCGCCCGAGTGAACGACCAGCTTATGCCGCTCAACGCGAGCCTCAAAAGCGGTGACATGGTAGAAATTATTACTGATAAAAACCGCAAAGGTCCGAGCCCTGACTGGCTGAAATCGGTGAAGACGCATTTGGCCAAAGCACAAATTAAAAGCGGTCTCAAAAATACTTCGCTCAGTAATTGGCTCAAATTTATTCTCCCGAAGAAAGATAAAAAATCAATCTAAAATAAAAAAGCCGGTCGTATCTGCGACCGGCTCTTTTTTAATCTCCCAAAATTTTCTTGACAATATCAGCCAATTCTTCAGGCGAATGAAATTGAATCGTGACCGATCCTTTGCCGCCGCGTTCACTAATTGTAGTCTTGGCACCAAGCGCCGAGCGCATTTGCGTTTCGAAGTACACAATATTTGGGTCTCGCCGAACGGCTGCACCACCCGTTCGCTTGGCTGCAGCACCCTGTTCGAGTTCGCGTACCGTAACTTTTTTACCGATCATGGATTGAAAGGTATCAAGCTGATCTTTTTCGGTTGGCAGGGATAAGAGTGCCCGGCCTTGACCACTGGTAATTTGTTTATTGATGAGGGCGGCTTGAATGGCATCGGGTAGATCCAACAAGCGCACCGTGTTGGCAATTGCCGAGCGACTTTTGCCGACCTGCTTGGCTACAGCTTCTTGGGTCAAACCAAATTCATCAATAAGGCGCTGAAATGAAACGGCTTCTTCAATCGGATTTAAATCTTGACGCTGAATATTCTCGATGAGCGCTACTTCTAATTTTTCACGGTCAGCAAGTTCTTTAACGATAACCGGAATCGTCGAACGACCCGCGATTTGGGAGGCGCGAAAGCGGCGCTCTCCGGCAATAATTTCGTAGCCGCCTGTTGGCAGTTCGCTCACGAGTATTGGCTGGAGCACGCCATGCTCTTTGATGGACTCCGAAAGCTCAGACAGTTCTTCAGGCGAAAATGTTCGACGCGGCTGGGCAGGATTCGCGTGGATATCCGACAGCGGAATTTGCCACACCTTTTCATCGCTTTTACCGGTCGCTGGAGTTTTGGGACGACCGTTTGTTGTGGGGGTAATGAGGGCACCAAGGCCGCGACCGAGAGACATAAGGGAAAGTTAGCAAGTAGAGCCTAAAAAATTAATTGTTTTTAATTTGATCAAAATAATCTAACACTTCGCGTGTGAGGCGTTCGTACGCTTTAGCTGCTTTACCACTTGGCTCATAATGAAAAATACTTTTACCATAACTCGGCGCTTCAGCGAGGCGGACGGTGCGCGGAATGACTGACCGAAAAATAGTATTTGGAAAATATTTATAGAGTTCTTGCAACACTTCTTCGCTGAGGCGATTGCGTGTATCAAACATGGTCAAAATCGCTCCGAGCACATTTAAATCTGGTTTAATATTATCACGTACCAGCTCGATCGTTTTAAGGAGCTGCCCCAGGCCTTCAAGCGCAAAGTATTCGGCTTGGACAGGGATAAGAATATGATCGGCCGCCACAAGACCATTGAGCGTTAAAATACCCAATGACGGAGGGCAATCAATAACAATATAATCGTAAGCATGTTTTATTTCACTTAAAATATCTAAAAGTTTTGATTCGCGGCCTTCAACTGCAACGAGCTCTACATTTGCTCCGGCCAGGTCGGGCGTTGCCGGCACAACACGGAGTCCTGCGTGCGCCGTATTCGAAATAACATCGTGGAGGCGTTCTTGCCCCATAATGGCGTGGTAGAGACCACGCGCCAATCCTTCGTTTTTGAGCCCAAGGCCAGAGGTTGCGTTGCCTTGTGGATCGAGGTCAACCAGGAGGACAAATTTGCCTGTTTCAGCAAGCCCGGCGGCCAAATTAACAGCCGTCGTAGTCTTGCCCACTCCCCCTTTTTGATTGACGACGGAAATAACAACGGACATACTAACGTGAAGAATAGAAGTAGTCACCAGTATACCACGACGTTGACAAAATTCCAAAAGGAAACTAAACTGTGCTCGAGACGCACCATATTGCCCAGATGGCGGAACTGGTAGACGCACGGGACTCAAAATCCCGCGATGGCGACAT
The DNA here is from genome assembly GCA_964540825.1 of uncultured Gammaproteobacteria bacterium. Lineage (GTDB taxonomy): Bacteria > Patescibacteriota > Patescibacteriia > Magasanikbacterales > GWA2-37-8 > CAZECR01. Next base: position 162,832 of record CAZINT010000003.1, read on the forward strand.
CATGAGAGTTCGATTCTCTCTCTGGGCACTAAACTAAATACAGCTCCTCACAACGGGAGCTGTATTTAGTTTAGTTCTAAAAAAGAATCGAACCAAGGGTGGTAGGGAAAGCATTCCCCTACATCCTGAGGAAGGCACACGGAAACCCGCTGGTTGCCGTGAAGGAGCAAAGCGACACGTGAGCTTCTCTCTCTGGGCACATACGAAATTTCTCTTGTTTTGTTGCACCTTAAAACACTCCGTCAATGGAGTGTTTTTTGACTGCTTACACACACTTAATCCCATGCTTAACGCTCATCAAGTCTTGACAAAACGAGAAATGTATCCCAGTATACGCGCACCAGAAAGTAGCGCGCACTAGATGCGCGCCTGGCCCTGTCTGCAGTGGTTTCTAAAAGAAGAGTGGGAGGATGCCTATGCGATGGCTTGGAATTTTGTTTTTAGTAGCTGGCTGCGAGGCGAGCCAGCCAGCGCAGCCCGAGGCGCGAGACGGCGGCGCGACCGCCGACCTTGTCCACCACCCTCGCTCCGATGGAGGCGTTGCCTGCACTCTAGCAGCGCCTCAAGACTGCCGCCTCGTCCTTGAGGGACCGAACTGGTGCTGCCCTGAGAGCGCGCTCTGCGGCGGCAGCGTGGGAGCGTGCGAGCCGTGCCCGTCCATGCGGGGGCTGCGCGAGCACGAGTCCGGACCAGGGCTCTGCTACAACCAGATCTGCTGCCCGAGCGGCCGCTCGTGTGCGGTATCCGGGCCAGGCCAGTACTTCTGCAACTGACACCCCTCCTCGTTCAGCCGTTCTCTTCCCTCCTCCGGATGGCAGCCGCACCCCGATCGCTTGCCCTCCGTTCAGTGTCTAGACTTTTTGTAGGTACTGAACGCAAGCGGTCCTCTCAACAGCCTCTTACCTGGGGCTGTTTTGTTTTCTCGTTATTAACAAAAAATTATGCTATACTGAACACACTTTTATCACTGTATGAATGTCTACCTGATTATTTTGTACGGCTATTTCTTGGTTGCCGGCGTACTTATCTATTTTTTTAACCGTGATCGCCAAAATCCGGCTGTTTTCCTAGGACAGCACCGCTCGCTCGCCTGGATACTTATGGGCGTACTCGTCTTTGGCATCATTTGCGGCGTTGATGCCCGGTTTATTGAAATCAATCGCCTTGTCGTGCATGAGGAAACTGTTGCTACACCTGATATAACCAAACCCATCCGCATTGCCTTCATTGGTGATCTGCATGTAGGCGGCAACAAAAAAACCGCTTGGACACAAAAAGTAGTCAACAAAATTATCGAGCAAAAACCCGATCTCGTTATTATCGGCGGGGACAGCGTCTATAATCATGGCGGAAATTTGGACGAAAGCGAATACCTGGAACCGCTGCGCGAATTACCAAAACATTTTCCTACGTACTATGTTATGGGTAATCATGAATATGGTTATGCCGATCTGGGGTTTCAAGAAAATGCGGACCAATCAGCCGCGGTGATGCAAAAAATGAATGATATGGGACTCGTGCTCCTTAAAAATCAGTTAGGATGCCCGAAGGTGGGCAGTGAACGAGTATGCCTCTATGGAATTGATGACGTGTATCGTAATCAGGTTAGTTTTGACGAAGTGACCAAATGGAATAAAACTGCACCTTTAATTTTAGTTACTCACAATCCTGACGGTATACTCGCGTGGCCCGACGCAACTTCTGTGCCAGCTCTTACCCTCGCCGCACATACCCACGGCGGACAAATCTGGCTGCCGTTTATCGGCCCTCTTGGGCGTGTCCCGGTCCGCTTGGGCACGAAGTATTATCGCGGACTGAACGACTATAATGGCCTGAAGATTTTTACCACTGTTGGCGTAAGCGAATCGGGCGGGCCGATTAGATTTTTGACACCGCCCGAAATTGCGATTATTACACTCGCACCGTAAATTAAAAATACCTCGATTTTATCGAGGTATTTTTTACGCTCAGTTAGTCTTTAACCACGAAAACCAAAAAATAAATACCCGTTTTTTACACTTCTTCTTACAAATATTATTACAAGAAAAAGTGAAAGACCCACGAATGGGTCAGGCGGAGGATGACCGGCCGAAGCCAGGGTCATCCACCTGGGGGTGGAAGGTACGTTCGGCGCTACCGAGGCAGCGCGGGCGAGAGAAGGAGGGGCGCGGTCGGAGCAGCCGGTCCGACGAGCTGCCAGATACTGTTTCCGATCTGCACCCAGTACGAGCCGGCGGGGGCGCCGGCGGGAAGGGTTGCAGTGTAGGCGCTGCTCAGGGCAACGACGTCGAGGGCGACCATGCCTCCGGCGACGATCGCTCCAACAGCGAGGAGGCCGGCGAGCGTAGCTCTGCCGTTCGAGCCGTCCGGCGAGATGTAGTCCGGGCGGCCGCCCGGACCGATGACGAGACCCCTTCTTCGAGCAGCTGTTACATCCCCGAACATGCTGCCGGGGCCACTCCAGATGCGGACGGTCTGGGGGGTGGGGGTGGTGGGAGGGGTGGGGGTGAGAGGAGGATACCCCATTTGTTCCGGGCTGGGGAGAGGGCCATAGGTCCCATTGTAGCGCGGCCCACCTGGCGGCGGCGGAATCAGCGGAGTTGGGTTACCAGGACTCCAGACCCCCGAACCGGGCTGTCCGGGCTGCGGGCCAGTTTGGAAAAAGGCTTGCGGCCCGGTTCCAGGCCTGATTCCTGCCGGCGGCGGGAGCGGTGGCGGGAGTGGCAGCGGAGCTCCGGGTGCCCGATAACCCCCTGGTGGCAAGAGTCTGCCTCCGGGGGCTTGGTACCGCAGGCCGCCCGAGGGCGGATCGCCCCCCGGACAAGGCGGCTGCCCGAGTCCGCCACAGAAACGCGCACCAAGGATGCCGAGCGCTGCAGCAGCAGGAACTAGCAGGTTCAACGGTGAAAGTGTGCCTGGTGCGGCGAGCGGAGCAAGATCGGCGCCTTTTAGATCAAGGTGGTAGTGGTACTTCTCGAGGGCGTCCTGCATCTTCTCGATATCCATTTCGGGGTGGCGCGAAAGATAGTCGCGCACAGCTTCGGAGCCGATATGCCTGATCAGATTAGCCCGCGCAAGACGAGGAATCGAGCCCCACTCCTCAGGGGTATACCTATGCGGGGTCTCGATGTAGTCCGTTAGTCCGCACACCGGACAGTGCCCCTGGGGCTTGATGCGAACCAGCGGTGGCACTTCGAACACCATCACAGTGGCATCTGGCATGATCTCGGCAGGTGGCTGGCCGGCCTCGCGCATGCCCTCGTGGTTACAAATATGGGGCTGGTAGGCAAAGGCCCGCACGCTGGCGAACCAGCACAGCAGCATCACGGCCAATGTCACAATTCTTTTCACAGATCACCTCCTGCTCGCCACGGCGAGCGTCGTTGTTTGATACCCTGAACAGAGTGCCGCCTCAAACCAATAAGGCTGCTCCCACATGTCGTTCTTCTTTCCTCCTTTTTTAAAAATCAATCCAGTGACCAAGTACTTCCTGATCGCTAGAATATTATTTTAAAATAAGTATTTTTTATATTTTCACCCCTCTCGTTCAAAGTCAGTGGTTCCTTGTTTGTTTCCTAAGCATAAGAAACAAAGTGAGGGCGACTTTGAACGAGAGAAGAATTTGCAAGCCGCCCGGTTGTCAGTGCTGACGATCACGCCGCGGCTGACCGGAGATCAGCATCTGATAGAGCTGCCGTGCTCTGGCTCGCCAGTACTGCTCACGCTGCGCACGGAAAAGCGGACGGTTGATATTACTTGGCTGGCTGCCAGTGTTAGGGTGGTGGTACTGGTAACCAATGGGTCCGCGGTGGATATGCCGCGGCAGCTCAACCAGCGGACTTCCCTGCCGCTGACCATCGTGATGTAGCTCGACCGGTTTGCCAAAAAACTTGTCGAGCGGGGGTGAGCCGTTGGCCATGAGGAGCAAGTTGAACAAGTTCATCTCGTAGTAGAGACCGGCCCAGCCCTGATGCCGGAACGGCGCTGACCCATCGGAATTGAACTGGTTGCGGAGTGCCTGATAACTCATGTCGAGGACACCAGTCATCGTAGTCCCCACAAAAGGTGGCTGCGCGTCTTCTTCAGCTGCCACATAGTAACAAGTCTCGTCGACTGGTGTTCCTGGAGCAAAGAACGACTGGTTTCCCAGCGATTGTCCGGGCAACACGAGGCCACGACCTTGCGGCATCGGCTCGCCAAAAGCAGGAGCGCTGCCAGGTATCCCCGGCAAACGAAGCGGGCCAACGAGCGGCTGACCGGGCAACTGGAGTGTTTGGGGGCCACCAGGCAGACCTGGTCCACTCAAACCGCCGCCACCTTCCACTGCCGGACCGGAAACCGGCGGAAGCGGCAACCGCTGACCAGGGCCAGGGCCTCCAACCGGTCCGATAGTGTCAGTTCGCTGCCCGGTCGGAAGATTCGGAAGATATTCGCCGACAAGTGGCGAAGCTGGCGCTCCACCACCCAGTGGCGGAAGCCCGGGCGCACCACGCCCCGGAATACGGAACGCAGGCGGCGGGAATCCTCGTTGGATGACCTGAGCCCTTACCGCATAGGGCGTAAAGAGCGCCACCGCACAGACGAGCACTGCAAGACACGATCGCAAACACCTGAATGGCATGTACAGCCTCCTTATGAGTTACTATTCAAGCAGACACTTTTTTCACAATGCTTCAATTTTCCCTACATCATACTTTCCCCTCCCTCCCCACTCCAAGAAATATTCTTGACGTCGGAAGGAAGACTCGCGAAGCGAGTCAGGATGATCAATGAGCGGAGGCGGGTTCTCCCCTTACTGCAGCAGTGGCAGCAGGAGCCCGGGGGGCCTTGTGCCGGGTAGGACTGGGAGACCGGGCCCCGAGGGCGGCAGGCGCAGCGGGCCTAGCGGGAGGGTGGCAGTGGGGGTGAGAAGCACCGCTCCAGCAGCGGCAGCAGCAGGGATCAGTCGATAGGCCTGTTTGGTCGCAGCGTCGACCACTGCCAGGCAGCGTCCCGGAACTGCAGCACAGGCGGTACCGACGACGGCGACAGCTTGAGCCGTGTAGTAGGCTCCGACCAAGATGACGATGCCGCCTGAGACGAGTGCGCCGTTGACGGCGACCTGGAGGGGGGTCTCCGGGTAGCCGCCGAAGGCTCCTCCGCCGTCGGGGACCCAGCCGCGGAGGCCGCCAAGGGGATTTTGACCAAAGGCTCCGGGGGTGGGATAGGCAGGCAGGAGACCGCGATTGAGCTGCCCATCAGGGACACCCAGCGGTCGCCAGCCTTTGTATGCAGCCTGCGGCGCCTGCACACGAGCAGGCCCACGTGGCGTATCATTGCACTCCAAACTCCCGACAGTCGGAATGGCGTTGCCTTGGCATACCATTGGTCCGGGTATACCCTGAACACTGAAGAGGGAGACACCGGGGAACATGGAGCGAATCATAGATTCATTTCCATCCTGCATACTGTAGGGGTAAAGTGTAAGGCGCCACACTCCCACGCCGAAGTCTCCGGTCTCCACGTCCCGAACATAGCAGTGATCAGCGGCACCGGGCCGTTGGCGCCAGAGCTGCCAATGACCGTGCTCCGGCGGGCTGCCGTTCACCCGACTGGTCCGAAGCAAATAGAAGTTTGGCCCGGGGAAAACCAGCACCACCACGTTGCAGACCACCATAATATCCCTATTGTCAGGTGGCGGAACTGCTTGTGCGAGTGGTGGCTGACTGGCCAGCGCCAACAGCAGCAAGGCTATCATTTTCAACCAACGCATGCGTTTGTCCTTCCTTTTGTGATGTCTACGAGTTTGCCGACCGCCGGCACACTTTTCTCCTCTCCCGAAAAACATGTTTATATTTTTCGGGAGAGAAATAAATTCAAACATTCTCATCGTGAATATAATGAGAATAAGTACATGTTCAAATTTTTCCTTTAGTGATACTCACAAGCGTAAGTATTCAACACAGGAGCCGAAGAGTGTCGGCTGCACCTAGTTACTTTTTTCTTAATCTACCTACGACCACCACCTGACTCGCATCAGGTGGTGGTCGTCCCCTCCTGTGAATCCGGTCTCACGCGCCGGCGACGGTTGGATTGCTATCGGCGATAGGCGAAGCCGAACTCCGGAAGGACGGTGAAGCTCTCACGAGAGTAGCCCGTCGTCTGGCTTGGCATGACGAGCACCACGTTGTCCGGATTGGACCGATCGACTACCGGCTCTCCAGTCACGAGTTCGCCAGTTGACCGCAGGTACCCGACGGTAGCAGCAGCAAAGAAACCGAACTGGCGACGAATACCGCTCTTGCCCAGGTAGACCTCGATCGATGGCTTGAACCCCAGCAAGAAGTACTTCTTCGAAGAATCGCCCTTCTGACGGAACTCTTCGTCTGACAGGTCATGACCGCCACCGCCGATGACAACCCCGAGATCGATAGCAACATTTGGACTGGGGTTATAAGAATACCCTCCGTACCCGACAGCAGCGACATCATTCCTGCCTGAGAGCTGCAGGCTCAGACCTCCACAGATGGCGTTGTTGCTCAGCTGGTTGTGAAAGAAACAGAACTTGCCGCCCAGATTTCCACCAAGCGCACCCTCGCGATTCAGCTCGTAGCGAAAGAGTCCGCCCCCGTAGAGCGTCATCATGAAGTTGCTGTCACCCCGGTCCGCCTGGATCAGGGCCCGCTGAGCGCCGATAGCACCGGTGCAGTATTGGGCGACCTGGATGGGATCGAAATTCTCGCCGCCGGCCACGTTCCGACGCACCCACCGCTCGCAATCCTTCGCGCTGCTGAACTCCGGGGGGTTGGCGGGGTTGCCGGTGAGCGGCCGGCTACCGACCTGAGCCTGAGGCAGTGTTGCTCCGGGCGGCTGAGCAGTCTGGGGGTTGCAGTAGGCATTCACCCCCTCTGGGGTGTTCTGCGCGGCGGTCCCGACCGCCTTGAGATACTCCCAGGTCTTGGCCACGCAGTCGGGGCTGCCCGGCTGCGGCTGCTGGGGTGCCTGACCCTGGATGCGCGGAGCCAGCTGGTGGGCCTGCGCCGTGAGCGTCTGGCACGTGGCGTCCTTCCCCTGAGGGTCGTGCTGGTAACAGCAGCCCACTACCATGCCCTTGTTTGAGAAGCACTGCTGCAGGTTGCCTCCCAGGCTGGCATCGGCCACACGTGCGACCCGGCACAGGGAAACGTTTGCCGACTCGGCAGGGAAAGAGTCGCAGCAGGCCCGCACTCGCTCGTTGACGGCCTGAGGGGTATTGTAGCTTGCGTCCGCGGTTGGTGATGGGGCGGTCGTCTGGGCGAGACACGTCTCGAGGAGCTGAGCGGGCGGAACAGCCGCAGGCCCCGCGGTGAGGGGGGCGCCCGCCGTGCCCGGCAGGGGCGCCGGAGGGGCGGACTGCGGAGCCACAGGAGGGGCAGCCGCAGGGGCGGGGGCGGCTGGCGTGGAGGCGACGGCGACGGGCGGCGACGTACTGCTCAGCTGAGTGACAGCACCGCTCGCCTGCTGGCACAGGCTCCTGAAGAGGCGGCCGTTCGGCGTGTTGGTCTGCTGAGCAAGGTGGTTTGACCAGCAGCAATTCTGGGTTCCGCGCCAATAAGCCGCCAAGTCCTTGCTCTTGTCCGGGACCACCGTCAGGCAGCCCTTCATGGCAGCAACCGATGCGTCGATCATCTCCCGTGAGGGCGGGCCAGCTACTTGCGCTGTGGGGGCGCTGGGCTGGCTGCTGGCCGCCGGCTTGGCATCGGCGTTGGCGTGCAGTGGCGCGAGCCACAGCAAGAGTAGCGTCAGCAAAGCCGCTGACAGGCACGAAAACTTGGATCGTGACATTGGACGGACCTCCTTGCCCACTCTGGGCAATGACTGATGGTTTCAATCTTTTTCAATCAGTGGGCAGCCACTTTGGCCGCCATGATGAATACGATATCCCCCATTCAGCTAAGACAAATAGGCTCTCTACCGGTCTTAATTGAATGGGGGAATTTTTCTAATTATTTTTTAAATGAACACACACTGTATTCGTCCTTATTTGTCAGACAGTCTAACAATCTAAAATTGCTCTGGGTAAAGGACAATGTTTTTCAGAGCAAAACGAGTAGTACCACATTTTGGCCGAAACGTCAATATAGGTTGAGGTTTTTGTATCCACAGATCAAATTAGGTCTTTTTTAGCTAAAAAAATAATCTTTTATCGTGATTACCGCCTCCTCCCGGGATTCAAGCTGTAGTTACATTTCTTTTTTAAACTGAAATATCTATACTTAAAAAACTTACTTAAAAAGTAAGTTTTTTAGCGAATATTCAGCATCTTTTTCTTTCTTGAACTCCAAGATACATGCTTAGAATACCAGAAAGAAAGACCCACGAATGGGTCAGGCGGAGGATGACCGGCCGAAGCCAGGGTCATCCACCTGGGGGTGGAAGGTACGTTCGGCGCTACCGAGGCAGCGCGGGCGAGAGAAGGAGGGGCGCGGTCGGAGCAGCCGGTCCGACGAGCTGCCAGATACTGTTTCCGATCTGCACCCAGTACGAGCCGGCGGGGGCGCCGGCGGGAAGGGTTGCAGTGTAGGCGCTGCTCAGGGCAACGACGTCGAGGGCGACCATGCCTCCGGCGACGATCGCTCCAACAGCGAGGAGGCCGGCGAGCGTAGCTCTGCCGTTCGAGCCGTCCGGCGACATGTAGTCCGGGCGGCCGCCCGGACCGATGATGAGACCCTTTCTTCGAGCGGCTGTTACATCTGCGAACACCCAATCGGTCCAACTGCCCCTACCACTCCAGACGCGGACGGTCTGAGGGGTGGGGGTGGTGGGAGGGGTGGGAGATTGGCCAGGCTGTTGAAGCCCCATTCCCGGTCCTTGTAGGCCTGGGAGCGGGCTGGGGGGCGGCGGGTATGTAGGAAGACGAAGCGGACCGGGGGCAGGGGTGTATTGGCCAGGGAGGGGCAGACCCGGAGGTTGGCCTTGAGGGCCGGATGGCGTTCCCATCATCATCTTCAGACCGGGCGGATAGTACCGCCCACCCGCTTCAAATACGGTTGGCCCCGAGGGAGTAGCCTGTATGTACATGGGCGCTCGGGGCGCCGGGTGATCCGGTCCTTGGCCACGCCTGCCATAGCAGGGGTCCTGGGGGTTTTCAGCATTACCAAAGATCACTTTGTTTTCCGTGATCTGCTGAGCGAGCCGCTGAGAATCGAGGGCATCAAGACTAAACCGATTAACAAAAAATTCCTCGTGCAGACGATTTTGCACCGCCGACTCTCGGTAGTCCCGTTTGACAATGGACTGGTCGGGGCAGATGTAAAACTGAATAAATATCGGCCGCCCATCCGGCCCCGTCGGGAACAGCTGAGCGCCGCCTTGTCCGGCCAGAACAAAAAAGAACACTGTCGCGAGAACTACTGTTGCTACTATTCGCGTCATGACGTTGTTACTCCTTTCATGACTGACCTAAGACCACTTTGGTGCTTTATTTTTCTCCTTTTCTGGTTTATAAAAAAACCAACTAAACTGTCCTCCAAGAAACATGTCAATTGGTTTTTCTAAAAAATAATTTTAAATGCATTAAAACAAATATTTTACTTTCCCTTTTCTCACCAGAACACCAAAGTTCCAAAGGAAAAAAGGAAGACTCGGCGAGCGAGTCGAGGCAGGAAGTTCAAAGAGCAGCAGACAGCTGCCGGGTACGTCTAGCGGAGCAACGGAGCCGCTGGAAGGTACAATGACGCTGCCGGTTTCGCCAGCTGCCAACCCAAGTTGCCAACCTTGATCCAGATGGATCCGAGCGGAGCGCCCGGTGGCAGTGTTGTTGTGACGGCAGCATCAAGCGCTACCCATTCGAGAGCGACGAGGCCGGCAGCCACAACTGATCCGACAGCGAAGAAGCCAACCAGACTGCCTTGGGCGTCTTGCGCCGGATCTCGCGATCCGAGTTCGGGTCCAAAGGGACCCCAACGAACACCCCCGGCTCTGGCCTCTTGTTGGCCCTGAAGCCCTTGTCTGAAGGCAGAGAGAAGACCACTACTTACTCCACGGTAGATGCGGAGGCCGAGGTTGGATGGGGGTGGTAGCTGAAGCGTAGAAGGAGTGCCGGGAAGTGCCGGGGTGGTAAGCTGGGGTGGGAGGCGGAGTGGAGACGCAGGTTGTGCAAAAACGAGTTCACCACTTGGTGTTGGCGCTCGAAAAAATACCGGTCCACGCCGAGGCAGCGTTTCAGCTACAGGATTTTCTTGTCCGGAAGTCTGGGGTCCGCGCGGACGGCAATCCCCCACTTTATGTTTTTGGTTACAGGAATTATGTAGACCCCACATCTCCCGAACACCACTCGGATAGTTCCAGTACAGAATCGAGTACTCGCTTCGAGGCGGACCAAGCACCGGAGCGAGCCCGGCGATATCATCGTCGTTCAAACGGAAGTACTGATCCCCTTTGTATCCTTGGCGCTCTTCGCGCTCCCCCGGACCAAAAAGATCACGCTGACGCTGCCACCGATAGAGCCAGGTGGTGTCGACCGAGCTCTGCACCTTGTACCACCAACCGCTTGCGCTGCAGAACCCTTCGATGATGTAGTGAGCCTTTTGACCCGCCCATGGGTCGACGGTTCTTCCCAGCGGCCCGACCTCATGGCCGATTCGGAACTGAATAAGGGTCGGGTGGTTACAGTGCGGACACAGCGTGCTCGCTTCCGGCTGATGGACGATCTTGGGGTCTTTCTGCCCCCATGCGATAGACGGGCTTGCGAGAAGCCCGACAAAATAGAGTGCAAGCCAGAACAGTTTCATTGAGTACCTCCAACGATGTATAAAATACTTACATAAAGAAGCGTGTGTGTCAATCTAGTTACAAAAACCGTCTCGTAATTTTTAGGCAACCACCAGTTCTTTTCCTTCCCTATCTAAGAACAACTTCTTAAAGAGAGAAAGAAGACTCAGAAATGAGTCTTGGCGGGAAGGACAAGGAACATGAGGCGGGCGTGACAAGTACTCACAAGCCTACGGCATCCAGAGAGGGGGCGGAGCGGACGGAAGGAGGAGTGGACGCGAAGGTTTGGCGTCCATCACGGGTGTCAGTACCGTTGCCCCTAGCGAAGCGACTCCGAACACGGGAACCAGACGCCAGATCTGACGAGTAAGGGCATCTTGGACGAGCTTGCAGCTCGCGGGACTACTCAGACAGGCGCTAGCAAGCACGGTCGCACTCTGGACGAGGTAGACTGACCCATAGTAGACCACGAAACCGCCTGCGATGATGGCGCCACCGGCTACGACTTGGGTAGGAGTCACCGGATAGCCGCTGACACCTCCCCCGTCGCCGGGTGACCAGGTGCTGCCAGGCGGAGCGAGGATAAGGGCGCGCGGGGTGGGGTGGGTGGGATAGGCAGGCGGCTGCGGACCACCCGGGAGGGGTGGGGGCAGGACGGGCGGTGGCGGAGTTGGAAGGGGTGGGGGCAGGGCAGGCGGCGTAGGGGCGGCGGGTGGCCGGATATTCGGCGCCAGCGGAGCGAGTCCGAACGAGGGCAGGCGTGGAGGGCCAACGAGCACATGTTCGGCCTCCCCGGGTCTGGGGCGAGCGTAGCGCACCCTGCCATCCGGACCGATCTCGATGACAGGCTGCAAAGCACCGGGCGGCACCGGAGCACCCGGTTCCGCGGGCTTGACGCCATTTCCCTCGAGCCAACGATCTCCCAAAGACTGCTTGGACGGGACCTCCACCAGCTTCCCATCCTTCCATTCGAAAGCCGGGCCGCCGCCTCCTGGCTTCGGCGGATCACTCCCTGGCGGCGAGGCATAGGCGAAACGGATCCATAGCACGTTCCAGATTTGATCCGGTCTGACCAGACCAAGCGCGACACAACTCAGAATACACAGCAGCAATCGTTGCATGCGCACCTCCTTTTCAAAAACGTTTTTGGAACAACCTTGCACTGACACAACTGTAGCGGTGCACAACTAGCATTTTTACCGCTAGTCATGCCGACTGATTTCAGTTGAGCAGCAGCATTGTGTAGTACACAAAAAATGTGCAATTGTCAAACACATACTCGACTACCGCTACCCATAGCTCGCGAAGCTGTTAAATTCACGAACACACACTTTTTCATATCTTTAAAAACTCCTGCAAAAGAAATGCTGCAGGAGTTTTTTTAATCGACGGCCAAATTGTATATTCTTTCTTTTCTCCCAAAATTTTTCTTAGGAGCAGAGAAAGAAGACTCAATGAATGAGTCTCGGCAGGTGAATCAAAGAGCGATGGGCAGGTTGTGGTTCAAAACCTACGGCAGGCGCAGTTGCTGCGGCCGAGGCGTTCCGGGGAGGAGCGGGAGGCTCAGGCCAGGTGTAGGTAAGCGCAGTTGCCCGGGGGGAGGAGCAGTGACGGGGGTGAGTATCACCGCTCCTAGAGCGGCAGTGCCAGCGGCCGGAATGAGATTCCAGACCTGCCGGGTGGCCACATCGATCACCTTCAGGCACCTTGCTGGAGCAGCAGCACAGGCTGTGCCAATCGCAGCGGCAGCCTCAACAACGTAGAATGCTCCAAGAAAGCCGACAATAGCACCGGCTGCAATGGCGCCGTTAACAGCGACTTGGGTTGGAGTTTCGAACGAAGGGATAGGTCCTCCAGCGCCATCGGTCAATACCAACCCGCTACCGGGTGGATGGAGGCGGAGGGCTTCAGAGGAAGGGTAGAGAGGAGTCAAAGCAGGCTGCGGCGCAAGCAAGCCGGGCTGCGGCACCGCTTCGCGCCTTAAGCCCAGCACACGTTTCCACAAAGGCGCCTGCGCCGCCTCAAATTGCTGCTGCTCCTGCACATCCCCTTCTCCGGGGCACCGCAGCGCTTCCCACCGGAGGTTTGCGGGCGGATATACGCCTGACTCACAAAAATTCAACGATAACAAGTGAGACATTTCTATATCCTTCCACCAACTATTAGGGTCCAGCGTCAGCCTACGCAGCGGCTTGGGGTTGTATACAACCCACTGATTGGGCGTTTCTGGCGACACCAGTTCACCCATTATCTCGTGATCATCTTCTGTTCGCGGCGAAATGTGCCTTGTAGCACCAACCCGCACCGGGATGTCACCAATCTTGCAAAATCGAGCTGGGCCGGCTTGCAGCGCACCACCATACTTTTTCCAGAGCACCCAGACCTGTTGCACACCTGTGTCAAGACTATTCTTTTTGACCGCAACAAATTCCCTGCCCTGTTTGACCAACCCCAGGTCGAACGTGAGTCGGTAAAAATGGATTATGTTGCACTGGGCCGGCTCAAAGGGAGCCTGTGCAAAAGCTGCCTTCGATATTCCCAGCACGACACATATCAACAAAAGAGCACGAAAATACACAGGCAAGGACATGGATCACCTCGTTTAATCGTCTGAGCAAAACAGTTACACATACAACCAAAATTGTCAATAGTTTTGAGGTAATTAAAAGACTCCTACCGCAAAAATCTTGTAGGAGTCCACTAATAAATTATAAGCAAAACCAGTTTTTTTCGCTCTTTTACGGCTTCAACCGTCCAATCGTTCTGGGGAACGGAATACACTCTCGAATATGCTCTACCCCGCAAACCCAGCGCACGGCGCGCTCTAAGCCGATACCAAAACCTGAATGCGGCACGCTGCCATAACGTCGCAAATCCAAATACCATTCGTAATCTTCCATATTCAAACCTTCGTGTTTAATACGTTCAATCAATAAATCAACATTGTCCTCACGCTGCGATCCGCCAATCAACTCTCCCCCGCCTTCGGTAGCAATAAGATCGTCATTCAAAACGAGTTCAGGGTTTACGCTATCGCGTTTCATGTAAAAAGGCTTGATACTCTTCGGCCATTTTTCGATAAAGACCGGCACCACACTATCTTTCGTGAGCAGCCCCTCATCATCGTTACCAAGGTCTTCACCGTATTTAATATCCGAACCCAGTTCGTTCAATTTTACAATCGCCTGATCATATGTGTAGCGCGTGAATGGCGCATCTACCGCCGCCAGTTTCGCTGTATCACGCTCAAGAATAGCGAGTTCTGCTTTACAGTGATCCAAACAATAGCGCACGATCGCGCGAACAAGTCCTTCTTGAATTTGTAAATTTTCTTCATGCTCCACAAATGCAGCTTCCGCATCCATCATCCAAAATTCAGTCAGGTGGCGTTTGGTTTTACTCTTTTCCGCGCGAAATACCGGGCCAAAATCATAACACCGTCCCACCGAAGCAATCGCGGCTTCAATATATAATTGGCCCGACTGCGAAAGATAGGCTGTGCCAAGATCAAAATACGGAACAGGAAAAAGGGTCGTTGTTCCTTCACAAGCGTTCGGGGTAAAAATCGGGCTGTCGGCTTTGATAAAATTCTGTTCGTGCAGATACTGATTGATCGCCATGATAATCGCGTCGCGCACACGCAGAATCGCCCATTGCTGTTTACTGCGCAGCCACAAGTGACGATTGTCCATCAGGAAATCCGGGCCATGTTCTTTTTTAGCAATCGGAAAATCTGTGGCCAACTGAATAATCGTGACATCTTTTACTTCAAGTTCATATTGATCTGGTTTTTTGGGGTGCTGCTTCACAAGACCCGTCACGGTAAGTGACGATTCTTGATTCAATGATTCGATCGCTGTCCACACCGTTTCGGAAACGCCGCTTTTTGAGGCCACTGCCGAGAGCCAACCAAAACCATCGCGAATTTCAAGGAAAGCAATTGATCCCGACGATCGTTTGTTGTAGAGCCACCCGCGCACGGTTACTTCTTGACCAACCATTTCACCGATATTTTTAGATAAACAGATAGACATAAACATTTTTAAAAGCTTTTCTAGCGTAGCTGTTTTTAGCCAAAAAGGCAAGTGGAAAAGAGAGTTGCAAAAAATACGCGTCACTGTATACTCGACTCAGAATGGAGGGTCCACAATGGTACAGCATTTGAGCGCAGCAGAGATCGTCGACTTTCTCGAGCGCGAACGAATTTCGCCCTTTCCTATGAAAACCAGCGATCTACTCCCCGGACTTTTGCGGGGGTGGATTCACCTGGTTCAAAATCCGCCCCAGCTGCCGCGCGCCTGGGAACACGGCAAGGAGACACCGCTCGGCCAGATTCCGGACTACGATCACGGTTATTTTGAACTTGTTGGCCAGGACGATCCTGCCAATCCGGACTCGAAGAAGGATCGCAAGCGAGTTCTGCATGTCAGGAAGCATCTGCCGGCGCTTCTTGAAAAACAAAATCCTGCCTTCCTTCGGGAACACGGCGCTTTGATCTACGCCTCGCTCGAGCTTTTGGAGCGTTCGCTCCACGCCGTTTTGCCGGTCGCCAAGGAGATCGACCTCAGATTCAAAACCGATCTTGCTCAGCGCCTTTTTACCCCAAAGGACGATCACGTCGTTCGCCATCTGGCGTACACCGAAGTCCGTCCGGATTCGCTCAACGAAGGGGTCATCGGCCAAGGCCATCGCGATCGTTCGGCCAAGACCCTTACGGTGCTCGAGACCAGACGCGGAGTTCAGATTATGACTCCGGAGGGCTGGAAAGACATCGTTTCGAGTAGGCCCGACTGCCCCAACCTCTTCACGTCGGCTAAGACCGAGGTGGCGACAGCTGGCGGTCTCCTGGCCCTTCCCCACCGGGTGGTTTCATACCCAACCGCCAATCAGATGGACACCATCCTCGACGAACTCGGGATCGAGCTCCCACCCGAGATCCTCCGCGTGTCCATGATCGTGTTCCTCCACTACCACGGAATCGAGATCCCTTCCACGTACCAGACCCGGTACCCATAGATCCGAAATTTCGCTTCCCCACCAATCCCCGTCGCCTATACAGCAAGGCAGACGGGGATTGCGCACAAACACATACCACGTTTTAAGCGCGGTTTTTTTATTACCCAAATAAAATAGTTACACGGTGAGTGCAAACCGTTTCGGCGGATTTTTTCCTTGAAAATGATACTGTAAAAATAAATGCACAAGCTCCAGAACTGACGGAGCAACATTCGCCGGTAACTCCGTCCACGGTGCAGCCAACACTTTTTGAAAATCTTTTTTTTCAGGTACACCGAGCGGCACCACCAGCGAATTACCAGCTACTGTCTGCGCCGGCTTCCGGCAAGCTGTATGCACCACTCCCCCTTCGGCAATACTGAAATAACTCGCTTCTTCCCCGAGCGTTTCTCGGCACACCACACAGGTAGCAAGCTCAGGCTGCCACCCAAGTAATGCAAGCAGCTTCACACTAAAACTCGCCACCAGTATTTCGGAGTTTTGTGTGTGCTCGTCGCATGCCTGTAAAAAACTAGCCACGAGCGAAAAAATCCGCGGCTCCGGATGCCTCAGTACTGTAAGGCTATCAACGAGCGCCAAACAATACGAAACAACCGACATTTTTTCTAAATCGTGTGAAATAGTTCGAAATGTTTGATACGGCTGAGCCGTAATCAAAAGATCCATTTCTTTGGCCGGCACGCATTCTGTTTCCAAAATAAAAAACGGCAATAAGTATGCCGACAATTTGCTGGTAATTTTTTTAACCCCCCGCGCGAGCACCTCACGCTTCCCCGACTCATCCGTAAATAAAGTAATAAACTGATCACTTTCACGCAGGTCTTGGCGTTTTAAAACAATAGATAACATAGAAAAGCACAAAATAAAGAGTACAAAGCCGCTCTTTATACTTTTTATTTTGTTATTTGCGCTTTAATGATTCAAGATACCCTTCTAAAATTACCATCGCTGCTTTTTCATCGCGGCTTACACCGCCCATCGAGCGGTCAGCCTGCTGCGACGAAAAACGTTCGTCAAAAAAAACAAAATTTTGTTTTCTGGTTTGTTCACCCAGTGAAGCGACAAAATCACGAACCTGTTTCGTGTGCTCGTTCTCACTACCGTCAAGTCCTAAAGGAAGTCCGACCACGACAAGATCCGGATTCTCTTTGGAGATAAGTTCAATTACCGCTTCGCCATAGGTATCATTTTTGAGAACCCCAAACGGCAGAACCACATTTACAGTCGTATCAACCCAAGCAACCCCAGTGCGTTTTTGACCAATGTCGAGAGCAAGAATATTCATACCTACCACAACACTTCGCTGTCTTCATTCGGCCTCCGAGTCAATACTTCATTACCTTTGGCGGTGATGACTAGCGTATGTTCAAAATGAGCACAGAGCGCATTGTCGCGCATCGCAATTGTCCAGCCATCGGGTTTGGCAACCACGCGGTGTTCTTTAGAAATTGAAATCATCGGTTCGATCGCAATAACCATGCCCGGCTTTAAAATAACCGATTCTAATCCCGGATCATAATAGTTGGGTACATTTGGTTTCTCGTGAACCTCGTGACCAACACCGTGACCCACCAGGTCACGCACCACACCGTAATTACCTTGAGATTTCACATACGTCTCGATCGCTTTACCGATACTCGCGACACTGTTTCCCGGCTGCGCTGCCCGAATACCGACTTCCAGCGCTTCTTTAGTAACACGCAGTAATTCCCGAGTAGCCTCCGGAATTTTGCCAATTGAAAAGGTGATCGCCGTATCCGTATAGTACCCGCGTTTTCGTTTAGTATTTTTTTGCTTGCTGTTCCCGGCCGGATATTCCATACCGATATCGATGGTAAAAATATCACCGTCTTTCAATTCAACATCTTTGCGCGGAATAGCATGAACAAGATCGGTGTTCACCGAGGCGCAAATAGTCCCAGGAAAAGGTGTATCACTTGCGTGTGTCATATACCCCTTGAAGGCCGGTTTGCCGCCCGCCGCCACAATCTTTTTTTCAGCCAAAAGATCAATCGTGTAGGTAGTCATACCGGGTTTACAGAGTGCTTGAAGTTCGCTAAGTATCTCACCCATCAATTTCCCTCCCTCGGCAATGAGCGCAATTTCTTTTTTGTTTTTGATTAACACAGATGAAACAATTAAAAAATAGTCCTTACTTTTTTTTCAAAATAGTTTCAATCGCCTGTTCAACTTCGGCAATTGACTGTCGGCCATCAACTGTTTCGAATGTTTCGCGGGTGGTATAAAATTCTATGATCGGCTTGATCGCTTTGTTGCCTTGCTGCAAGACACGCTTTCTGACCACATCTTCAGCATCGTCGGCGCGTGTCACCAGCGCTCCACCGCACTTAGGGCATGCCGCCGGGTCTGTCGCGTCACTGGCGAGGCGCACTATTTCGCCGCACTCGCAGCAAATACGTCTGCGGCCCAAGCGTTCAAACGCTTCTTCGTCGGACAGTGCAACTTCTATTGCGACCACCTCTTTTTCCAAATCATGTTCTTTAAAATATTTCTGATATTCCTCGGCCTGGGGAATGTTGCGAATAGCCCCGTCGAGGACAACGCCGCGGCCAGCAGCAAGAGCGCTATCAATCGCACGAAAGGCCAGGCGATAAATCAGCCAATCCGGGACGAGGATTCCCTGCTTCATTTGTTCCATAGCCGTACGCTCTTCAGGAAGGGCATTTTTATCAGCATCGAGCGCACGCAAAAGGTCACCCGTCGAGATATGGCGATAATTATATTTTTCAGCAATTTTCTTGGCTTGCGTCCCTTTACCGCTTCCGGGAGGCCCCATGAGAATAACAATCTTTTTCATAACGTAAAAACAAAAAAGGCTTTATAACCAGCTTTTATAGAGTCTATACTACCAAATAGAGCGTAATTGAGCAAGTTTGCAGCCTCAGGCGTTGACATTTTTTAGTCAGTATCGTATACTATGGGGCTTCCTCTCGCTAAAGCTGGTTTATAAATGACTGACTTTAAAGGGAGGAATGCGTCATGAACAAACAGCACAATTGGCTGTATATCAGCCTTGGTATTCTTGCGCTTTGCGCAGGTTTTTCTTGGCTCTTTGATCTAAATCTGGCAGCAAGCGTACATATTTTCTTTGTCTGGCTGCCCATCCTTGTCGGTGGACAGACCCTGTACGGAACACTGGTCACAACACTCAAAATCGAGCAGGGTCTCGAGATTCCGTTTAGCAGAGTCGTCAAAGACCTCGGCCTCGCGTTCAGTATGTTAGTCGTTGCCCAGGGCAGCACGTGGCGCCGCTACGGCTGGTTCGATCTGGGTTCGGATTACCTGGATTTGTGGCTATATATCAATTTTGCCACTGTCTTGGCAGTCGGCTGGCAGCTCGGCTACATTGCTCTGCCCCATCGGCGCCTTCGTTCGATCAGCCGAGCTCTGGGCATTATTTTGACTGCAGGTGTCGGGCTGGCTCTTCTGAAGATTCAGCTGCGCGCACCCCAGGTTCTCGAAAGGGGCTGGTTCCTGGAAGTGGGCGCAGCGGTCATCGTTTTTTCGCCGCTCCTGCTCAAAGGCACACTCCTGCTCAATAAAAACGATACAGCCTTGCAGGCAGCAGCAGAACTTCTGGGGCTCAAAGGCCTCCTCCTTGCCCTCTTTGTTGTATACGCCTGCTGGTATCCGCCGATGCGTACCGGTGAACACCCCTACCTTGCGACCCTGCCCATCGGCATCATCGCCGCGAGCCTCCTCGCGAGCACTGGCATTATCTGGCGTAAAAGCCGGTAAGCCTCACCCCCCCTTGCACCAGGCCTCGCCTGGTGCACAACTAAAAAATCCCGATTGCGTCGGGATTTTTTAGTAGAATTCTTTTAAACTTTATCGTATTCATGCACCGTCAGCTGCGCCTCAATCTGTTTAGCAGTTTCAATCGCAACCGCGACCACGATCAGGAGACTCGTTCCGCCAATTCGGAAGCTCTGCGTTCCAGAAATTCCTTCCACGACAAGCGGCAAGAGAGCAATAAACCCAAGGAAAAGTGCGCCAATCAAATTCAAGCGATTCATGGTCTGACCAATATATTTTTCGGTTTCTTTTCCCGGACGAATACCTGGAATAAAGCCGCCTTGCTTTTGCAAATTTTCAGCAATTTTCTGGGGGTGAAAAATAACAGCCGTATAGAAGAATGTAAATCCAACGACCAGCGCAAAATACAAAGCATCGTAGAAAATCTTATTCTGAAAAAGCGTAATCGTTCCAGCTGCCAAATTAGCGAGCCACAAACTTTTCGCATTTACAAAAAACTGCGCAATCATGGATGGAAAAAGAATCAGCGAAATGGCAAAGATAATCGGAATAACGCCGGCCATGTTCACGCGGAACGGTAAGTGCGTACTGGCACCGCCATAGGCCTGCTGACCACGCATTTGTTTAGCATAGGTTACCGGAATATTGCGCTGTCCTTCGCTAATGAACACCACACCAACGATCGTTACGATTATGATGATTGCAAAGACAATGAAAAGTGAAAGATTCGATGGGTCGTAGTTAATAAGCGCGTTGCGCAGCGTCCCCGGGAGCGACGCCACGATACCGGCAAAGATAAGCAGCGAAACTCCGTTGCCAACTTTTTTTTCGTTGATAAGTTCACCGATCCACATGAGGAACATCGTGCCGGCAGTGATCGTAACCAAAATAGTTGCGAGGCGGAAAAAGGTAAGATCGGTCAAAATCGGGAGTGACGAAGACTGGGTTAAAAGTCTAATGGTAGCATAACCCTGCAGGAACGCGAGCGGAAGCGTCAGCCAGCGTGTATACAAACTTAATTTCTGCTGACCGGATTCTCCTTCTTTACTCAGCTCTTCCATACTTGGAATAAGCATGGTCAAAAGCTGAATAATAATTGAAGCGGTAATATATGGCCCGACGCCAAGCATGATGATCGAGAAGTTCTGCAGTGTGCCACCCGAAAAAACATTCAACAAACCCAAAATCTGATTACCGGCTAAGTAATTACGCAAATTGACAACGTTCACTCCCGGAATTGGAATGTGGGCCAAGAGCCGATACAAAACAAGCATTGCCAAAACAAACAAAAGCTTGTTGCGAATATCTTTAACTGTCCAAATTTGTTGTAGTTTTTGCCACATAGAAGTAGTTCTTTAAAGCAATAAAGTCCCTACAGTCTCTAAAGTCGACCATACGGACTTTAAAACTGAAGTGCTCTTGGCTTCGATTACTTAACTTCACCACCGGCTGCGGTGATTTTTTCAAGTGCCGCTTTGGTGGTTTTGATTCCTTCGAGTTTAAATTTCTTGGAAACAGTTCCGGAATTCAAAATCTTGGCTGCCTTAGCAGTAGGAGGAATAAGATGCTTTTCCTGTAAAGCGGCAATGGTGATGAGGTCGCCAGCAGCAAAATGTTTTTCAAGATCTTCAAGATAGACTTCGCTCGGGCGAATTTTGAAACTCGTAAAGCCGCGCAGTTTTGGAGTAGACTGGAGGAGACGCTTAAAACTGCGAGCTTGATTGCCGCGCTGACCGCCTGAGCGAGCAGTTTGACCTTTGCCGCCGCGCGTAGCAGACTTACCATGGCCCGATGCGTCACCGCGACCAACGCGTTTTACGCGGTGCTTGGCGCCTTTGGCTGCTTTGATTGTGTGAGGTTGTAACATACAAATGTAATTAGATAGCGGCGCTAAGCGTTAGGCTTTTGCTTCCATGCGTTTCTTTGGAAGAACGCGTTTAAAGCTCTTAAGCGCGTCAAACGTAGCTTTAACAATCGCAATTTTGTTTTTTGTTTTACCTAAAATTTTAGAAGAAACATTCGGGATGCCTGCCAAGTCAAGAACGGAGCGAACAGCACCGCCCGCGATAATACCAGAACCTTTTGGAGCAGGCTTAAGCATCACTTCAGCAGCCTTAAATTTGCGGACAACAGCGTGCGGAATGGTTTCGCGAATAATCGGTACTGTGATCATACGTTTCTTGGCCTGGTGGACAGCTTTTTCTACACCCAGCTGCACATCAGCGCCTTTGGCAACACCGTAGCCAACGCGGCCATGGCGATCACCCAAGATGATACAGACGCGAAAGCTCATATGCTTGCCACCTTCGGTAACACGAGTTACGCGCGCCAAATCAAGAATGTATTGTTCAAATTCACTCTTTTCTTCATTGCGGCGGCCGCGTTTGTGATCGGATGGTTTTTGCATACTACGTCAAAATAATTTCGGAAAAAATAATATTAAAAAGTAAGACCGCCTTCACGGGCGCCATCAGCAACCGCTGCTACACGTCCGTGGTAGTTGTAACCACCGCGATCAAATACGACAGTTTTAATTCCTTTGGCAACTGCCTTTTCAGCCAGTAATTTACCGGCCAAATATCCAACAGCAGCCTTGGCCGTACGGCCTTCTGGTTTTGCACCCTTAACCTCAGTTGTTTTCACCGCACACAGTGTTTTGCCGGCAGCATCATCAATAAGTTGAAGTTCCATCGCTTTATTACTGCGGAATACCGAAAGGCGGGGTTTTTCAGCCGAGCCTTTCACGGTGGCGCGAATGCGGAGGTGACGAACCTGGCGCAATTTATTTTTAGTTGTAGTTAACAATCTTTTCATACAAATAATTTTAGATTACGCGCCTTTTGCGGCTGTCTTACCGGCCTTGCGGCGGATAACTTCAGTAAGGTATTTAATGCCTTTACCTTTATATGGTTCAGGTTTTTTGATGGCGCGAATCTGAGCGGCTGTTTCACCAACCAAATGCTTATCAATACCTTCAACAGTAATAACATTCTTTTCAACAGTGAACGTAATGCCTTGAGGAGCCTGAAATTCTACCGGATGTGAAAAGCCAACTTCGAGGGCAAGGGCTTTTCCTTTAAGTGCAGCCTTATAACCGACACCATTAATTTCAAGCTGTTTTTTGAAGCCTTTGGTAACACCCTCAAGCATATTTTCAATAAGACTGGCAAACGTTCCCCAGAGGGCGCGGTCGCGTTTGTTTTCTTCGTTTACAGTTGTAACCGAAACTTCAGAATCGTTTTTAACAACGGTAATGTGCGGATGAAGCGCAAGTTTGAGTTCGCCTTTAGGGCCTTTCATGGTAACGTTTGAGGGAGTGATTTCAACCGTTACGCCGGCTGGCAAGGTAAGGATTTTTTTTCCAATACGAGACATATGCGTAAAAAAGTTTAATAAATCTCGCAAATAAGTTCGCCTCCGACTGCGGCCTTACGAGCCTCCTGGTCAGTCAACATTCCCTGGGACGTAGATAGAATTGCGAGTCCGTACCCATTCAAAATACGTTTAATGTCATCTTTTTTGATGTACTGGCGATGACCTGGCGTACTGACACGTTTGATATGCTGAATGGCTGGCGTGCCATTATTGTATTTGAGGGTTACCAAAAGGTACGGGTGTTTATCAACCAGTTCTTCCGCTTTGGTCAAATAACCTTCGCGAACCAAAATCGAGGCAATGGCCATTTTGACTTTGGAAAACGGAATGACCACGTCCTTCTTATGGACCAAGGATGCATTCCGAATGCGGGTTAACATGTCAGCGATTGGATCAGTCATCATACTATTGAGTATTTTTAGATTTGGATAGAGTTTTGAAAAAAGTAATTACCAACTCGACTTGCGGACCCCCGGGATCTTTCCATTGTTGGCAAGCTCTCGAAAACAAATACGACACAACTCAAAATGCCTCATGAATCCGCGGCGACGGCCGCATTTCCAGCAGCGACGAACTATGCGAGTAGAGAATTTTGGTTTGCGATTTGATTTGGCGATTTGTCCTTGAGTAGCCATACGGGTAGCTTTTGAAATTATTTACTAAAAGGGAAACCGAGCGCACCGAGCAATTTCTTTCCTTCTTCTTTGTTCTTAGCGGTAGTCGCTACGATAATCTGTAAACCATGAACTTTGTCGATTTCTTCCATCTTTACTTCCGGGAAGGCAATGTTTTCTTTAAAACCAATCGTGTAATTTCCCTGGCGATCAAATGCTTTATCGGAAATGCCGTGGAAGTCACGGACACGAGGGAAAGTAACACGAAGTAATTTTTCTAAAAATTGATACATCTGAGGGCCGCGGAGCGTAACCACGACACCGATTTCCATACCTTCACGAATTTTGAAGTTCGAAATTGATTTCTTGGCCTTGGTGCGAATCGGTTTCTGACCGGTAATCTTAGTTAAAACTTTTTCAACATTATCAATGAAATTAGCTTCTTTCACAAAACGACCAACACCAACATTAACGACCACTTTGGTAATTTTCGGTACCTGCATGACGTTCTTGTACCCACCATCTTTGATAAGACTTGGGACAATTTCGGTTTTATAGCGTTCGTACAGATTTTTCGTCATATAAAAAGTTAGATTACCTCGTGGCATTTAGAACAAACACGAAACTTCTTGTCTCCATCGATTTTCGCTCCGACCCTCGTTGGCTTACTGCAGCGGGGGCAGACCAGCATTACTTTGCTCACAGCCATTGGGCCGGAAAGTTCAATAACCTGTCCTTTTTCACCTTGCTTGCGGGAACGAATATGTTTTTTGATTTTATTAACGTCTTCGACAACGATTTTTCCTTCAGCTTTAAAAACCTGGATAACCTTACCGGTTTTACCCTTGTCTTTACCGCTGATGACTTTGACGTTGTCGTTAGTTTTAATTTTCATAATCGATATGAGTAGGAAGCAGGTTTATAAAACTTCCGGAGCTAAAGAAATAATTTTTTGAAAACCTTTGGTACGCAGTTCACGAGCGATCGGTCCAAAGATACGGGAACCTTTTGGTTCTTTGCTCTTGCGGTCCACAATCACGGCAGCATTTTCATCAAAGCGGATATAGGTTCCGTCGCTGCGGCGGTATTCTTTGCGCTGGCGAACAATAACAGCATGAACAACGTCGCTCTTTTTCACAATGCCGCGAGGAGCTGCTTCTTTGACGACGCAGGTAATAATATCCCCGATCTGGGCATAGCGTTTTTTGTAGCCACCAAGGACGCGAATACACTGGAGCTTTTTAGCACCTGCGTTATCGGCGACATTCAGCATGGAGCGGTGTTGGATCATACAGTCAAAATTAAAATCTCGTGATTACTTTTTTAAAACAGAGGTCAGTGTCCAGCGCTTGGTCTTGGAGAGTGGGCGGCATTCTTTGAAGCCAACCATATCCCCTACCTTAGCTTCGCCCTTTTCATCATGCACATGATATTTTTTGCTGACACGATAGCTCTTTTGATATTTTTGGTGCATTTTCATCATGTCAATCTTAACCGTAATGGTTTTCTGCATACCAGTTGAAACCACCAGTCCGGTAAATTGACGCGTTTTTTTTGGAGTAGTTTTTTCCATATTATGCTTTTTGCTTATCTTTTAAGAGCATGGTGATTCTCGCGATAATTTTGCGGGCGACAGGAACCAAGTGCACCTGTTTAAGGGCGTTAGCTTTAGCCTTAAAGCGATATTCGCGAACGAGGGTGCGCTGCTCGGCTAAGAGCTGTTTAAGTTCTTGGACACTTTTTGTTTTTAATTCAGCAAATTCCATACAATTTATTTTTGTTTTTCAATAAAGCGGGTTTTGAGACCGAACTTATAGCCAGCCAAATGCATTGCTTCCTTGGCTGCATCGGGCGCAACACCTACCATCTCAAAAAGCATTGTACCAGGCTTTACGACAGCAACATAATGATCCGGTGCGCCTTTACCTCCACCCATCGGTGTTTCGTTACCTTTACGAGTAACTGGTTTATCCGGAAAAACGCGAATCCAGATTTTTCCACCTCTTCGGACATAGCGGGTCAAAACACGGCGAACGGCTTCAATCTGACGACTGGTGATCCAGCCATAGCTTTCGCTTTTAAGACCGAAGTCTCCAAAACTGAGACTGTGAGCACGTGTTGCTACACCTTTTTGACGGCGGCGGCCTTTATGCCATTTGCGGTGTTGTACTTTTTTAGGTAAAAGCATATTTTTTTATCATCTGATAATTCCCTACCTATCGGTAGACAGGCAAATTCGTAATATCAAAGGTTATTTGCGATTGCCGGTTTGGCGGGTTGCCGGTTTAGGCTGTTCGTTGCCATTCGCTTGTTTCTGTTCAAATTTATCTTGGCGGCCAAAGGTTTCACCGTGGTAGATCCAGACTTTGATACCAATTTTACCATACATTGTCTGAGCTTCCGCTGTGGCGTAATCTACGTTACTGCGAATGGTGATCAGGGACATTTTGCCATCAGCCAATTTTTCGCTGCGCGCAATTTCAGCACCGTTCAGGCGTCCACCCATTTTCATTTTAACTCCTTTTGCCCCGGCAGCCATTACTTTCTGAATTGCCTGTTTCATAACGCGGCGGAACGGCAAGCGGCGTTCAATTTCGTCAGCAGCACTCTGAGCCACAATTGCAGCTGAAAGGGCTGGGTTACTTACTGCCTGGATATTGAGTTTAACGCGAAGGCTAAAGCCCAAAATCTTTTTCTCAATCTCTTTACGAAGTTCTTCAAGACCGGCTCCGGAGCGACCGATGATAACACCGGGTTTCGCTGCCAAAATAGTGATCGTGAATTCCTTTGGAGTACGCTCAATACTAATGGAATCAATTCCAGCTTCACGCAGTTTTTTCATTAAGTACTGACGTGTCTGCACTTCGTGCTTCAAAAATTCCGGGAATTGACGACCACGTCCAAACCAGCGAGAATCCCAAGGAAAGATGAAGGGAATGCGATGAATTTTCGGATGTACTTTGTGACCCATAGCATTAGAGCTTTAGAGAGATGGAGTAAAATTATTTAGTCTTTGCTTTTGGAGCAGCTTTCTTTTTAGCTGGCGCTTTCTTTGGTTTAGTTTCTTTGGCTGCTACAGCAACTTCTGTAGCATCAATTACTTTTTCTTGTTTTTCTTCTTCGGCCACTACCGGGGTTTTTCCTTTTCCGGTCATTTCAGCAAGCGTAATGGTAATATGCGAGGTGGGTTCGCGCACTGGCGTCGCACGTCCATGTGCTTTTGGCATCCAGCGCTTGAGCGAAGGTCCGCCATCAACAGTAATAGCAGCAACTTTGAGCGTACCAACCGACATGGAAAAGTTATGCGTAGCGTTAGCGATCGCTGATTTGAGGAGTTTCAGAATCGGTTCAGCAGCTACTTTGTTCAAAACTGACAATGTAGTAACAGCGCGCTCCACGCGACTGCCACGGATAAGATCAGCAACTAAGCGAACCTTGCGTGGACTCATGCGGAGAAATCGTAAGTGAGCTTGTACTTCCTTCATATGGGAATATTATTTCTTTTTAGCAGCTGGGGCGGCTGGAGCGGTTGCTGATTTACCAGCAGCCTCATCCTTGGCCATCTTACCACCGTGGCGAATAAACTTGCGGGTTGGTGACATTTCACCCAAACGATGCCCGACCATATTTTCTTCAACCAAAACACTCAAAAAATCCTTGCCATTGTGGACCAAAAACGTGATACCAACCATCTCTGGAGTGATAACACAAGCGCGAGACCAGGTTTTAATCGGGGCGCGTTTGCCGCTGTCCTTAAGTGTTTGCACTTTTTTAAGGACGCGAGGGTCAATGTAAGGACCTTTTTTTAAGCTTCTAGACATACAGTAGTAAATAAGTGTTATCCTGGCCTTTAGGCGCGGGCACGGCGTGATTTGATAATAAACTTGTTGCTCCATTTCTGCGGCTGACGAGTGCGGACGCCGCGGGCGGCTTTACCATACACTGTCTGCGGACCACGCTTCTGACCGATTGGACTGTGGCCCTCACCACCACCGTGCGGGTGATCTACCGGGTTCATATTCTTACCTTTAACGGTAGGCTTGATACCGCGGTGGCGCATACGGCCAGCTTTACCCCAACGAATCAAACGATGATCCGAATTGCCAAGCATACCAATTGTTGCTGCACATTCTTTAAGTACAGCACGAACTTCACCGGACGGTAATTTAAGCTGAGCATAGCGTCCTTCGGTGCCGACAAGTTGTGCAGCCATAGCTGCGCCGCGTACCATTTGACCGCCCTTGCCTGGAGTTAATTCAACGTTGTGAACAAACAAACCAACCGGGATACTTTCAAGCGGCATGCGGTTGCCAACTTTTGCTTCATTCGGACCTTTTTCAGATTTAATTTTGTCTCCAACCATCAAACCTTCTGGAGCAAGAATATATGATTTTACTTTGTCGGTATACTCGATAAGCGCGATACGAGAAGTACGATTCGGATCATACTCAATAGCCAGCACAGTCGCTTCGACACCGAAACGCTGCTGTTTGAAGTCAACCAAGCGATAAAATTTCTTGGCCCCTCCACCTTGATGACGAACCGTAATATGACCCTGGTTATTGCGGCCGCTTTTGGGCTGCAAAATTGTAATCAGGCTCTTTTCTGGTTTTGTTTTTGTAATATCAGCAAAAGCATCAACGCTTGATGCGCGGCGACCAGGAGATGTTGGTTTGTAAATTTTAATAGCCATACAAGGGGATGAGAATTAGACGCCTTCGTGAATGGTAATTGAACTGCCTTTCGGGAGGGTGATAATTGCCTTTTTGAAGTCACTGCGTTTGCCGGCAAATTTACCGAAGCGAACGCGGCGGCCCTGCATGTGCGCTACTGCAACACCAACCGGCATAACACCATACAATTCGTGAATCGCACGTTTTACCTGCCCTTTGGTAGCATTCTTTTCTATCACAAAGGTATATTTGTTAACACTTTCCTCTCGAGCAGTTTTTTCAGTTACCATCGGGCGGACGAGCACGCGATATGAAGTGCCATGCTGGGTAACTTTTTTCTTATCAGCGACTTCAGCAGCATCACTCGTAGTTGTAGTTTTGGTTTTTTTAGCAGCCTTAACTGGAGTTGATTTCTTTTCAACAGGAGTTTGTTCACCGTTAAGTTTTTCTTCAACTTGCTTTTTGGTAAAGCGATCAAGTATTCCCATATTCAGGCGGCTTAGACTAAGGTAAGTAGATTATTTTTTAAATGTGGCAACGATTTTTTCAACCGCATCTTTTGTGATCACGACTGCTTGGCTCTGGAGAAGATCCATTACCGAGAGGTCGGTGGCAACTTGGTTTTTAACACGTGGAACGTTGCGTGATACGCGGATAAGGTTAGCATCGTTACTAGCCGAAACAATCAGGAAAGATTTTTGCTTGGCAGGAATGGCTTTCAATGTTGCAGCCATGAGTTTTGTTTTTGGCTCGGCAAAGTTGAAATTTTCGACGATATAGAGGGCTCCGCTTTGCGCTTTGTCGCTCAGACACATTTTAGTAGCGAGGCGGCGAGTCTTTTTATTAATCTTAGTTTTATAATTGCGGATCGATAATGGACCAAAGGTTACACCGCCACCTTTCCAGATTGGCGAGCGGATCGAACCATGGCGAGCACGTCCCGTACCTTTTTGTGCCCATGGTTTTTTACCACCACCCTGAACTTCACCGCGATTCTTGGTATCTGCCCACGATTCGCGCTGATTGTTCATCTGAGCGATAAACACTTCATGCACCACTTCAGGTTTAACGGCAACATTGAAAATGTCTTCCGGGAGTTCCATGTCACCTGTTTCTTTTCCAAGAAGATTGTAAACTTTTGCTTTCATATAGTCGTGTAACTTGTAACGTGTAACTTTTAGCTATTCTGCACTTCAGCGGCCGGTTCGGCAGCTGGAGCATTTTCGACTGGAGCAGCTTCGACTGGAGCAGCTGAACTATTTTTCTTTGTTACCTTCAATTCGCCCAGAGCGCTGATGAGGAGGAGTCCATTGCGGCCGCCTGGTACAGCACCTTTAATATATAACTCATTAGTTTCAGGATGCACTTCCACAACTTCCAAATTTTTAACCGTAACGCGTTCGCCGCCCATGCGGCCGGCCATACGCATACCTTTGAAAACACGCTGCACACCACCAGCGCCAATTGAACCAGGGGCGCGCAGGTTATCTTTATGACCGTGAGAAGCTGGACCACCGCGGAAATGATGACGTTTAACCACACCAGCAAAACCTTTACCTTTGGAGGTACCAACAACGTTAAGAAGGTCGCCCGGAACAAACGTGTCAACCGTAACGACGTCGCCGCGGTCGATTCCAGCCTGATCTGAAACAAAATCTCGAAGTTCACTTACGGGAGCCAAATCTTTCAAGTGTCCGGCTTCAGGCTTCGCAAGACGCCATTCTTTCTTTTCGCCAAAACCAAGCTGCAAAGCAGTTGTGGTATTTTTACTGTCTTGTTTAACCTGGACTACCTGACAAGGGCCAGCAACAACTTTTGTAACCGGTACAACCTCACCACTCTTTAAGAAAACCTGGGTCATGCCCATCTTTTTGCCGAGAATGAATTTCATATACGTGTGCAACATTGGTAACTTATTGAAACAATTCGTGCGCTTTTTTTGTTGTAGTGCTTCCTGTTTTTTTCATTTAAAAAACTAGAAGCATCAGGGCGCAATCCAAAATATGGGGATAGCGTACAATGCTTCTAGCCTTTCCTTATAATCCGGAGCCAAAGAAACAAAACGGATTTTAGAAATTGGCTTGTTTTGGTATTTTCAAATTAATTTTTCCTTCTAGAGTCTTCTAGTACTTCTTAATGTTTTCCCTAGTCTTACAGACCTTTTAGGGATCTTATTAAGTCGTCGAGCAGACTTACTTTTTAGTTTTCACAATCTTACGCTCTTTTTTTGTACCTGTCAAGCGTTTGCCGTGCCGTCTGTGTGAAGAATCCCTTTGCCCAAGAAATACTTCTTAAGCTAAGGGATTCTTCCCCGCCCCCGGCGGGTCAGAATGACAACGAGGCTACGTTTACATCTTGATTTCAATGTCAACACCGGCAGGGAGTGAGAGGCTCATGAGAGCGTCAATACACTTAGGGTTGGCATTCATAATATCGATAAGGCGTTTGTGGACGCGCATTTCGTATTGTTCACGAGCGTCTTTGTGGACGAACGTGGAACGGTTCACGGTGAACTTGGTTTTTTCGGTTGGTAATGGTACCGGTCCGATTACCTTAGCTTCGTGGCGTTCGGCAGTTTCGACGATTGTCTTGGTTGCCTGATCAATAATACGGTTGTCGTAGGCGCGAATTTTGATGCGGATACGACTCATATTCTCATCTTTCTGAGGTGCAGTTTTGCTAGTAGCGGTCATGTGACTTTAAATAAAGAACTTAATGAACAAAGCAAAAGGGGTCGCCTCGTTATCGAAGCGACCCATTTGCTTATTATTTGATAATCTTAGTTACAACACCAGAGCCAACCGTGCGGCCACCTTCGCGAATAGCGAAGTTCATCTTTTCTTCAAGAGCAACTGGAGCAATAAGTTTTACAGTAATACTGATGGTATCTCCTGGCATAACCATTTCGGTTCCGGCTGGAAGTTCGATTTCACCAGTAACATCAGTAGTGCGGATATAGAACTGAGGCTTGTAACCCTTGAAGAAAGGCTTGTGACGGCCACCTTCTTCTTTGGTAAGGATATACACTTCAGCTTCGTATTCAGTGTGAGGAGTAACGGAACCTGGTTTAGCAAGTACCATACCGCGTTCAACATCTTCTTTCTTGGTACCGCGAAGAAGGAGACCGGCATTGTCACCAGCTTGTCCATCTTTGAGGCTCTTGTTGAACATTTCGATACCAGTAACTACCGTCTTGGAAACATCTTCTTTCAAGCCAACGATAGCAACTTCGTCGTTAACGTGGATAATACCGCGTTCAATACGACCAGTTACTACAGTACCGCGGCCTTCAATAGAGAAGACGTCTTCAACTGGCATAAGGAATGGTTTGTCAGTTGCGCGGACTGGGTCTGGGATATATTCATCAACTGCTTTCATGAGGTCAAGAATTGGTTTAGCAGCCGCTTCATCGGTTGGATTTTCGAGAGCTTTAATAGCACTGCCGCGGATAACCGGTACAGTATCGCCAGGGAAGCCGTATTTCTTGAGAAGATCACGAACTTCTTCTTCAACGAGGTCAACAAGTTCCTTATCCTGAACCATGTCAACTTTGTTAAGGAAAACAACGATGTACGCAACACCAACCTGGTGAGCAAGCAAAATGTGTTCACGAGTCTGAGGCATTGGGCCGTCAGCTGCGGATACAACGAGGATAGCACCGTCCATCTGAGCGGCACCAGTAATCATGTTCTTTACGTAGTCAGCGTGACCTGGACAGTCAACGTGAGCATAATGGCGAGCGGCAGTTTCGTATTCAACGTGAGCTGTTGAAATGGTAATACCACGAGCTTTTGACTCTGGGGCTTTATCCAAATCATCGACACCCTTGTTCTGGGCGGTCTGACCGTGTGCAGTCAAAACCTTGAGGATAGCTGCGGTGGTCGTAGTCTTACCGTGGTCGACGTGACCAATGGTACCAATGTTGACGTGTGGCTTATTTCGGACGAAATCGGCCATATGATTTAAAAACTTTACGCGGCGCTTCGGCGAGTGGTCGCTTTAGCTTTATGTCCAGCCGCTCCTACTAATAGATTTTAATAAAGGGTTGAGTACTTTTTGTGTTCAAGTCTGATTACGCGCAAAAAACGCCTAAAAATAGACAAACTAACACGTGGCGACACTATAGCAAATAAAAAAAGCCTTGGCAAGAGCGGTGGATGTGGACAAACCCTCATTTTCCAAGGCTTTAGACGTTTATTCAACCGCTTCAAGGTAAAACCGGGGCTCCTCTTCGTCTTCGGGTACGTCCGACAGGTCTTCTTCCGAGTTTGCACTCCCGCTTGGGGCAACCCAATCATCGTTAAATTCCAGCTTTTTTTCTGGTTTAGGTGGTTCGGGTGCTACGGGTGGAGCGGGTTTAGGCACTTCTTCAATTACTTCGTCGCCCCCCTCTTCGTCCCATTGTTCAAAATCCGGCAAGGGGCCGTCTTCACCGCCCGGGAGGGCAAAATCCATCAGGTTTTCATACTCATCGAGCCGCATCATGACCAGCACATCTTCGGTTTCTTGATCCAGGACTACCACGCGGTCGCCGGTTTTGCGTACCAGGCCAATTACACGGTTAATTTGATTTTGTTTCATACAAATATAAATTGACCAAAAAAGAAGCTCCTCCGACTTTTGGCATTATAAAACGGTTTTACCGTTTGGTCAAACAGGCTTAAAAATAAAAAAACACCTATGGTTAGGTATTCACTTTTTGCTGTAGGAAGAGAGGGGTGGCAACCTCTCTGACCGAGGTCAGAGAGGTTGCCGAGGTCGCGCGCCGCTGCCGGATACTTCTCCAAGGAGAAGGCCCGCGCCCGCGGTGGACGACGAACTTGATGTCCCAGTTGCGCTGCCAGCGCCCGGATGAAGGCGATCATCCCAGGGCCCGCAGCAGCAGGAACTTACTTCTAGAAGACCGACATGTAGTGCCGGCGCCGCGGATGTCTGCACCGAGGTGCAGTTCGCCGCGTCGCCGAGCGCTACAGGTGCCGTGGGTCGCGCCGGCGCAGCTGAGTTAGTTGACGATCATG
This sequence comes from uncultured Gammaproteobacteria bacterium, assembly GCA_964540825.1. GTDB lineage: Bacteria > Patescibacteriota > Patescibacteriia > Magasanikbacterales > GWA2-37-8 > CAZECR01. Next base: position 196,036 of record CAZINT010000003.1, read on the forward strand.
TGCTCGCGGTCGCCGTCGCCGTTGCCGAGGCTGGAGGTGTTGCCGCCGCGCATGTGGTCGAGGGACAGGCCGCCGCCGAACTTGCGGTTCGAATAGGTGCCCATGTGGCGCATGTGCTCGTTCATCGGGAATCTTCTTTCAATTTTTGTTTGTTGTCACCACTCGTTTCCGAGGGTATGAACACCCTGCCACAATCCCCCATTATTGTCAAGCCTACAGGTGTGGAAAACTTAAAAAGCCTTATTTTTTACTAAAAATAAGGCTTTTTAAAGTTAAGGTAATTTTTTATGTACACTTTTACGAATTAAGCAAAGAAAAACGTAAATTATTAATTTTTTCTCGATGCTCTTCGGGCAAGGCTTCTTTCAAAAACTCTGAGTCCCCCAGCGAACTGGCATCTTTCTTTTTGAAACCCAATACTTTGAGCGTTCTATTAATTTCTTCCTCGCTCATCCCTTCGATCTCAATCAGCGGCCGTACATAGGGGGCTTGCCGTATCTCAACGACCGCCCCATCTAAACTATATTTCGTGTTCTTTTTTTCTCTTACCGATTTACGCGTATATTTCAATGCGGTCAAAAAGGCTTCAATCGCCGGCCTGTTTGTCACGGTGACCGGGATCTCTTCACGCTCGGCCAAATGCTTCTTTTTTTTAGTTTCCGTTTTTACCGTTAACGAGACACCGCCCTTTTCTTCTCTTAAGCGAACATTCCGCTTGGGAAGGGCAGCACTATCTTGAAAAGGTTCAACGGTGATGCGATCGCCATTAATGTGGCGGATGTTGAGCCCAAGCGTCATGAGCGCCTGAAAAAGATGAACAATATTTTCATCGCTCCCCTCAAAATCATTCACCGACAGCGCCAGCGAAGCAGGAAGAGTCTCCTTATCCCCCGAGCGTTTATACCTTGAATCCACCAAGAGCTGCTCGGGTGCAATAAGCTCGCCTCCCTGAGCGGTAATAGAAGCGCTAATTTCAGCAGGATTAATATTTAACACTTTTGTTTCCAGTTCTACCGGGATTTTCTCTTCGCTAGCCCTGATCAAGAGTCGTTCCAGACGCCGAGTTACTTCTTGTTCAGGAGAAAAACTGCGTTCAAGGTGATCCATAGTAAGGTAAAATAAAACTACCCTCAGCATACCATAAGTATTTTAAAAAATAAAAAACTCCGCTTCGTAACGGAGTTTTTTATTTTTAAGTAGTGCGGAATTATTTCTGACTGCCGGCAATAATGGTGGCAGCAACATTGTTTGGAACTTCAGCGTAATGATCAAATTCCATACTGTAGCTAGCGCGGCCCTGCGTCATACTGCGAAGTGATGTGGCATAGCCGAACATACTCGCGAGGGGCACCATAGCTTTCACGACTTTCATCTGACCACGATCAACCATTTCCTGGATCTGACCACGCTTGGAGTTTAGGTCGCCAATTGAGTCACCCATGTATTGTTCCGGGGTAACCACTTCAACCTTCATGATTGGTTCTAAGATTACTGGGTTAGCTTTGCGGCAAGCTGCGAGGAATGCCATGGAACCAGCCAATTTGAACGCAACTTCCGACGAGTCAACTTCGTGGTACGATCCATCGTAACACGTTACTTTCATGTTCACGATGGGGTAGCCAGCCTGAATACCTTTGGTAAGCGTTTCTTTAATACCTTTTTGAATCGCTGGGATGAATTCACGTGGAATAGCACCGCCCTTAACTTCGTCAACGAATTCAAAGTCGCCTTTGGTTGGGTCAGTTTGCGGTTCAACGCGGAGCCAGCAATGTCCATACTGACCTTTACCACCCGACTGTTTAACGTACTTGCCTTCAGCTTCGGCCGATGTACGAATCGTTTCTTTAAACGCTACCTGCGGAGCACCGACGTTTGCTTCTACCTTGAACTCGCGCTTCATGCGGTCAACGATAATATCGAGGTGGAGTTCTCCCATACCCGAGATAATCGTCTGGAGGGTTTCTTGGTCAGTATGCACTTTGAAAGTCGGATCTTCTTCAGCAAGCTTAGCCATCGCCATACCAATCTTTTCTTGGTCAGCTTTGGTTTTTGGCTCGATTGCCATCGAGATAACTGGTTCAGCGAACGTTGGCGGAATGAGAACGATCGGTTTGTTTTCATCGCAGAGTGTATCACCCGTGCGCACGTCCTTGAGACCGATCGCGGCAGCGATTTCACCTGCATAGACTTCATTCACATCTTCGCGGCTGTTGGCGTGCATACGAACGATGCGGCCCATGCGTTCTTTAGTTCCTTTACTCGAATTGTAAATATAGCTGCCGGCAGTTACGACACCAGAATAGACGCGGAAGAAAATAAGCTTACCGACAAAGGGGTCAGTGGCGACTTTGAAGGCCAAGGCTGAGAAAGCTTCGCTATCACTTGGTTTGCGAGTTTCTTCAGCTTCAGTATCGGGGTTAGTACCAATAATTTCTGGTACGTCAGTTGGCGCCGGGAGGTAGGCAACCACACCATCAAGCATGAACTGCACACCGATGTTCGCAAGCGCAGAACCGCAGAGTACCGGGTACATTGTGCCTTTTAAGACGAGGGTGCGAATAGCAGTTTTGATTTCATCGATGGTGAGCGCTTCACCGTTGAGGTATTTACCCATCAATGCGTCATTAGCTTCCGTACATTTTTCAACGAGCTCAGCGCGGTATTTAGCAACCTGTTCTTTCATGTCCTCGGGCATGGGGATCTCAATGATATTTTGACCCTTATCACCTTCAAATTTAAAAGCTTTTTCTTCAATAACATCAATCAAACCAGAAAAAGTGCTTTCTTGTCCGATCGGCAGCTGAATAGGATATGCTTCTTTAGAAAGACGTTCTTTAATGGAAGCAAGACTCATATAAAAGTCAGCACCGAGCTTGTCCATTTTGTTAAGAAAAGCAATACGCGGTACTTTGTACTTGTCGGCCTGGTGCCAGACAGTTTCACTCTGAGGTTCAACACCCTGAGAGCTGTCAAATACAGCCACAGCGCCGTCAAGGACGCGCAGACTGCGCTCTACCTCTACGGTAAAGTCTACGTGACCCGGGGTATCGATAATGTTAATGCGGTGTCCTTTCCAAAAACAGGTCGTAGCAGCGGAAGTAATAGTGATACCACGTTCTTTTTCCTGTTCCATCCAGTCCATGGTGGCTTCACCTTCGTGCACTTCACCGATCTTGTGTTTTTTACCGGTGTAAAAAAGCACACGTTCGGTGGTGGTCGTTTTACCGGCATCAATGTGGGCCATGATACCGATATTACGCGTTTTTTCTAATGAATATTCACGAGGCATAGAAGAAATTTAATGGATAAAAACCAAAACAAGCTTTGGTTTTTAGCTTAGTTGGTAAAGCGAGCAAAGTGAGCAAATGCTTTGTTGGCTTCGGCCATGCGGTGCATATCGTCGCGTTTTTTGATCGCGTCGCCAAGTCCTTGCTGAGCATCGATAAGGATGGTGGCAAGTTTCTGGTGCATCGGCTGACCCTTTTTGCTCCGAGCGGCATCAATAATCCAACGGAAAGAGAGCGCTACCTGGCGTTCACCGCGAACGGGCATAGGGACCTGGTAGTTAGCACCGCCCACGCGGCGGGAGCGAACTTCCACCTGTGGTTGTACATTCTTCATTGCTTCTTCGAAGACTTTCAACGGATCTTTCTTAGTCATTTCAGACACAACGTCGAGCGCACGGTACACCACGCCTTGAGCAGTAGTTTTCTTACCGCCTTTCATAACGTGATTGATGAATTTAGCTAAGACAAGATTGCCGTATTTAGGATCAGGAAGGATATTTCGTTTTTTGACTGGTTTTCCACGCATAAGAGTATTTTAGTAGAAGGAATTTAGAAGAAGCGTTTTAGGCCTTTTTAGCAGCTTTCGGACGTTTGTTGCCATACAGACTGCGGCCACGACGACGGCTCGCTACTCCTTGAGTATCATAAATACCGCGTACGATATGGTAGCGGACACCTGGCAAGTCTTTGACACGGCCACCGCGGATAAGCACGATCGAGTGCTCCTGGAGGTTATGGCCTTCACCTGGAATATAGGCGATAACTTCAACGCCGTTACTCAAGCGAACTTTGGCGACTTTGCGCAAAGCTGAGTTAGGTTTTTTAGGAGTGGTGGTATAGACCTTGGTACAAACACCGCGTTTGAAGCTGGTGCCTTTGCGGAAATAAGTCACTTTGCGGTGGAGGTTATCTACCGTAAACTGGAGAGCCGGAGTTTTGGTCTTCCGTACTTTCGGGGTGCGGCCCTTGCGGATCATTTGGTTTGTTGTTGGCATAGCGTAATTAGATGATTTCAGTCTGTAAACAGCGGGCAGTTCTAAGCCGCTCCTTGCGTACCGAAACCGATTGATAAATAAAAAAGCAACGTATTACTCCATCAGCCACGATTTTTGGTACGTTCTTGTGACGAGAATACTACGTGAATTGCTCGTAGCTGTCAAGGGTTTCCCCTGCCATCAACCAGAGGCTGATCATTGGGAAGGGGGCCAGCTGTGGGAAGCTGACCGTTTAGGGCTCGGGCGGGGGCGGGACATAGCCAGCCTGGCCCGGCGGAGGCGGGACGATAGGCGGGTGCGTGATGCAGATGTTGCCCCAGATGGGGTGATGCCACGTCTGGCTGTGCCAGACTGGCGGCAATTGCCGGATGCCGCGACCAGCCATAAAGATCGAAAAAAAGAACACGGTGACCAACACGTATGCTGGCCAGGTCGGTGCAACGGGCGTTCGGCTTACGACCACACCCGTGGCATGCTCCAGTGCAACCGGCAGCGCTTCCGAGGCGGTTTCAGGAGTCGACATGATTTCCTCCTTTTATTCGACGTTATAATGCGGTTTGGAAAAGTATTTGTCAAAGAGGCCATTGACAACGACTCCGCAAGTACAGTAGCGTACGCGTACCGCACTGGAGGACACTATGAACACCCTCGTCCAACGACTCTCTGGGAATCTCCGAAGCAAGAAAGACTATCCGCTCAATTTTCTAGGGCGACTGCTGCTGTTTCTGGAGCACCATCCCGACGGTGACCACGGCGACCCGGAGTGGTTTGCAGCGATCGTCGAAAGCCTCTGGCGCTTCTCGTCCGGAGAGACCACCGGCCTCACGCAGTGGGCGCAGGAGACACTTCCCTCCTACGACGACATGCGACGCGACTGGCGAGCTCTGCACAACTACCTCAGCGCGTCCCGCCACCGGAACACGGCACCAAGGGACATCGTGGACGAGCTGCTGACCTGCGCTCGTACGGCCTGTCTGTCGCACAACGCCCGTCTGCTACTGCACTAACAGACACTAACCCACCCTACCCTCTCCTCTCTCAACCCCTGCCCTTTCCTTGCTGCTTAATTTTATTAAGCCCCAAGGATAGCAGGGGTTTTGTTTTTATAATAAAAACGCTCTATCCCAGATAGGATAAAGCGCCCGGCACGGAACATTCTAAAGAAGAATGGTACATGAAGGTCGGCCCGCAGCGAAGAGCGCTGACGGGCGTAGGATGCAGAACAGAAGATGGAGAGTCCGTCTTTTATCCGCAGCAGAGCAGATAGAAAATCCCACCCAGGAGTACGGCGGCCTTGAGAACGGCCACCGAGGTCAGGTTGATCTGGATTTCCTTGGAGAAGATGATAAGCACGTGCGTGCCTCCTTGTTGAGCGTTGATCCCAAAACAGATAAAAAACCAATGTATCCGGAAGGTATAGACAGATTATCCTGTCCATACCATACATTTTTTCTCTGACTGTTTCAGGAACGTTGCGCGACTTTTTTCTCTTCTCATTATAATGAACGATGCTTCCTTATTTTTCACTATTTGAATTTCAGGAAGATCAGTATGATACCTGTTTTTTTTATTTTTGTCAACAGAATTTCTTTTACGCATATTATAAGATGGTTAATTTTGGCTAAAACAAAGCAACCGAGTCTTGACAAAACCTCTAAAATGCGCTAGGGTGTTTCGTTGTTCTTTACCTTGTTTTCTAGCTGAAAAGGCAGTTAAAAACTCTCTTTTCAGCTAGAAAACCACACTTTTTAGGGGGTACAACACCAATGTTCAAGCAAAATATCGTCGAAACGTCCGCCAAGACCGCCATCTTCGCCTCGCTGGTGATTGGGGCGCTGATTGCCGCGGGCGGCCTCGCCACCCCGGAGTTCCAGCTGCTGGCTGGAGTCCAGCTCGTGAGCGCAGCGCTTCTCGCCTGCCTCAAGCTCAACCAGGCAAAACGCACCGAGCTGTACAGTTTCGATCTGTACGACCTCACGTGCACGATCGTGATCGGCTTTTTGACGCTCATGAACGTGCTGGCGGGCAGCATTTTCGAAAGCTGCCTCATGCTGCCCTGCCTCGGCCTGGCCGCGGTCGGCTTGGGGCTCTACAGCTTCAGCTGGCTCCGCGAGCTGAAGCATCGCGAGCACTTCGGCGCTGAGCGGCAAAGATAACAAATACCGGACGCCTGGCACTCCGCCAGACGTCCGAGTCTTCATTCTGCAGATCACTTGCGTGGTAAACAGAAGAAAAAAAATAACCCCGATACTCGGGGTTATTTTTTATACGCATCAATACTTATAAATCATCGATGCTACGCAGAAAACTTCCCGGCTTAATTTTAAATTCTTCATCTTCATCCACATACCGAATGTCGCTGGTCGGGTCATTAAGCACTGTTGTGTTCACTGACAAAAGCGCATGATCGTCGTAAAGTTCAGGATTTACCTCCTCAAGGAGCATGCTCGGGCCCGCTAAAAAATCTCCGTAACTCCCGCTTGCCAAGGGGTAGGTCAAAAATAATTTTTGTTTCGCGCGCGTGATTGCTACGTAAAATAATCGGCGTTCTTCTTCGAGTCCATGCTCTTCCTGGAGCGACCGGTCGTTCGGGAAGGCGCCGCGGGCGAGATTCACAATAAAAACATATTCCCATTCCAAACCCTTGGCTTGGTGAATTGTGGACAGCACAATTTTGTCTTTGGGGTCTGTCGCCTGTACGGTTGTGCTGGTCGCCGCACTAAATGATTCTTGCAATGTTGTTTCCGACAAAAAGGTATTCAGGTCGTCATATTTTTCCGCAAATGATTTCAGCTCTTCAATATCTGCTAGTCGATCGCGACTATCAATATATTCTGTTTCTAAGTACTCACGGTATGGAGATTTCAAAATTACTTCGACCATACTACTCGGATCTTTTTCGGACAAAGTATAGAGTCCGTTCCAGATGGTCATAAAATTATTCCACCCCGCGAGCGCTTTGCTGCTAAGAATGCTTGCCCCCAGTCCTTCCAAATTATCGAGTGAATCAAGCTGACGAATCGCCACAATCAGTTTATCTGCTGCAGCGGGGCCAATACCATCTTCGCGCAAGAGTATGCGGAGCCACGCCGCCGTATCAACCGGGTTATCAATCACACGCAAATAGGCCAGGACGTCTTTGATATGCGCGCGTTCAAAAAACCGAAGGCCCCCACGGTATTCATACAAAATTCCCGACCGCGATAATTCCAATTCGAGTCGCTGGGAATGATGCGAAGCGCGAAATAAAACAGCGATTTCATGGGCTGGTGTGCCGGCGTCAAGAAGTTCAGTTATTTTCTTCACAACAAAACTCGCTTCACTTCCCTGGTCAATCTGCGGCCGCAATTCTGGACGATCGCCTTCGTTTTTAATTGTACGAAGTTGTTTTTGATACTGCTTGGTATTATTTGCAATTACTTGATTCGCGAGTTCCAGAATCGGCGCGACCGATCGGTAATTGGTTTCAAGTTTAAAAATTTTTGCCTCTGGGTAGTCTTGTTCAAATTCCAAAATATTATTAATATCGGCCCCGCGAAATGAATAAATACTTTGCGCATCGTCGCCAACGACTAATAAATTTTTGTGCACTGATGCCAGACGATTAATGAGCGACGCCTGTAATTTATTGGTATCCTGGTATTCATCAACTAAAATATACTTAAATTGCTCGGCATATTTTTTGCGCACGTCGGGTTGATTCAAAAGCACAGCTGCATTATACAAAAGGTCGTCAAAATCCATGGCGTTCCCCGCTTTCTTTTTTTGTTCATATTCTCGCCCGACATTTTGAATATCTTCGGCGAGTGCTAGCCACGATGGATATTTAAGTTCCAACACTTCTTCCAAAGCCATTTCAGTATTTTTGGCGTAACTTAGAATCGACAAAAGCACACTGGCTGACGGAAACTTCTTACTCACTTGTTTTACATTTTTAACACACGTTTTAATAATGGCGTGGCTATCATCGCTATCAAGCACGCTAAAATTATTTTTGTACCCCAAAAGAACCGCGTGAATTTTAAGCAGCCGATACGCAATATGATGAAATGTACCCGACCACGGCAATTTTGTGCCCGTCAAAGATTCAAGACGTTCGTTCATTTCGCGCGCTGCTTTGTTGGTAAAGGTAACCAAAAGAATTTGAGAAGGATTAATGCCTTGTTCCAAGAGGTACGCAACGCGATACGTAATCGTGCGCGTCTTGCCACTTCCCGCTCCGGCCAGCACTAAACACGGGCCGTCCCCGCCGCGAATAACGTCGAGCTGTTCACCGTTTAATTCACGATCAAAATTGATCATACTAAAAAAAATTCTATAGTTGTCATAACGTACCACGGCTTGCCAACCCGGGCAAGATAGCTTAGTATTGTGCTCGTATGGAACAACCTTTTTTTCAAATTATCCATAAAGACACGGACAGCAAAGCGCGCACCGGCATCATGCACACCGACCACGGCGATATTGAAACGCCGATTTTTATGCCGGTTGGAACACAAGGTACGGTCAAAACACTTGACCAAACCGATTTACATAACATCAACGCTCAAATTATTTTGGGAAACACCTATCACCTGCACCTTCGCCCGGGCGAAGGCGTCCTCGATGTTCAAGGTGGACTCCATAAATTTATGAACTGGGACCGCCCCATTCTGACTGATAGCGGCGGATTTCAGGTTTTCAGTCTTGGTCTGCAAAAAGAAAAAAAGGCAGTGCAAGATCAAGGAAAATTAGTTTCAATCACTGACGACGGTGTCACATTTACTTCGCATATTGATGGGTCTAAACACGTCTTTACTCCCGAGAGTGCAATAAACATCCAACATCAAATTGGCGCCGATATCATCATGGCGTTTGACGAATGCACCCCCGATGATGCTACTCCCGAGTATGCCCGTAAAGCCCTCAACCGAACCCATGCCTGGGCCAAACGCTGCATTGACGAGCATCAAAAAAATACCCGTCACCACGGCTACCGCCAATTTTTGTTCGGTATTATTCAAGGGGCGGTCCACCGGGACCTGCGCGAAGAATCCGCCAAATTTATTGCCAGCCTCCCTTTTGACGGCATTGCGATTGGCGGGGAATCGATCGGCTACAACATGGCGGGAACGGCAGAAATTTTGGACTGGGTATTCCCGCTTATTCCCGAAAATAAACCGCACTACGCAATGGGGGTCGGACTGAATCCTTATGATCTTCTGGTCGCGGTTGAGCACGGCGTCGACATGTTTGATTGTGTTGCTCCCACCCGCCTGGCCCGCCACGGCATGCTTTATATCAAAGACACTGCTAAAAAACACCGGCTCAATATTAAAAACGGTTCGTTTGCAAACGACACTCAGCCCATTGACCCAGCATGCTCATGTTCCACGTGCCAGGGGTACACACGCAGCTACGTGCACCACCTCTTTGACGCCGACGAACTTACTGCGCTGCGCCTCGCGAGCATTCACAACCTCACGTTTTTACTCAATCTCATGACCGAAACCAGAGCAGCTATCAAAGAGAATCGTTTTCTCGAATTAAAAAAGAGCTGGGAATAATCCAGCTCTTTTTTAAATTCTTTTACGGAGCGACCGAGCTGATATGCTCTTTAATTTTTGCAATGGCCACTTCATCATCTATCTCTCGTTCCTTAGCATCTATCTCTTGAATAAGCTTGTCGATCTCTTCGGTCCGCTCTAAATAATCTCCCGCCAGCGCGGCGTTAATTTTTAAGTATAAAAGAGCAAGTTCAGCTGCGGCAGCGGAACGCTCCTGTGGTGTAAGCGCTTCTTCAAGTGAATGGTTTAAAAGCGTCAAGGCTTCTTCCCATTTTTCTTGACCTACGAGTCGAGCAACTTCAGCAGAAATATCCATACTTTACTAATTACAGTTTTTAATAGCCTCAGCAATCCAGCGCTGGCGAGCAACACTCAGCGGCTGCTGCCGAGCAGCTTCCAGCCGCTTCTTTAATAATTGCTTTTTTTCTTGCTGGGATAGTTTTAAGGCTTCAAGCGCTGCTCCAAAAGCGACTTCCGTAGCATCCGGCTTGGTTAGCAGGCTAAGCGCATACTCTATATTTTTAACCATACGAGCTTCTCGCACATTCTTTGCCCGATCAACTAAATCAGTAAATGACTTTTGTGATCCGCCCGCAGGCATATAGTCGACAGCAGTATAATTTTTTGCTTTTTCATAGTGCCGAACAACTTCTGTAAGTCGATCTTGTTTTTTCTGCATGTCATCAAGATGAGCACGCCTTCTTGCCAGCGCTTCTTCTTCTTTTTTTGAAGCACTTACTAACGCATTCACAACTTTTTCTTCATTTTTTAACCTTTTTTCTTCGTCACTGAGCACCAGCGCTTCTGCCCCGGCTTCTGCCGGATCATCCGGCGGGCTTTCTTTGAGCTCTTTTTTATATTTTTCTAACCTTTGTCTTTCTTCTTGCAAAACTTTTACCCTGGCGAGCGTTTCCTTATCGGCAACTTTTTTACGAGCCATAAATGCTTCGTTGTCATTTTGCCACTGCTGCTGGTCATTAACCAAATCCTGGCTCTGTTGGGTTAAGGCATGCTCCTCAGTCATAAGCCAAGCCAACTTATCAAACAAAGTTTCTTGAGCAGCCTTAAGCGCTGTCCGCGAACCCATCTTTGATTCTAAGAGCTGCTTCTTAGCCTTCTCAAGAAGATCTTTTTTTGCTTGAAGATCTGGTGATTTTTCAGCATGCAAACCATGTTCAGCAAGCGCTGCTTTAAGCTGGGCGATATCATGCTTGATTTTTTTAAGATCTATTTGATCAAACATGGTCCACTGTGATTTCGACGCAGGAATTACATACCTCTCTCTTTGGCCAATAGCCCTAATCGCGGCAAATTGCTCGTAGTCTGGAGCTTTCAGAATTCTATCAAGCTTTTTTAAACGCTCTTGCGCTTTATCAAGCTGAGCTGATTTGTCACCATCTCTTAACGGCCCAACATGCACTTCGAGCTCATGTTCTAAAGCATGTTTGCCCTCATGAACCGTTTCTTTTACTTTTTTAAAATTATGGATACTTTCAGTTATCTGCTTAATTTTATCTGTTCCGTCAAGCGTTGGATCTTCCAGACTCATCTTAAGCTGCGACATTTCATCTTCGATTTTCTTAATCTTTTTTTTCTTAATTCCTTCAAGAAAATTAGACAGGGGGTCGGGTAATATATGTCGATTCAAGCGCAAAACCTCCATTTCCTTTTTAATACTCTGACGCTTTGCTAATAAGGTTAAATTTCGCTCATCTTCAAGCAAACGATTTTCGTCAACAAAACCCAAAGGAAAATATTCCGCTTCCAGACCCAACTTCCGAATCAGGTCTATCTGCTGCTGGCCTTGCAGCGTTTTAATCTTTTTAATTCCTTGCAGCTTCTCAGCCGGATCATAGCCTTTTTTAACTGCCATTTCGCTTAAATGAGCGCCGACTTCCGCGAGGAATTTGTTTGCCTCCGGCTCGTCTTTAGCTTGTATCCCTAGATCTGATTTTAAAACATCCGAGTAGAAATCACTAAATTCTTTAAGCGCATCTTTTTTAATCAAATATTTTTTCCAGATAGCTTCAAGTTGTTTATTATCAACGCTGAGCAATGCTTTATCGAGTTTGTTGGCTTCAGCGTAGGCGTCTACAAACTTAACATACTCGGCGTCAGCCAACATTTTTGCAGCATTAAATTTCTCCTCTACCTTAGGAGCATGCTCCGTGTGACCGCTGGGCCCGCCTTTGGGCGTATCATGGTGACCTCCACCTTTATGTCCGCCGCCAGGTCCTTTGCCCTTTCCCCCACCATGTCCTGCCATAAAAAAATAATAAAAAGTAACTGCATACTACCATTTTTTATAAAAAACTACAACTTCTTGCGCTTGCTAAAACAAGCTAATTGCAGTACGCTAAGCAGTGTTTCTCGTAACTACCCCTTGTGACCACCCTGCACCTCATCGTTGTCGGCCGACTTAAAGAATCGTATTGGCAAGAAGCCGAAGCCGAGTACTTGAAACGCCTTTCCCCCTGGGCGGAAGTTGTGATTCACGAAATTAAAGAAGAAAGTTTTAACGAAAAGGACCCGCCGGAACTCATTAAAGCTCGCGAAGCCGACAAGATCGTGGAAACACTTGAAAAGATTAAAGACACCTTTGTACTGGTGCTCGACGGGCGCGGACGAGCTATGAATTCGGTGCAACTCTCCACGCTTATGACCACCTGGCGCGAAGAATTCCATGCGCTTACCGTGATTATTGGCGGCCCACTTGGACTCGACGATACCATCCTTGGCATTGGCAAACGACCCGGCGGTTTTGCCCTCTCGCTTTCTAACCTCACGTTCACCCACCAAATGGCCCGCGTTTTTTTGCTCGAGCAGCTGTATCGTGCTATGATGATCGCGGATGGACGTAAATATCATTACTAAATATGCATAAGCACGTACGGGGGTCGGCGCTTCTCGCCACCATGCTCATTACTGCGGTCGTGAGCGGGGCAATTGTTTATAACTTGGAACACGATTTGTTCCAAAATGCTCTGCAAGAAAATTATATTTTGTATCAAAAAGAATTTGCCAACCAAAAATTGGCGCTTGATACGCTGCGTTTACGTCAGCAGGTTGAGAATCCCGCGAATACGGCTGATTTTGGGGCGTTTTGCGCCGCTAATAAAGCACTGTCGCCAAAAATTGTACAAACTCCTGCTGGCAAAGTGGCGCTCAATTCCATTATCAGCGGAAAACTCACGCTGCAGACCCCGGCCGGTGAAAAAATATTGTCTGATAAAATTAATCTGTACGGCGGCGCTGCTACCGTTACATTTACCACCACCTCTGTACCCACAGTTGCGCGGGCCTATATTCTTCCAAACAAAGACGGACTTAATGGCGCCGAAGAATTTCATTATGTTGATACCGCCGCTAACACTATAACCAGTATCAAAGTCAAATACCTCCACCCAACTACCACACTTGAGATTACCCTGCCTAACAAGAGTATCATTGATCTTGCCTATGAACCAACCAAAGGCATCATGGTAAACAACAAACTTGGTTTTGCGCTTCCAACGAACGCTCCAACCCTCACCATTTTGTTTAATGGCATCAGTAAAGATCTCAAAACCGTCTATTTTACAATGACCAACACCTACAGTTCAGCTTCGGATATGCAGACCGGGCCATATGCGCTTAATCTCGCTACCAAAAAGATTACTTTACTTACAACCGCAACTGACATTCTTGAATAGCCACCTCCATATGACCAAACCTGTTATTTTCTCAGGCATCCAACCGACCGGCAACCTCCATATTGGCAATTATTTAGGAGCAGTTAAAAACTGGGCAGAACTGCAAAACAGCGGCAAGTACGATTGCTTTTTTTTCATTGCCGATTACCACTCGCTTACCGGGCAAGATACGGCTGACGACCGCCGCGCCAAAATTCTAAATCTTGCAGCCGAAATTATTGCTCTGGGTGTTGATCCGGAACGCGTTACTTTTTTTGTACAGTCCCACGTCCCTGAGCACACCGAACTGGCTTGGGTTTTTAACTGTGTCACGCCAGTTGCCGAGCTTGAACGCATGACCCAGTTCAAAGATAAAGCCAGCCGTCAGGAAAAAAATATTAATGCTGGCCTCCTCACGTACCCGGTTCTTCAAGTCGCCGATGTACTCCTTTACCACGGCACACTCGTTCCGGTTGGGCAGGATCAAGTGCAACACATCGAACTCATTCGGATTGTGGCACGCGCCTTCAACAAACGCTACGGCGAATACTTCTCAGAAACCAAACATCTTTTAACCGAGTTCCCCAAGGTTATGAGCCTTTTGGAACCAGCCAAAAAAATGAGCAAGTCGCTCGGCGCTGGTCACATAATCGAACTTTCCGAAGAACCGGCACAGATCGAAGCCAAACTTAAAAAGGCTGTAACCGCAACCGAAGGCGGCGCTGAGGCTCCGGGCGTTCAGAACCTTCTCGCGCTCCTTAAAGAATTTGGCAGCAGCGAGATCTACGAAACACTTGCCAAAGCGGAGAAAAATGGTACGATCCGTTATGGAGACTTGAAGCACGAATTGGCCACAGCCATTGCCACGTACTTCGCCGACTTCCGCGCCAAACGCAACGAACTTTTAGCAAACCCAAAAGAACTAGAAAATATTCTCGGAATTGGAGCGGCAAAAGCACAAAAAGTGGCCGCTAAAACCATGCAGGACGTTCGAAAACTTGTCGGCATCCGCTAGTTCTTTAAAAAATTCCGTTAAGGAAAAGAGGTGTTTTTTAAGACGCCTTTTTTCCTTAACGGAAAAAACTACCTGGAGGCTGTCATGCCACAAAAACCGCGTCGACAGAACCCGAAGCCGAGAACGCTTCTCGGGGTGCAGGGCGTTGTGTTCCTGCGCTTTACGTCAGCTTTGCTCCTTACCGGTGCTTGCTGGTGGATCTGGACTCGAACCAACGCTGGCTCATTGCAGTGGTGGGAGGCCCCGCTCTTAGCACTTCTGGTGCTTTTTGTCTCGCCCACGGAGCTTCTCGCGCACAAATACGGACTCCACCACCTTCCGAAGCACATCACCATCTGGGGCTTTACAATCAAACTCCCGGACACGAGTTCTGCCCGGCATCACCGCCTCCATCACCGTAAACAAGCCCGAGTGGAGTGGATTTTTATTCCGCTCGCCGCCGCACTGCTTGTGGTCTTCGGGCTCTCGGGGATCGGCACGCTCCTCAGCAACCTTACCGACTTCCCGGTGGTCGCTGTCGCCGACATCTGCGCCTTCGTCTTTCTGAGAGTCCTTTGGGAAGAGGAGATGCACTACCTGGCGCATTGCACCTCCTACAAGCCAGAAGCTGGCACGCTCTGGGCGGGGTACGTGTTGAGAGTAACGACCCCACACAAGCGCCATCACCAGCGCAACGAAAAATTCAACTGGGAAGTGAGCACCTTGTGGCGTTGGGCCGACTGGCTCTACGAACTCTGGCAGCGCTACCGGGGGCGTCTCACCACTCCTGACATTCCACTCTCGCACACGACTGATACCCTCGGCGTCGAGATCGACGACGATGGGTACGTGATTCAGCAGGCTGCCTAGACTTCACCGGCCGATTGGGGGATCGGCCGCACCCCTCCCTTTTAAAAATATACCAAGCATATGGATATAGAAGCAGATTTCTTTTTGCTCGCTGCTATTGGAATTCGTATGTTCATCGTACTCGTCATCATTTTTATACTTATTTATTCTTTAAGTAAACTCTTTATGGATAACACTGTCCCCACAAGCGGCAAAGTGGCTCTGGTTAAAACATTGTACTTATATCTCGTTTCATTTGTCGCGCTCATGATGCTGGTGATTTCGGGAGTTGATCTCTTAAACATTGTTTTAAAAACCTTGATTTTTACCAAGGCAGATTCGTATACGTACTACTCAGTTCCAACGGCTTGCGCTCCTGGAGCAACGACGACGTATGAAGGCAAAGATTGCGCGACTGCTGAACAAGAAGCTCGTAAATCCGACGAAGAAAATCGCGTTAGCCAACGTCAGCGCGATCTCGTCCGCGACATTTCCATGCTCATTGTGGGCATTCCCCTCTTCGCGTTTCACTGGCGTTTAGCTCGCAAAAAAGAATAAATTGACAAACCAAAAATAATCGTTTATAGTTGTCATATGAAAAAACTTGCTAACAATAATAATCACAATAATATCCTGTCTGCTTAGGGCGAGTTTTCTTATCAAAAAATAGGACTCTCCCTTCGGAGAGTCTTTTTAATTAAGCAGTAGCCACAGACGATTTATTCCCGGGTAGTTGAGCGGTACAACGCCACGCTGTTAACGTGGATTTCGCTGGTTCGATCCCAGCCCCGGGAGCTTTTGAACTTCGTCTCGATACGGTATTTAATCTTTGATGCCGTCCCCACCAAAATCTCGTGTTTCTCCGACGAGCGGAATAGTACGGAAGGATTCAACGAGCCGATCAGTAAAATCCGCCTCTCGTATAGCCAGATCTCCCACCTGGTTTGACCGAACTTTTGCCAGCAATTCTGTTTTATGACCGGCGATATCAGGAACGACTACGGAGAGTGGCTGAGTAACTGTGATTAAATTGTTGTACAGAAAAAAGTTAGCTTCTCGATAAAAGTTATGATACTCACCCAGACTATACTCGTTTCCAACGAGCACATACTTTCCATTCTTGTCAGGCAGTCTTCTTTGCTCCTGTGCATCTCGCATCATCTTTGAAAGTTCATCCTGAGTATATATACGATCAAAAACATACTCCGGGTTGGAACGGTAGGTTTGTGGCGCGTCTTCAAACCTGACAACCCGTATTACCAAAGGGAGCTCGACTTGATTACCGGGGCGTCTGACAATAATCTGAGCTCCATCACTTGAGGTGAGGACGGTCCAACTTTGTGGGTAATTAAAGGTAAAACCAAATTTTTCACTAACATAGGGAACCCACACTTCGTTCATTGCCTGTTTAAAAGCTTCCACACGATGGGCCCAATTTTCTCGAGAAGGAAAAGCATTATCTCAGGTAGTAGCGTCATTAGGATCAAAGACATACTGCAGCTTTGACGCTTCAAATTCACTACACTTTAGCTCAAATTCATCATTCGCTTTTGCTCGAGCAATCATTTCCTGTTGTGGATTAGGTGAAGAGCTAGCAGCAGTAGTAGTCACAACTCCCGCATTCAGAGTATTTGAAAACCGATTAGAAATTTTTTCAAAAGGATTAGTTGTGGAACACCCTGCGAAGCCTAGCACCCAAAGGAACCCCAGCGCTCCTAGTGCAAAACGACCAATTGATTTTATATACATATATAATGATTCTTATAAGCACTAGCATGCTAACCTGCTAAAAACAAAAAAGCAAATGAACAAAAAACAGCGAGCCGAGACGATGCCTTCAATCCCTAAGCGCAGCGCAGGGATTTATCCACGAGTCTTTAAAATTAGTTTTCTGCTACTTTTTAATTTATTTGTAGATATCCACAAGTCATGGTAGGATTTCATTAATCCTTTGAGTGCGCGCTATTACCATAGTGCCGCAAAAAATAACCATCAACTGCATCCTAATACTATTCTGCCCCCATATTCATTAACCAAAAAATATATGAAAGGATACGTTGCCGATATTGAAAAACTATCTTTAGAAAACGAAACATTTCGCACCGTCTTATACACCGATAAAAACAGCCAGCTGGTCGTCATGTCGCTTCTCCCACATGAAGAAATCGGCGAAGAAGTTCATGATGTTGATCAATTTTTACGTGTCGAAGCAGGGAGCGGCGAAGCGGTACTTGACGGCATTTCGCACCCAATTAAAGATGGCAGCGCTATTATTGTCCCCTCGGGAACAAAACATAACATCATCAACAGCGGTGAAACATCAATGAAGTTGTATACACTGTACATGCCACCGCACCACCGCGACGGCGTAGTCCACAAAACCAAAGCCGAAGCCGAAGCAGATGTGGAACATTTTGACGGCAAAACTACCGAAAAAAAATAAGCTTCACCCATTCACAATACTACATGTCTTCCTCAAAACCGATTGGACTCCTCCCGGTTATTGCCGCGCTTGCGGGCAACATTTTTATTACTGCTATGAAATGGGGCGGTTTTATAATTACCGCCTCTCCCGCGATGTTTTCGGAGGCCATTCATAGCGTTGCTGATACCGGCAACCAGGCGCTCCTGATGGTGGGTATCAAGCGGTCACAACGCAAAGCCAACAAAAATTATTATTATGGTTTTGGACAAGAACGTTTTTTCTGGTCACTCATCAGCGCGTGTGGAATATTTTTTGTTGGTGCCGGCATTACTGTTTATCACGGTATCACCGCCCTCCTGAGACCAGAACCAATTACCGCCAACATTGTTAATTATATAATCTTGGCAGTCGCTCTCGTTATTGAGAGTGTAACGCTCGTGCTGGCTATCAAAGAATTAAAGGCGCATACCACCGAAACCAAAGTATCAAGAATCATTCGTCATGGCGACCCCACAACTCTGGCAGTAGTCTACGAAGATGGAGTTGCGGTACTGGGTTTACTTTTTGCGCTTGCGGGTATCGGGCTTACAGCACTCACCGGCAGCTCGGTGTGGGATGCGCTCAGCTCGATTATTATTGGTTGCTTATTGGCCTTAGTGGCCATTTTGCTTATTATCAAAAACCGCGAATTTTTATTAGAAAAAGCGATGCCCCGTGCCATGGAAGAACAGGTGCTTGACCTCCTTAACGCGGAACCGGCTGTTGAAAAAGTGATCGATTTTAAATCATCAGTCCTCGATATCAACACCTACCGCGTTAAATGCGAAATAGAATTTAATGGTACCGAACTGTTAAAAGAAATAAATAATTTCGGTGAACTGAAAGAAGAATTTGAAAAAATACGTGAAGACTATTCTCTTTTTGTTCGTTTCTGTACCGAAATGAGCGATCGTGCCCCGCGCCTCATTGGCACCAAAATTAATGAAATTGAAAAACGCATTCAAGAACGTGTGCCCGAGGTGCGGCATATCGATATTGAACTTAATTAATACATTGCATTGTTTTTCACTATTTGTGATTAGTTACTAATCACAAAAACCGGAGGAACAATCATGCCGAAGAAATATATCGTAGTGATACTCATTGCAGCGCTGGTGCTTGGCATGCTGGCCTTCTGGGCCGCGGGTAAGCTTGCCGATCGTGTCGCTGGCGTTGCCCTGTACGACCCCGTCGAAGCTCCGCACCTGGTGATTGATCCGCCGGGGCAGCGGATCCAGTGGATCAGAGCCGATTGCACCCCCGTTGGCGGGTACGTCTATGTACCCGAACTTACCGACCCCTATGTAAAAGGACGCGTTCCCGAAGCCCTGCGGCGTTCCATCACCGGGCCGGTTGGAGCAATTGGCGCCATGAGTGTTGACAGCGCTCGCTGGTATACTCGTGATGCTGATGGAGCGACTCGCGTCAGCAGCAGCTCGCCCTGCCACACGCCCCCTGGCCCCGACCGCCAACTCGAAGCACGTCGTTAAAAACGGCTCGCACCCGTCCCCGCGCTCACACCGCCGGGACTTTTCATATATAAAAGCATTTCTT
>CAZINT010000004.1:0-19205 GCA_964540825.1 uncultured Gammaproteobacteria bacterium
GCACCCGTCCCCGCGCTCACACCGCCGGGACTTTTCATATATAAAAGCATTTCTTATTTTTATTGACGCATCAACGAACCCGCACTATACTAAAAATAAAAATTATTCTATTTTATTTGTATGAAAAAATCTTTTGCTTGGGCGATTGCCGTAGTGGTTATTGCCTTTGCCGCTCTCGCCGCCTTTACTCATCCGGCCAATAAGACTGAGGAAACAAAACTATCTATGACAGAATCACCTGTGCAAGTACATCCTATTTCACACGCCACAGCCGTACTCACCTGGGGCAGTGATGGTGTATACATTGACCCCGTTGGCACTGCCGCCGCTTTTGCGGGGCAGAGTGCGGCCACACTTATTATCATCACGGATATTCACAGCGATCACTTGAGCACTTCGACACTTAAAAGTGTTATCGGTACAGCAACGCTCGTGGTTCCACAAGCAGTGAAAGAGGTACTTCCGCCAGACCTGGCTGCTCAAGCAGTCGTGCTTGCTAACGGTCAAACAATTACTGAACACGGCTTTACTATCACAGGCGTACCCATGTACAACCTGCCCGAATCCCCTACCGCTTTTCATACTAAAGGCCGTGGTAATGGCTATGTGATTGAAAAAGACGGTTACCAGGTCTATATTGCCGGTGACACTGCGGGCACACCCGAAATGCGCGCGCTTAAAAATATTAATCTGGCATTTGTACCGATGAACCTGCCCTATACTATGAGCGTAGACGAAGCTGCGAGCGCTGTACTTGATTTCAAACCGAAACAAGTGTACCCCTATCATTACCGCGGTCCGGACGGATTAGCTGATGTGCAGCGCTTTAAAGCATTGGTAAACGCAGGCAATCCAAATATTGACGTGGTACTGGCCGATTGGTATCCAAAACCATAAAATAATACTGACGTATAAAAAACCAGCGTACAGCGTACGCTGGTTTTTTGATACTGCCTAGCTTCTAGCAACCATCCATGATACACTTGTACAATAATTTTTTACTTATGAACTGGATTGTCTCGTCGGTCATTTCACTTTTTCTTTGGTCGGGTTATTCAATTTTTGGTGACCGCGCTACTGATGTTCACGGCGAAAAAATAAGTCTGGTTTTTGAAATGGGGGCGCTTATTGTTTTGAACGCACTTATTTTTTTGCTCTGGGGCGGACTCAGGGATTTTAGCAAGGTAACCACAAGCTCATTTATTTCCGGCTCGCTCATGGGGCTTATGTCATCGGGCGGTCTTTTTTTCTTACTCCACGCGCTGCGCACATCACCACCCCACCACTTTTCAACCATCGTTTTAATTACCGGTCTGTACCCGGTAGTCACCGCAGTAATCGGTCATTTCTTTTTAGACGCCAAACTTTCACTTCATCAATGGGTTGGCGTCGGGCTCGCCGGGCTCGCCCTCTGGCTTATTAACTGGGAAAAATAAAATTATATAAAGTTTACTCAAACGTAAAACAGCCCTGCATGGGGGCTGTTTTTATACACGTATTAGTTAGCTACCGGGGCTGTACCAGTCGCTGGAGCTACACCGTCAGTAGGAGTAGGTCCTCGGCCATCCATACCTGGTCCGCCGTGTCCACGTCCACCGTGTCCGCCGGGGCCTCCCACGGGGAGATAGCCGACAGGAATTTTGTTATCGGTCATCCACTGCTTCAATGAATCCATTTCAGTTTTCATTGCCGTCTGGCGTTCTGCTTCAGTTTTATCTTTCAAGGCTTCCCGGTTAGTCTGCAGCTCTTTTTGTTTGGCAGTAATCAGGTCGGCCTGGGCTTGGGTAAGCTTGCCGTCAGTCACCGCCTGAGTTAGGCGCTCGGCGTCTTTAGCTTGGCGCTCCGCATCCATTTGTGCTTTTTGAGCGTCAAATACTTGCTGCACATCCGTTGTATTCAGATTAAACTTGGTGGCAATAGCGCTCACCAAACTACTCATGGGATTTTTTGACTGAGCAGTGGTAAGGGTGGCAGCATGCGTGATACCAACACTCGCAGCAGTAAGGGCAAGTGCGAGTGCGAGCGTTGCGGCAATATACTTCTTTTTTGGAATCTTCATAGGGGTACAGGTTACAAGAATAAAATTCTAGAATACTCTATCGAATGCCTCAGCCCCAAACGCGTACGATCATTACGTGCGAGGGAATGCTGACCCAGAACTATATTCCAGGGAAACGGATAGAGGGTTTTCTAGGCGAAGAACCAGAGAAACGCTATGGTGAAAAGCGCCGAAGTCCTCGGAATATATTCCTTGAGGTACTTTATGAGGCAGCGCGTTTTCGGTGTTCCTCGTGCACATTGGTTGCGGCGTTCTTGATTATGCCCCTATTCTAGCAAGAGCACCGTGAAGAAAGTATGAAGAATATTATGAAGCTTTTTTAATTGGAAAATTGAGCGATACGGTAGTGCCAACACCCAGTTCGCTCGCAACTGAAACACTGCCGCCGAGATAGTGCATTGAAGATTGTACAATTGAAAGGCCGAGCCCGCTGCCGCCGGTTTGTCGCGAACGACTTGCCTCTGCACGGTAAAAACGATCAAAAATTTTCTCACGGTCAGTGGCAGCAATTCCGATGCCAGTATCTACAATACGCAAGCTGGCCGTGTGTTTACTCATCGCAACACTCACCGTTACACTTCCGCCAGAATGATTATAGACGATCGCATTTTTAAGTACGTTCGTTATAGCTTGCACCACCACATCTTCTTGCCCAAAAATTGCGACCTCATGCTCCGGCAAATCAAAAACGATTTTCACATTCTGACGCTCTGCCAAAGAATTCAGGCGCAGAATAATACTTTCCGTAAGTGCAATGAGATTCACAATGGAAAATTGCTTTTGTTCAGGAACATGATACTCATCAAAACGCGATACGGTTAATAAGTCGTTTACAAGCTTACTCATCCGCTCGACCTCCTCAAGGTGACTCGTAAGACGCTCATACTCGACGGTATTTTGAGCGGCATCCTCCCGAGCATTCTCAAGTTCGATCTGAAGAATACTCAAGGGCGTGCGCAATTCGTGCGAAGCATCACCAAAAAACTTACGCTGCCCATCGTACATTTCTTGAAGCGGCTCAAGGGTAATTTGAGCGAGCACATAGCTTGAAAGCCCGGCCACAACAAACAAAAAACCATTTACAATGAGGATCGACCGTACCAAATCTTCTCGCACTTGCTTGGCTGTTGGCGGCGGCGGACGCGTCGCAGCAACCTCATCGGGCAGTGGTCGTTCATTGCGAAACCGGCTTTCCAGGCGGCTCGAAAAAGCACTGTAAATAAAACCGCTCGAAACAAAAAGAATTATCGCGAGAATCGCCGCGTAGAGGAATGTCAGCTTCCAGAGCGAAAATTGAAAACGATTTTTAAACCAACCGGTAGCCTTTGCCCCAGACGGTTTGAATACGTTTGGCATATTTTTCAGGTAATTTTTTACGTAAATTTTTTAAATGCACATCAACAACATTGCTGAGGGAATCAAAAAAACGATCCCACACGTGTTCTAAAATATCATCGCGCGTGATGACCGCGCCGCGGTTGCGAAGAAAATATTCCAAGAGTCCATACTCACGCAGTGTCAAATCAAGCTGGATGCCTTTAATCGTCACTGTTTGGGAACGGGTATCGAGCTCTAAATCATCAAGTGACAAAATATCGCTGGTTGCAAGCGCTGGACGGCGAAGCAGCGTCCTGATGCGCGCATGCAATTCTTCAAACGAAAATGGTTTAACTAAATAATCATCTGCACCACTATCGAGCCCTAAGACCTTATCTTCAATCGCATCTTTAGCGGTCAAAAAAATAATCGGCATTTTCTTCCCCTTGGTGCGCAAATTGCGGCAAACGGTTTGGCCATCGCGCTTGGGCATCATAACATCAAGTACCACTACATCATACGCATTCATACAGGCAATCTTTTCACCTTCTTCACCATCAAACGCAAAATCAACGGTGTAGCCGCGTTTCTGCAGCCCTTCCACCAATCCTTTATTTAATTTCACTTCATCTTCCACGACAAGGATACGCATAGTATTTTATTTTTAAAACTATAGCATGCCGAGCAATACTATTCCATTATGTATGAAGAATCAATGAACAAAAAACCGGCCCTACCTTTAGGCACACCTGCGATGCTCAAAGGTAGTGAGGCCGGTTTTGGTGGAAGGAGTGTGACTGCGGCTAGTGGTAGACCGGCACGTCGATCGTGGGCACACCCAACCGATCAATGATCTTCAAGGTCAGCGCGTCGAGCGTTCCTTGCGTCACGCCGCGCACAACAACCGCGCGAAGCGCTGCTATCTCCGGCAGCGCATGGCGGAGATGCATATTGAGCTCGTGATAGGCCAGGCTCAGGTCTGACAGGCTATAGGTTCGACCGAAAACTCCTTGGGCTACATCAAGCAGCTCACCGGGTGTTGCGGCTGGTTTTTTACCAGCGCCCTCAATTTCGATGCCATACATGAAACTGAGCACCAACTTAACAGGCAACAGCATAGAAAGCTCCTCCCCGGAGTGTGTAGGGTCAATAGCATACTACTTGTTAACTATGCGACTGACTTTACACACCCGCTGAGTGTTCGATACTACCAAATTTACCGGTTTTGTCAATAGTTTACTCGATAAACAAAAAAGCAGGCCCTCCCTTTATTTCTAAATTTATTTTAGGAATAAAGGGAGATGGGGCCTGCTTCATGTGGCGCCATCCCCAGGTGGAGTGTGGGGACGGGGAGTTAAGAAATGGACGACCCGACGGCAGGATCACCCATGCGTTGATTGTACCTCACTAGCCAGGGGGAGCATGCCGCACCTTTGCAGCCAATTCCCTGGCCGCACAGGCGAGCATCGAAGGATAATACCTGCTGTAGACATCATCGGATTCACCTTGTTGAACAAGCTGAATCTTCTGAGGCGCTGACCCGGCGGGCAGGCTTGCTACCACGAACCCTTGGCAGGTGCAGAATTGCGGGTCAAGGCGTACTACCTTTTCTTTATCCAGCTCGAGGCTCCAACGGGCAGAGTAGTGCCCGTTGGATACGACCTTCTCGGTGTACCTGAGCACCAGATGAAGACCAGTGGAGCGATGGCGGAAAATCAGCGAAGTGACCTTGGTATAGCACACAGCGTGCTGACTAGAGTCACCGTTCTTATTTTCAGATTCTTCTCTGTGGCAAAAAACAACAGCGAAATGCCAGGCCGTCATCATATTAATTACGCGTTCGAAATATTTTTGATCAGCAAGCTGTTGGCGCATCTTTTCACCTCAAGGCTGAAAGTTGGTATCCGGCAGAGATGCCGAGTATTCTAAGCAGTTCTAAGAACCAGACAGAATACGCGGCACGCTCATTGCGCGGGTATTTTTTAACGAACAAATAACTACATAGAATAGCGCAAAACGCCCTCTTTGTCAAGATAGGGACCCTCTTCCCCGTACGAGGAGCGCGAATTTTTATGCCGCACACCTCCTATTTGACAGCGCATACAATTCGCGGTATCATTCAACTATATGGTTGAATATACCCTTCGACTTAACTCAATTTTTAGCTGCCTCGCCGACCCGACACGTCGAGATATTTTGCGGCACCTTGAAAATACCGAACTTGCGGTTGGAGAAATTGCCAAGTTTTACAAGCTTACCTATGCAGCAATTTCAAAACATCTTAAATTCATGGAAAAGGCCCGGCTGATAACTAAACGCCGGCAAGGAAAACAACAAATCGTCACGCTTTCCCCGGCTAGTCTTAAAGAGGCTGACCAATTTCTGAGGCACTATGAAAGGCTCTGGAATGATCGGTTCGATGCTTTGGAAATTTATTTAGCCCATGAAAGTAAAGAAAAATAAAAAGAGGTAATTTTTACTTATGTAAAACACAAACCTATGAGCAACGAAGTTGTTATCGAACGCATTTTCAACGCACCAATCGCCCGCGTCTGGGATGCGTGGACCAAACCAGAAGAAGCAAGCAAGTGGTGGGGACCAAAAAACTTTACCGCACCGCATATGAAGATTGATTTTCGTGTGGGAGGAAAATATGTTTTCTGCATGCATGGCAACGAAGGACTACCAGCCGAAATGGTTGGCAAAGATTTTTGGAGCTGCGGCACGTATAAAGAGATTATTCCGCTTCAAAAAATTGTCTGTACTGATAGCTTTGCCGATAAAGACGGTAACGCCGTATCTCCGCAGATGTACGGCATGCCTCCGGAAGTCCCCCTGGAAATTGAGATTACCCTTACGTTTGAGGACTTAGGAGACAAAACCAAAATGACACTTCGCCATGTCGGTATGCCAGCGGGTCTCACGCAAAACCAGATGATTGACGGGTGGAATGAATCGTTTGATAAAATGGACGTTTCGTTATAAAATAAAACCGTTTATTCTTAACTCCTTACGCCACCGCGTATGAAAAAAACCAAAATCGCGTATTATATTGTCACCACCATCTTTACAGCGTTTATTGCTCTTGGCGCCATATTTGATGTTCAGGCAGTGCCGGAGGCTCGAACTATTATCACCCACCTCGGGTATCCAGTCTATATTTTATATATCGTTGGCTGGGCAAAACTGCTGGGTGTGATTGGTGTTTGGCAGCCAAAATCTCCGACGCTTCGCGAATGGGCGTATGCTGGGATCACATTTGATTTGCTCGGAGCGCTTTTCTCGCACCTCGCTTCCGGCGACGGACCACAGGGCTTTTTTGCACCAGTCATCCCTCTGCTCTTACTGATCGCTTCATACCTGCTCCACCGAAAAGTACACACACCTACGACTAGTTCATCTCTATAAAATTTTATGCAAACCAAAACTACTAAAATTTTGTATTGGACTATCACCCTCCTCCTCTCAGTATTTTTTGTCTTTGATGGCGTAAGCGGTATCCTGCAAGTACAGGCTGGTAAAGACGCGATGGCTCAACTTGGTTATCCGTTCTACCTCATGACGATTGTGGGCGTATCCAAAATTCTTGGAGTAGTCGGCATCTTGCAATCCAAATATCCAACGCTCCGCGAATGGGCGTATGCCGGTTTCGTGATTAACGTCCTCGGCGCTTCACTATCATGGGCATTTGCCCATGGCCCAGTGTTCAACATCGTGTTTCCGCTTGTTTTCTTAGGCCTCATTCTTGTTTCATATTTTCTCGGCAAAAAACGAATCGCACCAATGATGTAAATAAAAAACGACACCCTACGGTGTCGCACCCTCTCAAAACCTCTGAAATATTCTCAGGAATTTAGTTGAGGCGACCGTGCAGCTGGTGCACGGTCGTTTTGTTGCCTGCTTGGCAAGCCTAGTGATGACCTCCGCCATGCCCGTGGTGATCCCCGCCGCCCTTCTTGCCCCGGCCGTGAAAAAAGGTGTAGTAGAGAGCAGCAACAATTACCAAGATGGGAAGAACGGTGTCGCTCAACAACTTAAGGACCATGTTTGCGCTCCTTTCAAATGAACGAAACAGCTTAGTATGACGCCAAAGGCTGAGGTTGTCAAGTCTGAGCCCTATGCTATACTAAAAAAATACTTTTAAATAATCTCGCTTATGCTCCAGCTTAACCCTTATCTCTCATTTAATGGTAATTGTCGCGAAGCAATGGAATTTTACAAACAGGCCCTTGGCGGCGAATTGACGCTCGGCACAGTCGGAGAAAGCCCGGCTAAAGACCAGTTCCCTGCTGAAAAACAGAGCCAGGTCATGCATGCGAGCCTTGCAAAAAATGGCACGGTGCTCATGATGGCATCCGACAAAATGGACCCCGGTGAACTTGTTGTAGGTAACAATGTTTGGCTCTCACTCCAGTGCCAAAGCGAAGAAGAAATCAACACCCACTTTGCCAACCTCGCGGCTGGCGGAAAAGTAATCATGCCCCTTGCCACTCAGTTCTGGGGCGCGATCTTTGGCATGTGTACAGATAAATTTGGAATGCACTGGATGTTGAATTTTGATAAGAAATAATTCCATGTTTACTTCTTCGCCAACATTTTCCAGCTTTTCGGTAGCAGACATTAATGCCGCTCACAAATTCTACAGCGAAACCCTCGGCCTTACTGTTGAAAAAACGCCCGAAGGTCTTTCGCTTCATTTGTTTGGAGGCGTCAACGTATTTATCTATCAGTCTCCTACCAACAAACCGGCTGATTTTACAGTGCTCAATTTCATAGTGGAAGATATTGAAAAAGCGGTTGATGAACTTACTCAAAAAGGTGTCACCATGGAGCACTACGATCTACCTTACTTAAAAACAAACGAAAAGGGTATCGTGTGGAGTGACCGAGGACCCAAGGCCATGGCGTGGTTCAAAGACCCGGCGGGCAATATTTTGAGCGTACTGCAGGAGTAAACGTTTTAAAAACACATCGCCCGCCCCAGCTTCCAGCCGGGACGGGCATTTTTGTTCAACGAAGAGTGCGGTCGAACGCTACCGACAGTCGACCAGGAGACCAGCGGGGTACTTACCGCCATCCTGGTTGACCCCGCGCAGGCCACCGTAGCCATCCGCGGGATAGTAGGCGCTGGGGAACGTGGCTACGAACCCGCCGATGCTCCGGCGATCGGGGCCGATCAGCTCAAGCGCGCCAACGTTCGGGTCGACATCATCGTAGCTCGGATAGCGACCAGCGAGGATGTTCGCCGAAAGGGTGACATCGAGCTCGGTCGCGACAGCGGCACCCAGCGTATCCCGGCGGAAGTAGCAGGTGTAGGTCGAATCGCCGCGCTCGCTGAGTTCGTTCTTGAACTGCTGCTGCATCGACGGCGCCCTCCATGAGAGGCAGGCGACACCGTTTCCGGCGCAGATGTTGTAGCCGCGCGCTGGCTTGGGCGCCCCGATCGCCACGACGTGCTTGCCCACGATGCCGGGCTGCGTGCCCCAGCCGATCTTTAGGTAGTCAGCCGCCTCCTCAAACGGCCACATCACGCTGATGCTGAGGGCGGGCCGCTGGTCGAAAGGCTCGGTGTGGCGCTGCATGTCGATGTCGATGCCGATGAGGCCCAGGTTTCGGTGAACCGACAGGGTGACGTCCGGCTGGGTGTGGCTCTCCGGCGAGCCACACCCAGCGGCAAGGCCCAGAAGACCAAGGGCAACAGTAGGTGAAAAATGCTTCATCGTTTTTACACTCCCACAGTGGTTTCGAGCACACCTCAGAGTAAAGTGCGCCTGTCGAGGTAACCATATTTTTACTCTTTTGTCAAGATAGAAGGGAAGTATTTTAATTTTACCGAACAGCGGATACTGTTGTATACTTATTAGTATTCTATGCTTGATCTACCCTTTTCTGAAGCAAAACTACTTAGTAAACTGAATACCCCAATCAAAATCCAAAACTTCTTGGATACTTTTCCGATTAACCATGAAAAACACGGCGAGACCTACATGTCACCACGTCGAACACTTCAGGTAGGAAGAATGCATTGCTTGGAAGGCGCGCTGATTGCCGCACTGGCGCTCTGGCTGCAGGGCGAACCAGCACTCCTCCTCGACCTTAAAACTGATGGCCGGGATGCCGATCACGTGGTAGCGCTGTACAAGCGTAATGGGTACTGGGGAGCAATCAGCAAAACGAATCATGCATCGCTTCGTTTTCGCGACCCGGTGTACAAGACACTGCGCGAGCTGGCGCTATCATATTTTCATGAATATTTTTTAGATTCGAACGGCAAAAAAGTCTTGCGTAGTTTTTCGGAGCCGTTTAATTTGAAAAAGCTGAACAAAAAATGGATTACGACCGATGAAGACTTGTTTTCAATTGCCGAAGCAATTGACCACTCACCCCATCACAACCTGGTGCCCAAAAAAAATATTCGATATATTCGTTTGGCAGATGCCATGGAACGAAAGGCTGGAAAATTAATTGAATGGCCAAAATCTCATCCAAAAACATAATGCTATGCAGCTGCCAACCGCAAACGAAATTGAAAATCTCCATAAGAAATATGCGCCGAGTGAAGCAACCTTTAGTTTGGTTTTTTCACACTCACAGATTGTTTGGCAAATTGCTGAAGCGCTTATTTTGAAAAATAAACTATCAATTGATAACGAACTTGTTCGCGCAGGGTGCTTACTCCACGATATCGGCGTCTACCCACTCCTTACTGCAGCGGGGGCCGAACTCGACCCGAGCCGTTATATCACTCACGGAATTTTGGGTGAAGCACTTTTAAAAAAAGAAAATTTTTCAGAAACAATTTGGCGCTTCGCGTCGCACCATACCGGGAGCGGCATCACAGCAGCGGCTATTGAACGCGAACACTTACCCCTTCCCTTCACTGATTATCTCGCGGATACCGCGGAAGAGCAACTCGTTATGTATGCCGACAAATTTCATTCCAAATTTAGACCTTGTTTTAATTCGTTTGCCTGGTGCCAAAAAAGCGCAGCAAAGTATGGCGAAGATTCTATAGCTCGCTTTGAAAAACTAGTTGAAGCATTTGGGGTTCCGGATCTTGAGCAATTGATTAAAAAATACCAGCACGCTGTACGCGACTAAAGCACTCACCTCACCATTAACCAAAATGACTGTTTATAAGCAGCCGTTTTTGTTAATTCACCGGTATATCTTGACATTTTTTGAAAAAAGGACTAAGATTGAACGTCGATTTAAAATGTCTGGGACACAAACTATTTATACGTAGTTTATTTCCCCGCCATTTTGGGGCAATGGAGGTTCTGCTCATGGAACGTAAGCGTGATAACGAAAAGATTTCTGTCAACGCAGGTGACCACCTGCGCATCATCGGGCCAACCGATGAGCGTGGCCTCACCCCCGCCGAGCTCATGCGGCAGGACGGAAGTTGCTGCCGGGTCTCGATCGAGGCCCGCACGCCCGGCGCGTCGGCCTCAGGCCAGAACAAGCTGATGGAGCCGTGCGACCGCTCGTCCGACGGCGACGTGTTCCACGTCGTCAGCCGAGGGGGGCCGCCGATGGTCAACACCAAGGCGTTCTGCGACAACTGGGTCCGCATCTTCGGGAGTCCCGACGAGCAGACCGGTGCGACGCCGTCCGACCTCGCAAACTAGCCGTCAACAACGGCGCGCACCAGGGCGGACGGGCAGCTCGCTGTCCCTCCGTCGTACTCTAAACATATCAAACTGTGCTTAGAGTACGAGGGATAGCGAATCAATAAAATACCCATACAAAAGGGTATTTTATTTTCCAAACGAACCAAATGACTTTTTGAAAATAACCTGCTACACTTATCACTACTAATCTATCTCACTATGAAATGGTACAAAAAACAACTTGAAATCTTAGAAGCAAAAAAAGGTGCTAAGAAAAAACCTGCTAAAAAAGAATCCCCTGTGCCGGTCAAAAAACTATCCGCTACCGAAGCGCTCCGAGCCAAACAAAAAATGAACACGCGCATGGTCAATCCGATTGATACCAGAAATCGCAGCCGGCCAAAAACAGATCTCTATTAACCCGAAAATAAAACAGGCCCTGCCTTTATTTCTAATAAAGGTTGTTTTTCCCATCATTTATATCTTTCACGAAGATAGAAAATTTTGGGAGGCGGTGCGTGGCACCGCCGGGTGTGGTAGGAGTCTGCCGGGGAGGCAGACTAGGGCGAAGCATGGCTCCGCCCGAAGGGTCGGTGGGGACTTCCAAGGGAAGTTTAATAAAGTCGCCGCTTGGCTTGCTTGGTCAGGCGGTCAAAGATCTCCGCCTGACAGAGGCTCAGCTGCTTCACGATCGGCAGTTGAGGAACCAGTAGCAAACCGAGCTCCTCGCTGCAGTTGGCGTAGGCCTTCTTGTCAGCCTCGTCCTTTGTGAGCACGGCCGAGGAGGCCGCGACCACCATCGTGGAGGCGCGCAAAGCAGTGTTTTCCGCCGCCAACTGCATATTTAAGTCGCGCTCGCGTTCCAATTCGAGGATGGCACCGGCCGCGATCTTGAGCGAGATGAGTCCGAGAATGGACATGCCGAAGACGAAGAAGATCATCGTAAACATGATGGCGACCTTGCGCCAGCGGTACATGAAGTTCGTAATCTGCAGCTCGAGCAGGTTCATGTACTGCTCAAAACGCGGCATGCCGAGAACGGGCGCCAGCTCCGTCGGGTGGAAATCGTGACTGAACTCCGTCGCAGGTCGCGGACCATCCAGCAAAGCGATCGCTGGTGGCAACACGCTCTTTTCCGGCGCGTCGCACGAAAAACGCACAACGGCTTGCTCGGCGTTAAACAGCGGCGAATCGTCAGAAACTTCATGCGCCATGGTAGTGCGAGCAACCGCAGCCTGCTGCGTGGGAAAAATATTCGTAGCGCTCTTCATCTGTACACCCCTTTGTGAATCGAACGGTTGGTCCTGCAAAGCACCTGTATACTTAGCAAACCAACCGCTCGATTTCTTGCTATTCAAAGAACGTGTCTCATTGCTGAAACGTTTCAACCTAGCACAAAAGAACGGCTTCGTCAAGGGTGCTATTAAGAAAAGCTTTACTCTAAGCCAAGTAACTGCAGGGCGCTATTTTTAGCATACTGACACCGCACCAACATCCAGTTCATTTGCTTTTTAAAATTCAATCACAAGGCGATATTTACAAAAATCCACCCAAATGCTAGACTAAGCGTATTATTTTTAAATCTTCTTTCGTATGGAGAACACTACTCCTACAGCTCCTCAGCAGCCACCACAGCCAATCGAAAACAGCGTAAAATCCAATGTAGCCGCAGCCCTTGCCTACCTCTTTGGTATTGTTGGCGGACTCATTGTCTACCTCGTCTACAAAGATAAATTTGCTCGTTTTCACGGCCTTCAGTCCATCTTGCTTTCCATCGCAGTATACGTCCTCTACTACGCTATCGGCCTTCTTCCGGGACTCTATATGCTCCGCGGTATCGTTGGGCTTGCTTCACTTGTTTTGACCATCTACATGATCGTCAAAGCCTACCAGGGCAACAAAGTTATGCTCCCGGTTATCGGCGACATTGCTGAAAAGAATTCCTAAAATCAATCCAAAAAATAACGACTCGTCACGAGTCGTTATTTTTTTATATACACAGCTCGACAAAAGTACCGAACCGCTATATGGTTAAGAAAGTAGTACTTTATATATTTTTGTATGCAACTACTTACTCTCTTTAAAAAAAGTTTTCGCGCCTGGCAAAAGGATAAGGCCCCACAACTCGCCGCGTCGACCGCGTACTACACGGTTTTTTCGCTCGCGCCGCTCCTCATCATCATTATCAGCATTGCCAGTTTTTTCTTCAGTGCCTCAAATGTGCAGGCGCAAATTATCGCTCAAATGCAGAGCATTTTGGGGCCGGAAGGGGCTGGCGCTATTGCTTCGATGCTAGCGGCTGCACACGGTTCGCCTCACTCAGCGCTGGCTACTATTCTTGGCGTCGTAACGCTTATCCTCGGCGCTACCGGACTTCTTGTTTCGCTCCAAGATGCTGTTAATGCTATTTGGAATATAGAAGTAAAACCCGATCAAGCCACCATCAAACGAACCATCAGTAAAAGATTTTTCTCCCTGGGGCTTATTCTGGTAATCGGTTTCCTCCTGGTTGTTTCGCTCGCTGTATCGGCCGGCATCAGTTTTTTCTCATCAACTATTGCCACACACCTCTTCTTTCCGCCTTTCTTACTCTGGATTCTCGACACTGTTGTATCGGTCGGGATTATTTTTATTTTGTTTGCTTTGTTGATTAAATTTTTGCCTGACCTCACTATCCCGTGGAAGGCGCTTTGGCCGGGCGCGCTCTTGACCTCATTTTTATTTACCCTGGGTAAAATTTTACTTGGTTGGTATTTCGGTCAAAAAAACTTTGCCTCGGCCTATGGCATTGCCGGTTCGCTCATCGTCCTGCTGCTCTGGATCAATTACTCAGCCCAAATATTTTTCTTTGGCGTTGAATTTACCAAAATACGTGCTGAACAAAAAATGACCGTACTCATTCCCAAACCCTACGCTCAGTTTATCGGACAGGGCAAAGGCACAGCGTACCCTCGGGGTTTTCCTATTCTTGACGCAGTTTTGGCGGCGACTGTTCTTGTTGTCGAATCAAAATTATTTGCTCTAACTCGTCTCTTTAAAAACAAAAAAACCGCTCTCAAAAAACTCTTCTCCTGATGCACTCAAGCGTGGCACTACAGGCGTCTACTCGACAAGACTCAATTTTTTGCTATAGTACTGCTCTGCTGTACAGAGCCCACTATGGTCTTTCCAATTACCGACGCAACAACCCAAACACTCTATTTCGAACTCACGCTCGCGCTGCTGGTGCTTATTTTTTTAAAGAAAAAACCCGCCTCGTGGGTACTGAGCAGCGAAGTCAGCACACTGCTTAAGGGCGCCAGTATTTTGGCAATCATTTTTGCGCATATCGGTTATTACCTCGTTAGCGATACGCGGTTTCTGTACCCCTTATCAATTGCTGCCGGTGTCGGGGTAAATATCTTTTTATGTATTTCCGGCTACGGACTCACCCGTTCAGCAATAAAAAACCCTTTATCTCGCCGTGATTTTTATAAAAAAAGACTGCTTCGGTTATATGTCCCTCTTTTACTGACACTGTTCGTACTCCTTGCTTTAGACGCCGTTTTTCTTCAGCTTTTTTATCCGCTTAAAACTATCTTGCAAAGTTTCATCGGCTTTTTTCCCAAAGCAAATCTCTACGCCGATATTGATTCACCGCTCTGGTACTTCACCCTTATTTTGGTTTTTTATCTTATCTTTCCGATTATTTTCTTTAAGCGCTTTCCGGCAGTATCGGGCATGCTTGCGCTGCTGATCGGTTATTTTGTCGTAACAAAACTTAAGCTCCCAGTTGACGAAGGAGTGCTGGGACTGTACCGCCTGCACATTTTGGCCTTTCCGCTCGGCATGATTTTTGCCGGGCTTACCGAATTCACACTCAAGCACCAGGCCGCCCTCCAAAATTTTTGGAGTCGTTTTCCACGTCTACCCAAAGTACTTGTGACGACGGTCCGCTATGTAATCATCATGGCGAGTCTTTATTATATCGGCCATTTTCTTATTGACTCAGGTGTCGGCAAGGGCCTAAGAATCGAGCAAGCCATAAGCCTTGGAACTACCGCGCTTGTTATACTCGTCGCCCTCCTCAGCAAGGTTTCCAGTCGTTTTTTACTTCTATTTGGCACGTATTCGTACGAAATCTATCTTTTGCACTGGCCGCTTTTGTATCGTTATTCTCCCCTCTTTACCTGGCTGCCACCGGCTGCCGCAACAGCTATTTCTTTAGCACTCCTGCTGCCGCTGGCGTTCCTTCTCCAAAAAATTGCCGGGTACATCACCGGTCGTATTGCACCCACAACATCTAAAAACTCCTAAACACTTCTTGTTGCGGGCGTGCACCCAAACTGTTATACTTGAAGCACTTTTTATTTTTTGGTTTTAAAGTATGACTACGACAACTAAAAAAATTATTGCAATTTCTCTGCTCGCGGTACTTATAACTATTGGCTTTATGTTTATTGAACTGGGACTTAAACGAGACAGCGAAACGAACGCTTCCACAGCCTCGCTCACCGGCATAGCCCGTAACGCTCAGGCCGGTGCCGTGCTCGAAACTGACACAGCAATCGTGTACATCGAAAATTTGCCTGCATGGCCAAACGAGCTTGAAGGGAAAAAAATTATTGCCGCCGGTACACTGGTTGAAAAAAAATATATCCCGGATCCGGGCGCTAACCCCACCCTGCCTTCCACGGGCGCCGAAGGAAACCAGCAGGTGCTAGAACACGCCACCTGGAAAATTGCTGAATAAATAAAAAATACCCCGACAATTGTCGGGGTATTTTTTATTTATTTTTTTCGCCAGCTTTTGATAATCACCTGCGCGTACGAAAGCCACAGCAGAAAACTAAGGAAGAGAAAAAAGCCTACCATGCCTACAAAGACGTACCACGCGATGGGCGAAAAACGGGCTTTATAATGAGTCCCCAGCCAGAGGAAAAAACCCATGACAGCCCAATAGAGCGGCAAGGTAAAGAAATTACGATAGCGTTTTTTGTAAATTTCGCCAGCAAATAATTCTTTTTGCCCGGCCGACTGGTTCATAGCCAGGTCGGCTAATTTTTCGAGGCCTTCGGTAAGTGGTAGATTATTTTTCATATACTACCAGTATACTAACTTTCGTTATTTTTAACAATCAGTTTTTCTTTTTCGGCGGTCCACCCGATACCGTTAATAGTAATTTGGACAAATGAGGCAAGGCCCGCAACAGCTAAAATAAAGATAATTAAGTGACTCGCCGCAACGGTTGTATAGAGAATAATCACCGCCGCTGAAAGCCAAACACCCACACACCAGGGGCAGGCCAACAAATCGGCCAATACCTTACGCAATCCAACAGTCGGTTTGTGACAAATAATTTTTTCTTTACCCGTCGCTTCATCTTTCACACGCTCTTTGATAAGACAAAGATCGCGGACGTATTTCATAATACCGTCATAGACAAACAACCGCGTGAGGCGAAATACCGCGAGCACGATAATAAAAAATTCAAAAATACTGATATGCGTCAGATCGGTTAACTCACGGCGGTAATACAGCCAGCTAATACCGATCATCACGGCCATGAAAAAAAGCGCGAGAATAAACTCAAGGCGTGTATTTACTTCTTCTTTAAGCGAAGTATCCATAGTGTTCAAAATTATTTTAAGATATTTTCACATCTTGTCACAGCCATGGTTCTGCGTCAATAGTGTGTGTTTGACGGGTCTGCAAGACTGTGTTATTTCAAGACCAGGAGGTACTGCGATGCAGTTCGTTACCGACCATGTCTTGCAATCAAAAGAAAAACCGGCAACCGATAAACCAATTCCTTTCGGACGCATTTTCACTGACCACATGCTCATCTGGCGGTGGACGAATAAGGGCGGCTGGGGGCCATGCCATCTGCAGCCCTATCAGCACATCTCAATTTCGCCGGCAGCATGCGGTATCCACTACGCCCAAACGGCTTTCGACGGATTCAAAGCCTTTTACGGCAGCGATGGCCGGGTTCGGATATTCAGGTTCTACGAACATCTCAAACGCTTTCGAAAAAGTGCCGCACGGCTCAGACTGCCATGCCCGGAAATTCACGATCTGGCCACGGCGATTCTCGAGTACATCAAAATCGAGTCAAGCTGGGCACTTCCGGACCCGGGCTGTTCGCTCTACATTCGCCCACTCCTTCTCGGTACCGAGCCGTACCTCGGCATCGACCCGGGCAACGAGTGCCTGCTTATCGTCATTGCCTCACCGATCATGAGCCTCTACGGCAAGAACGGCCTCAAGATCAAAGTCGAAACAGAGCATGTCCGCGCTTCAGAAGGCGGGCTCGGTGATGTCAAAGCGGGCGCTAATTATGCCGCAGCGATCGATGCCACCGCCATTGCCAAAGAGGACGGCTACGGACAGGTGCTCTGGACTGATCGTACCCATCAGTTCTGCGGCGAGATGGGGTCAATGAACCTCTTTGCTGTCATCGGCGACACCATCGTTACTCCCGAGCTCGACGGCACTATCCTTCCCGGTCAGACGCGTGAAACAGCGATCGTCTTGCTTCGTGAAGCCGGCTGGAAAGTGGAAGAACGTCGCCTCACTGTCGACGAGCTCTTCGAAGCATCAGGGCAGGGGCGCCTGCACTCGCTCTTTGGCACAGGCACTGCAGCGACCATTTGCGCAGTTACCGAGCTCGTTCGGGGGAATGATCGGGCCCTCATCCCCACCAGCGCCGAGCATACCGTGCCGCGTCTTCTGCTCGATCGCTACGACAGCATCCAGCGCCTGCCGAACTCCGATCCGCACGACTGGATGACTATAGTTCCGCTCTGATTTCTTGTCAGCGTCAGCGGGCCAACGATACTGGTCCGATATACAAAAAGCTCTATATTTTATAGAGCTTTTTGTATGCTTAAAAACACTTAGACCAGTCTTGAGTAAGACTGGTCTAAGGGGAAGCCGAACTAATCACTTCCGGGCGAACGCCGCTTCGAGCGTTATGGTCGAAGCGCGCGGTCGCAATGATGTTCGGCTAAAGAGGGGGGGGCAAAGAGCACGGTTGGTGGGTTCGCACAGGCTGTGCGCGAAGTGAGGTGGGCATTCTCGACTTGTCGAATTGAACCGGATGAGCTGCTCGACGGATCGAGGGGCTCTTGCCGGTAATCCAACCCCGGGCGAGGCGGGGTTCCGCGATGGTTAGTTTTTTTACCAACCACCTTGATGAGCTAGTGCCAGGTCATGGAGCACCTCCTTATAGGACGAGAAGGCGTCCACGCTGCAGCCACTCTCGGCAGGTCGGGCTATGCCCTGTTACCTATTCACCTGCTGTCTATGAGCACTACTCAAGCGTGGGAATTTTTTGAACGATCTTCATATTTTACATTCACGCCGAAAATCTTGGCGCTAGACCCTTACCTGGAGCGGGTCAACTTCTGCTAACTCGGCCAGCTCATATCGTCTTCTCCTAAAACACGAGAATTCGACATCAACCTCAGCCGACGTCGTTTTCCTCGAGTATCCGTACTGCGAGGAATGACGACGGCTACTTCCGGACACCTTACCTAGAAGTACGTGCCCATGGCAGGTCTCCTTTGATTAATGGCCGTAGAGGTGTATCACCCCCACTCTTTTATAACTGTAGTTACAAAAGAATAAAGGCGAATTTTAAGCAACGAAAAATAATATCACAGTTTATGCTGTTTGTCAAGACCATGTCCGCACCTTAAATATAACTTTATCTGTATATCACCCTTCACGGCACACAATTCTCATGTACCATTCCCGCGCAAGCGAGAATCCGGGTTTCCTGGCAGGCGGGTGACTTTCATGACTTCCCGTTTTCATGGGAATGACAATTCGTTATACTGCCAAGGGATACGCACCACTTTATCCACACTCCTCCTTGACTCTAACGTTACGTCATAGTTTAAACTGGGTTATAGTAGCTACTAAAAACTATGCCCTACACCATTCATAATCTAGCCAAACTCGCCGGCGTCAGCGTGCGCACGCTGCATTACTACGATGAGATCGGCCTCCTCTCCCCTGCCAATATCCAGAAAAACGGCTACCGGCAGTACGAAGAGCCCCAACTGATTCGCTTACAGCAAATTCTTTTTTTCCGTGAATTAGATTTTGAGTTAGCTGAAATTAAAGAAATTCTGAATCGACCGAACTACAGCGTTATTGGCGCGCTTGACGAACAGAAAAAAATGATCGAGCTCAAACGAAAACGACTCGACAAACTTATTACTACAATC
>CAZINT010000004.1:19215-185663 GCA_964540825.1 uncultured Gammaproteobacteria bacterium
TTTTTTTTTTTTTTAGTTTATTTTATTTTATTTCTTATTCTCACTAAGTTGTGGGTTTTTGGGGCTTTTGATTAAATTAAAAATATGATCGTCATAAACCGAAAACGACTCGACAAACTTATTACTACAATCACTACAACAATTACGACTATGCAAAATAATCAACCAATCAAAGGCGACGAACTCTATGACGCATTCAAAGACGACGATGTAAAACAGTATCAAGCAGAAGTAAAGGAACGCTGGGGAAATACCGAAGCGTACAAACAAAGCACGGCGAAAATAGCAAAAATGACCAAGGATGAAATGGCCAAACTAAAAGAGGATGGAAAGAAGTTTACACAAAAACTAGCGGACACTATGGACTTACCTGTTGATAGCCCGGAAGCACAAGCGCTCGTTGCCGAACATTATAAAGGCATCCAATTTTTCTACGACTGTCCAACAGAAATGTACCGCAATCTGGGAAAGATGTATGTCGACGACCCTAGGTTTACGGCTTACTATGATACATTTCGACCCGGGCTTGCTGTGTGGCTGCGGGATGCAATTAATTATTTCTGTGATCAGCGTACTTCTTAAGAAATATAAAAAATCCTTGCCATCTGTAGCAAGGATTTTTTAGTTAACGACCAAGAAAACGATCAAGCAAATTCTTTTTTGGTTTTTGAGCCGGCTCAGCTGGCGGCTTAGATTCTTTTTTTGCCCTAGCTAATGCTTCCACTTGCTTGCGAAGCGCTAATGCCTCTGGACTTAATTGTACAGCATCACTTTTTGGAGCCGCAGCATCGTTTTTCACCAATTCATCAGCCCAGCCCCTGTCACCCATACTATCTCGATGTGCTTGATGTTTTTTCATCCACTCATCCTCCGGTTTCGGCCGTGCATGATCTGCAGGCTTATCACTTTTGGCTTTTTTGTCCCATTCTTCAATCGCTCTGAGTTCTTGTGACGAAAGTTTTTCGGACATATATTTTCTAATTAAGCATCTACTGCTAGAGTAGCACATCTAAAAATTTTTTTCTAAACACTCCTGTGCTTAGAAAAAAATTTCTACTCACCACCCGCTCAACGTAGCGAGCATAGAACTGCTCGACACGTTGAGTCGGCGGGT
Organism: uncultured Gammaproteobacteria bacterium; assembly: GCA_964540825.1. GTDB lineage: Bacteria > Patescibacteriota > Patescibacteriia > Magasanikbacterales > GWA2-37-8 > CAZECR01. The sequence goes on from CAZINT010000004.1 coordinate 20,330, forward strand.
GGTGAAAGAAATAATTTCCACCAGTCGACTTCTTGGTCGTTAAGATGAAGAATATATTGTTAGTAGCGGCCGCCGTTCGACAGGTGAACCTCGCTGCCGTAGGAGTTCGGGTTCAGCGTTGGGTCGCCATGCATCAGGGCGTCCATAATGGCTGCGGCCGGGATGCCAACCGTACGGTAGAGGCCGTGGGTACGGCCGCCGACGTTCTGGTTGACCGTGAAGTTACGCAGTGCGACCAGGTCGCCTTCGTTTGCCGCGAGGTACGGAATACCCCACGGTTCGCGAAAACCGCTCCAGACGATGCCGGTGTAGCCGATGCCGCCTCGAAGGATCGCAATGCGCTTCAGCTCTTCGCCGAGGCGTCGCATGGAAAGCCAGCGACTCCGCGTCGCCTGGTTGTTTTCATCCATCACGACCGCTCCCGGCAAACGGTCGTCTTCGATAAGACCGGCAATGAAGCTCTTGCCCGGCCCAACCAGGAGTGGAAAAAACACGTTCGCGTCGAGCGGGTACTCGTCAGGGCGATCGGCGTAGAAACACGTGTCCGTGATGTAACCGCTCCATTCGCACCACGAGTACACCATTCCCTTCTGCAGCGTGCCGGCAAGCTCGGTCGCGTTGTCGTCGCCGTCAGACCCTTTCATGGGGTAGCTGAGGCGTCCGCCGTTCGCGAACGTGCTCTTGACCCGGGGGTCGAGCGCACCCATCACGACAGCGTTGTAACCACCTTTTGAGTGACCTACGACTGCGTAATGGTCGGAAGCGATGTTGAGGATGCTTTTGAAATTAAGCACGGCATCAACCGCACGGCGCGACTGCCAGAACTCGGTAAGAACCAGCGACGCCTCGGGGAAGGCGAGCCGGATTCGTGCGTTACGCAACACGTTCCACTCGGTCGCACCCTGGTTCTCTTCGAACAGTTCGCCATACCCATTCTGGATGGGCATGACCACGACATAGCCGCGCCCGGCCAGTTCCTGGCCATACGTCATCGACATATGGTTATAAGGAATGGCCCCCATGGTTTCGAGCGCTCCCCACTGGTTCTGACTCTGGTGGAAGGCGACAGCGAGCGGATGGGACCCCGGTGTGTTTGGCACAAGTACGAACGCGCAGGCCCGCTGACCAATGACATCATCAAAGCAAACCTTGAGCACCTGGGCCTCCTTCACCCGCGGGTTCGGCGACACATCCGTCGGCATAATCATTTTCATCACGATCTTCTCGCCGGTTGCCGCATCGCGCGCCGTGTAGAAACCATCATCTTGGAGCTGCTCGTCTGTCAGCGGAATACCAAGGCTCGGCTTGCCGTCCACCATGTAGGTGTAGATAGTCGCCGCGAGCGGCTGGCACGAGTCCAGGACATGGCCGTCGATCATGGCGCCGCCGAGACGCGCCACGATGACGCGTTTCAGCTCACTCGGGTCTCGGATCTCATCCTCCGTCAGCGGCTGCCAGCTCGCGGCGCCCGACTGCGAAGTCTTGTTGTGGCGCGGCGTAGGCCGTCCACCCGCAATGAACTTCGACATCTCGTTTGCCCAAATTGGCCGAACGCTCTCGGGAATGATCGGAATGCTTGCTGGTACCGGAAGGCATGGTGTGGCCGGCCTCAGGATCGACACGCGATCAATGATACCGCTCCCCTGAACGGGCGGGTTGATTTTGGGCTCAAAAGTTTCGGCCACAGCTACCAAGGGCGGCGTGTAACCGCCACAAGCAGCCACCAGAAGCATAAGCAGCACCAAAATGTTAATCGTTGGCATGGAGGGCCCTCCTCTTCCAAAAGTTGTTGTTCTGACTAACCATAAACGAACAATGCGTTTCTCGTTGGTCAGAACAACATTTTCAAGGTACAAAAAACTTTGCGCGTTACGCAAAGCGTTGTACGCTACCATTTTTTAACGCTTTTGTCAAGGGTATTTTGGCTTATCTACAACAAAAAAACAGCCCATGCGGACTGTTTTTTGGCTTAGAGAAACTATTTTGCTTTAGGTATAAATTTGAGCGAAAGCGAATTAACACAATGTCGTGTATTTTTATCAGTAAGGTGTTCGCCGGTAAAGACATGGCCGAGGTGACCGCCGCAGGTATTGCAGGTAATTTCGGTACGGCTTCCATCCGCATCAGTGGTGCGTTTTACTGCACCTGGAATTTCCTGGTCAAAACTTGGCCAACCACATCCTGAATGAAACTTGCTGTCCGATGTGTACAGCGGTGTTCCGCACTGGCGGCAGGTATACGTACCTTCAACAAAAAAATCATCGTACTCACCGGTAAAAGGGCGTTCGGTACCTTTATCAATAATGACGTGTTTTTCTTCGGGGGTCAGCGGTTTCAATTCCATAAAAATATTATTTATTTTTCACTCACCTTTTCAATGCTCGTAACAACTTTAGCAGCATGTAGCGCGGCTACTGCTGCGTCGCGCCCAATCTCTAGTCGCTCTATTGCCTGCGCATGATTTTCAACAGTGAGCACAGCAAATCCAACCGGCACACCGGCGGCCATGGTACGATTCACACCATCTACCACAATGTTCGCAACATGCGTATAGTGATCAGTGCTGCCGCGAATGATTGCGCCAACTGCAATAATGGCATCATATCGATTCGTATCTACGAGCGCCTTTAAAACTACGGGAATTTCCACACTACCGGCCACCCGGTGAATCGGCATATTTTCTGGGAGCACACCATATTCCTCAAGTGTGGTAACAGCATGCTTGGTAATTGCTTCGGTAATATCACGATTAAACTGCGCCGCCACAATCGCCACCCGATATTCTTTGGCATTAAATTTTTTAAAAATACCTTTAGTCGAATTTTGCATAGATAGAAATACTTATGACTTTTTAAGCATGCGTGAAATATATTTGGCAAAAACATCAAATTCAAGATTAACCAGTTCACCCTTTTTCTTATTCCCCAGTGTCGTATGTTCAATCGTATAATCAACCAGCGAAACCGTGAACCAATCGTTTCCACAATCAACTACCGTGAGACTGACGCCATCAATTGTCACCGCTCCTTTTTCAGCCACGAGATGGGCGTATTTTTTTGGAAACGTAATTTTGTAGACTCGCGAACGGCCTCTATCTTTAACTTCGCTAATTGCACCAACCGTATCCACATGTCCTTGTACCAGGTGACCATCCATCATGGTTGCCAGTGTTACCGACGGTTCAAGGTTTACAAGCTTTGGAATATCTTTACCAAAGGTAGATCGCTCCAGCGTTTCAGGCATGAGCTCGGCAGTATAGGAATTTTTTGTAAGTGCCTGCACGGTAAGACAAACACCGTTGGTGGCTACTGAGTCACCCAATTTTAATTTCCATTTTTTTGGTTTCTCAAAAGTCAGAAAAAGCGAACCATTTTTCGTGGAACTTTTTTGAATTTTAGAAATAGTTTGAATGATGCCGGAAAACATATTTTTTGAAGCATTCGTATCCTACGCCAAAGAGGCGTTTTTGTCTATTGCCTTTTTTTCCTCTTTTTCACACTCTATTTTAGAGTACTAAATCGCTTATTTTAGCCAAAAATGCCCAAACACCTCTTGACAAATCCCTCAAAATATGATATAAACTATCGTCCGCTTAACTGCGGCAAGAACCACAAACCTACTTGGAAACAGGGCCTACGCCGGCGATTCCCGCCAGCCTAGCGTACCTGAAATGGAGAGCACCGTGAAGAACATCCTCCTTGCCAGCCTCCTGTCGACCCTCGGCCTCGGCCTCGGCGCCTGCGGCGACCTCACCCCCGGGGACGAGGCGCGCTGCGTCGCGGCGCACGAGCCCATCATCACGTACGCGCCGGACAGCCCGGGCGTCGTGAGCGACAAGTTCCCCGACGGCACGGCGGCGGCCCCCTCCTCGAGCACGCCCGGCCAGAAGATCGTCATCACGAACCCGGCCATCATGAACGACGGCTGCCCGCCGATCCTCGTCTACTCCGTGCGCGGCTTCACCGGCACCCCGACCTTCCCCATGGCGCCGACCCGCGAATGGAACGCCTACGAGGGCGACCCGAGCGGTACCTGGCTCGACGGCCAGCCGGTCGACCAGATCCCCTGGTCCGTCAACCTGACGCCCATGAAGACGACGACCCTCTACGCCGGCCAGTCGATGGTCGTCCAGGAGGTGCTCGACCTGAGCGACGCTACCGGTGGCACCAAGATCGACCTCGGCTTCCCCGGCCCGGTCTGGTACCTGCCCTCCGGGTCGCAGCGCGACGTCGTCACGAAGAGCTACAAGGCGTACCCCGCCGCGGAGCTGAAGTCGCGCCTGCGCTTCTAGTCGAAGCGCGGCGCACCCACCCCGGTCGTTAAACCCCTCGCGGAGCCTGACCAGCTCCGCTTTCGCTTTTTATATACTCTTTTACCTCAGTTACTTGACAAAAACCCTTGTCTTAACTATACTTTAGCTACTTTTATCATCGGTGGGACCCTTGGGACACCTCGGGGGGCTTGTACCACTAACCTCAAGACCTATGAACAAACGAATGAAAGAAATTGCCGCCAAAGTAGACAAAAACAAAGTCTACTCCTGGGACGACGCCATAAAGCTTGTCAAAGAAACCAGTGGCGTTAAATTTGACGCCAGCGTGGAAGTACACGCTCACCTAGGTATTGATCCTAAAAAGGGTGAACAACAGGTTCGCGCCAGTGCCACACTTCCTCACGGCACCGGTAAAACCAAAAAGGTAGCTGCTTTTGTCAGCGCTGAAAAAGAAAAAGAAGCCAAAGACGCCGGCGCAGACTTTGTCTACGGGGAAGAAGACATTAAACGCATTAAAGATACCGGTAAAATTGAATTTGATGTAGCGATCACTACCCCTGATATGATGGCCAAACTTGCCGTAGTTGCCAAAGTCCTTGGTCCAAAAGGTCTCATGCCTAATCCAAAAACTGAAACCGTTAGTCCGAACGTCAAGAAAATGGTCGAAGAGCTCAAGAAAGGTAAAATCACTTTCAAGAACGATGACACCAGCAACATCCACCAATCTATTGGTAAGGTCAGCTTTTCAGAAGCTCAGCTTAAAGAAAACCTTGCTGCCTTCCTCGATGTCTTGAAACGCGCCAAACCGGCAACTGCCAAAGGCACCTACCTTCAAACTTTGGTTATTTGCACCACCATGGGCCCAGCGATTCGTATCGCCAGTGAAGCTTAAAAATTTTCTTCTAACAAACGAAAAATCCCGATTGTGATCGGGATTTTTTATTTATCACAAAAAAGTCTTTTTTCTATTGCCAAACCCATATCGCTCTGCTATCATCCCATTGATTAATTTTACCCTATGATTCTCTCTGACACCGACATTAGAAAGGCCTTAGCCGACGGCTCTATCACGGTTGACCCCTTCGATGAAAAATATATAAAAGCCGCTTCAATCGACCTGCACCTTGATAAACATTTTTTAGTATTTGATACCAAAAATAATTACGTGATTGACCCCAAGAAACCCATGGACGATATCATGGTACCCGTCGATATTGGCGAAGACCGCCCATTTATCTTACACCCCGGCGAATTCGCGCTCGGCATGATTTATGAAAAAACAGGGGTTAACGACCGTATGGTAGCACGCCTCGAAGGCAAAAGTTCGGTTGGGCGTATGGGCCTCCTCATTCACGTCACCGCTGGTTTTCTTGACCCCGGCAACTGCCTCAAGATGACCCTCGAACTCCACAATGTCGCTAACATGCCCATCATGCTCTACTACAAAATGCCGATCGCCCAGATGGCTTTTGAACATTTATCGAGCCCGTGTGCCAAACCGTACTCGGCCGATAGCGGCAGTAAATACATTGGCGACAACAGACCGGTGGCCAGCCAGATGTGGAAGAATTTTTTACCATAAACTATGTCTCAAAAAGTTATTTTTGGTTTTGTCGGACAAATGGGTTCAGGTAAAGGAACGGCAGCGAAATATCTCGAAGAAAAACATGGCGCCAAAACTTACAAATTTTCAACCATCCTGCGCGACATTCTTGGTCGCCTGTACTTACCCACGAGCCGCGACAACATGGTCAAAACATCCGAAATGGTTCGGTCTACGTTTGGCGAAGAAACCTTAGCACGCGTCATTGCCGAAGATGTGGGCACAAATGACGCCCCGCTTATTATGATCGACGGCATTCGCCGCACCGCTGATTGTGCCTACCTTTTTAAGCTTCCTGAATTTGTTCTCGTTGAAGTAACTGCAGCCATGGATGTGCGCCTCAAGCGCATCCAACAACGCGGCGAAAACCCCGACGACGCGACACTGACCATGGAACAATTCAAGTCGAATCACGAACGCTCGACCGAAGTAAGTATTGCTGAAATTGCCGCGAAAGCCACCGAACGAATTGATAATAACGGCGATACTGCAGCGCTCGAAGCTCAGATTGACGCGCTTGTTGCCAAATATCAAAAATAAATCTTCTTCAGCTATGCAGGTAACCATTAAACGCATTGATCAAAGCCTTCCCCTGCCCGAGTATCACACGAGTGGCGCCGCTGGTTTTGATTTTTACGCCCGCGAAGCTGCCACGATTGCCCCGCACAGCCTCGCTAAAATACCTTCAAATCTTATTATCGCAACTCCCCCTGGCTACGCTCTTATTATGGCCGCTCGTTCTAGCCTCTCCCTTAAAAAGGGCCTAAAGCAGGCCAATGGCATTGGCGTTATTGATAGCGATTATTGCGGACCCGAAGATGAAATTTCTATTGCTGTCCATAACTTTACTGATCAACCCGTCACTGTTGAACGTGGCGAACGAATTGCCCAAGGACTGTTTATTAAAGTCGAACAAGCTGCATGGAACGAAGTTGCGGAGATGTCGGGTGCAAGTCGCGGCGGCTTTGGCAGCACCGGAAAATAATTTTTTCATATTTAAAAAACACCTATGCGACAATACCTCGACATTGTTCAGAATGTTTTAGATAACGGACTCGAGAAGGACGATCGCACCGGCGTCGGCACCATCGCTATCCCGGGCGCTTTTTTTCAGCATGATCTTAAAAACGGTTTTCCACTTCTTACTACCAAAAAAATTCCGTTTCGCCTCATCGCCACTGAACTCGAATTTTTTATTAAAGGCATCACCGATAAACAGTGGCTCATTGATCACAATAATCATATCTGGGATGAATGGGCTCACCCCAAAAAAGCCCCCTACGGCCACGACGAAGCAAGTAAAAAACGCATGCGCGACGAACGCGACCTCGGGCCGATTTATGGTTTTCAGTGGCGGCACTTTGGCGCCAAGTACGTTTCGTACGATACCGATTATACCGGCCAGGGCGTAGATCAGCTTCAAAACCTGGTGAACACACTCAAAAAAAATCCATCCGACCGCCGCATGATTGTTAATTCCTGGAACCCGGTCAGCTTGCCAGAAATGGGTTTGCCGCCCTGCCACTATTGTTACCAAGTAACCGTTATCAAAGGACGCCTCAATTTATTTTGGAACCAACGTTCCGTCGACACCATGCTGGGCCTGCCGTTTAACATTGCCAGCTATGCGCTTCTCCTCCACCTGCTCGCTAAAGAAGCCGGGCTTGAAGAAGGTGCGCTCACCGGCTTTTTAGCTGATGTACATATTTATAAAAATCACCAAGCCGGAGCACGCGAACAATTGACGCGCGACCCGAACATGTACCCATTACCAAAACTTGTCACCAACAACTTTACGTCTATTTTCGACTGGAAAGCAGAAGATACCGAAGTGGTTGGGTACGAAAGCTATCCACGCATCGCTTTTGAAATCGCAGTCTAGTCTATGATCACGCTTATTGCCGCTATTGCTGAAAATAATTGTATTGGCTCTCACAATACACTTCCTTGGAATATACCCGAGGATCTTAAACATTTTCGAGATCTTACCCGCGGCAAAACCGTTCTTATGGGCCGCAAAACATTCGATTCGATTATTGCCCTCAACGGTAAACCGCTCCCCAACCGTCTCAATATCGTTGTTACCAAACAAGACAATTTTACTGCCCCGGAAGGTGTTGAAATTTTTCATACCATCGACCAAGCTCTCAGCGCTCACAGCGACGAAGATCTCTGGATTATTGGCGGCTCACAAATCTATCAGGAAACAATTGCTCGCGCCAACCGCCTTGAAATTACCCATATTCACCAAACCGTTGAGGGCGACGCATTTTTCCCAGCCATTGATCCACTGCTTTGGCAAGAAGTAGCGCGAGCTGATTACGATGGATTTAGTTTTGTCACCTACGACAAAAAATAATGTATACTTATGCAGTACAGCGGCAAATTCATCGTGCTCGACGGTACCGAAGGATCGGGCAAAAGCACCGTCGTTGATTTTTGGAAAAAAAATCTGGAAGACCAGGGCAAAAAAATCTTTGATCTCAAAGCGTACTGGAAAAAACACGATGCACAGCCAACAGTCGAAGAGGTCTTGGCAGCCGACATTATTTTTAGTGCCGAGATGAGCTACACCGGCATCGGCAAAGTGCTGCGCGAAGAATTAATTTGTAAAGGCACTGACTATCCAGCACTTGCCATTGCCGAAGCCTATGCGCTCGACCGCATGATTTTGTACAAAAAGTTTTTTATTCCTGCACTCGCTGCCGGCAAAACTATCATCTCCGACCGATCAGTCAGTACTTCACTGGTGTACCAAACCATTTCCGACCCGAGCATTACCTACGAAACGATTAGGAAGCTCCCCGGTAATGCTGTTGCTTTATCGTACCCACCAACCGACCTCATCCTCTTTCAACTTGACCCTGAAGTCGGCTTGGCTCGCCTCGCTTCGCGTTTTGATAAAAACGATAACGCCATATTTGAAGAAGCAAATTTCCAAAAAAAGGCCTACGCCAAATTCATGGAGCCGGAATTCCAGAATATTTTTAAAGACCTGGGAACAACAATTCATTATTTGGCAGCAGACGCTGAACCTGCTATACTGCAAGCAAATTCACTCGTGCTTCTGAACCAGATACTTGCACGTTAAACATTTAACTCATTTAATTTTTCGTTATGCTTCTTTCCGTATCGGAAATTCTGAAAGACACCTTTCGCCTCTATGGCAAAAATTGGCGCATTATTCTGCCTTACTGCGCGCTGGTATTTGTTCCGGCGGCCATTTTGGCATTGCTCGGCGTTGGCAGTGTCTACCTTACAACGATTCTTCCCACCTCTGACCTTATTAATAATATTGTCATAGCCCTTCTCAGTGTCGGAAGTTGGTTTATTGGCTACTGGGCAATGCTCGGACTTGCGCTTGCGACCAAAGACATGCTCGAAGGTCTCCCGCTTCCCACCTGGAAACAAGGGCTGGCTGCGACCGGCAATGTGGTGCTTCCGATTCTTTGGGTCTCATTTTTAACCAGTCTTTTTGTCGGCCTCTGGACCCTCCTTTTTATTATCCCGGGTATTATCTTTAGTCTTTACTACGTATTTAGCGGTTACAGCGTGCTTTTCGACAACCAGCGCGGCTTTGGCGCTCTGCGCTTCAGCAAAGCCCTCGTCAAAGGACGTTGGTGGTCAGTTGCCTGGCGCGTTGGAGCGACCGGACTTCTCTTTGGCATCCTGGTAAGTATCCTTGTTTTTATCCTAACAGTTCCTTTCACCGTTATTTTATCCATGAATTCCATTGACGCTTCGGCCATCCAGGAAGCAGGCCGTACCCTCAGCACCACCGAAGTACTGGCCACCATGATGGCGGGCATCATGAGCAGCCTCGGCAAAGCGCTTGCCGGGCCGCTCGCGACCATTGCGCTCGTTATTATCTATCACGATATTCGCAAAAACCCACTTCCAGCAGTTGTGCCCGGGACGCTGACACCGCCCACCAACGCCTAATATCTACTAAAAAACAGCCCTTCCTCAAGGCTGTTTTTTATTTGCCAAAAGATACCTAAAATGGTACGCTCAGAGTACTTTTCTCTTGTTTTTTATGCCAAAACTCATTCCTATTATCGGTCTTGAAATTCATGTCGAGCTCAAAACTAAATCTAAGATGTTTTGCTCGTGCGTGAATGACCCTTTTATTGATACGCCAAACACCAATATTTGCGAAGTCTGCCTGGCGCACCCCGGCACCCTTCCGGTACCAAACAAAATCGGTATTGTCGGCGCGATTGGAATCGCCAAAGCCCTTAACTGCACCATCGCAAAAACAAGCAAATTTGATCGCAAACATTATTTTTACCCCGATCTTCCCAAGGGTTACCAAATTTCTCAGTATGACCAACCTATTGGTGAACACGGTTTTATTGAACTTGAAATAGCAGGCGCAAACCATCGTCCTACTGCTCGTATTGGCGTGACGCGCGTCCATATGGAAGAGGATACGGCCAAACTTGACCATGCTGCTAGTGGCACTGCTTTGGTTGATTTTAACCGTGCCGGGGTACCACTCGTCGAAATTGTTTCCGACCCCGATGTTGAAAGCGCTGCCGAGGCCAAGGCCTACTGTCAGGAACTCCAGCTCATTTTCCGCACCCTTGGCGTCAGTAATGCTGATATGGAAAAAGGCCAGATGCGCTGCGAAGCAAACATCTCTCTTCAAGCGGAAGGCAGTTATACAAATGTGAACGGTGTGATTACCCCCAATGAAGGTGTCAGACTTAACTCCAAAGTTGAAGTAAAAAATATCAACTCCTTCCGCGCTGTTGAGAAGGCGATTGAGTTTGAAATTAAACGACAGACCGAACTGATTGAAAAAGGCGAAACGTGGATCCCCGAAACACGCGGCTGGGATGAAAAAAAACAAGCTACCATCCATCAGCGCAGCAAAGAATCGAGCGCTGATTATCGTTATTTCCCTGAACCGGATATTCCACCGTTTAACCCGTTGCTGCTTAGTGAAGCAGTTATTTTGCCTGAACTCCCCCAAGCCAAACGCTTACGTTTTGTAACTGAATATGGCTTTTCTAAGGCTGACGCCCAAATCCTCACCAGCGATCCGGAATGGGCAATTTTCACTGAAAACGTCATGAGCGAACTCACCGAATGGCTGCACTGTCTCCCTGAGAGCAAGGATGACAGCCCGGAAGTACATCAGAATAAAAAGCAGCAACTGGCGAAGCTTGCCGGCGGCTGGCTCACCACCAAACTCATGGGTGCCATGGCCGAGCGCAAAACTGACATCCGCATCCTCCGCATTAAAGAAGAGAACTTTGCCGAACTGATGGCGCTTATTTACACCAACCGCGTCAACTCCACCAACGCGCAAAAAATCCTTATCGAAATGCTTGATTCTGGTGTCGATATGGACCCAACGCATATCATGGAAGACAAAGGGTATGGACAGATTAGCGACGAAGGCAAACTTGGCACCGTAGCGGACGATATTATCAAAAACCATCCAGAACAGGTCGCTCAATTTAAAGCTGGCAAGGAACCGATTATCAAATTCCTCGTCGGCATGCTCATGAAAGCGACCGAAGGAAGTGCAGACCCGCAGATAGCCGAAAAATTGCTCCGGGAAAAGATGCGGTAAAATTATTTAAATAGCCCGTAAACACGGGCTATTTTTTATAAAGTGCACACTTTAAGTATGTGGACAACACACCTTTGACGCACCTGCAATACCCTGCTACACTTAAACGTATGAAACCTATCCTCCCTCACAACCCCTTCCTTTCCTAGTTGTCGGCCACCCGTATATGGGTGGTTTTTTTATAAACAAACTTCGCTCTCTATGAAGATACCTTTTACAGGCCGCGATATTATTTCCATCGGCGAGCTGACCACGCAAGATATTCTTACAGTTCTAGCGACAGCCAAAAAACTTAAGGCAAAACCTCAACCTACCCTGCTCAAAGGTTTAACTATGGCCAGCTGTTTTTTTGAGCCCTCCACACGAACGAGGCTCTCGTTTGAAACTGCTATGCAAAAACTGGGTGGTCAGGTAATTGGTTTTGCGGACCCAAGTGCTACATCAACCAAAAAGGGTGAAACACTCCATGACACGATCAAAATGGTCGAAGGGTATGCGGATATTATTATTCTACGGCATTACCTGGAAGGCGCTGCGAGGCGAGCCGCCGAAGTAAGCAGCAAGCCGGTCATTAATTGTGGTGACGGCGCCAATCAACACCCTACCCAAACATTGATCGATCTGTATACTATTCAGGAGTGCCAGAAAAAATTAACCGGCCTTAAAGTTGCGCTTGTCGGCGATCTCAAATACGGCCGCACCGTACATTCCTTGGCCGAGGCACTCACCCATTTTGGAGCACGCCTCTATTTTGTTGCCCCCGAAGCACTCGCTATGCCAAGCCAGGTAACCAGCCACCTTAAAAAACAAGAGGTTGTTTTTTCTGAACATCAAACAATTGAAACTGTTATTGAAGATGTCGATATTGTCTACATGACTCGCATCCAAGCCGAACGCTTTGCCGATCCTTATGAATACGAACGAGTCAAAAATATTTTTGTTCTGGCTCCTAAAACCTTAGAAAAAAGTAAAAAAAATTTACGCATTTTGCACCCGCTTCCCCGTGTAAACGAAATTATGCCGGAAGTCGACGTATTGCCTCAAGCCTATTATTTTGAACAAGCGGCCAACGGCGTCTTCGTGCGTCAAGCGCTTTTAGGGCTCATCTCGGGTAAACTAAAATAATTCTTATGATTACTACAGCAAATCCCCACCTCCAGGTTGCGGCCATTAAACACGGCACGGTGATCGACCACATCAGCGATAAACACGCCCTTAAAATTATTCAACTGCTTCACCTGGCGAGTGGCGGAACGACGGTCACCGTCGGACTCAATTTGCCGAGTAAAAAAATGGGCTCTAAAGACCTGATTAAAATTGCTGACAGAGAAATTAGTCTCGAAGAGGCAAATCGCATCGCCCTATTTTCTCCTGAAGCAAGCATTAACATCATCCGCAATTTTAAAATAGTTAAAAAATTTGCAGTTACGTTGCCTAAAAAAATTTCGGGCCTGCTGGTTTGCCCAAACCCAAAATGTATTACCAACCACGAACTGATGACAACACTGTTTACTGTCGAGAAAAACAAAAAAACCATTGATCTTGTATGCACCTATTGTGAAAAATTATTTGAGCGAGACGAAATCCAAATCTACCCAACATAGAAACGCTCGTATATGCGTATTCCAACATACCACGGACAATGGATTGAAGCGCCCCAAGTGTTTTCCGGCCAGCGTTTACTGGCGCTGCCGGCCGTGATTGATTGTCACGTTCATTTCCGCACACCGGGACAAGAATACAAAGAAGATTGGATTACCGGTGCGGCAGCTGCTCTGGCTGGCGGCGTCACGACTGTTGGTGACATGCCGAATAATGTACCAAGCATTACCACTGCAAAACTTCTTGCGACTAAGAAAGAATTAATTACGGGTATACTTACTAAACATAATCTAAAAATACACCCTTATTTTTATTTTGGCGCAACTAATACCAATTTTGAAGAAATTAAAAAAGTTGCGGATGAAATTATTGGCATCAAAGTGTTCCTCGGATCAAGTACCGGGGACTTATTAGTAGACGATCCCGCCGCTCAAGAAAAAATCTTTGCGCTCGCGCACGAACTTGATCTACCGGTAGCAGTTCATGCAGAGGATGAAGCCTTGATCCTACACAACAAAAAAGAATACCCGCATCCAGAGCTTCGTGATCACTCAGTGATCCGATCACCTGAAGTCGCCGCCCACGGGGTGGCACGGGCCATTGAATTGTGCGAACGTTTTGGTGCAAAAATATATATTCTGCATGTCAGTACGCCCGGCGAGCTCAACTTGATCAGAAAAGCTAAGCGTGAAGGGCTGCCGGTTTTCGCTGAAGCAACACCACATCATCTTTTTTTAACTACCGACGATTACGAACGCCTTGGCAGCAAGGCTCAGATAAACCCGCCACTTCGGATCGCAGCTGACCAAGCCGCGCTCTGGCAGGCTGTTATTGACAGAACAATCGACACCGTCGCTTCAGATCACGCACCGCACACACTTACAGAAAAATATATAGCATATCCAGAATCCCCCTCTGGTATGCCGGGTGTTGAAACACTACTACCCCTTCTCTTAGATACACATGCACAAGGCAAACTAAGCCTGGAGCGGATCGTCGAGCTTACTCACACCAACCCACAAAAAATATTTGGTTTACCCGAAACTCATGACTGGGTAATTGTTGACCTGGACGGAACATGGACCATTGACGACGCTGCACTTAAAACTAAATGTGGCTGGTCAACTTTTGCCGGCAAAAAACTACAAGGGAAAATCCTTGGCATTGTTTCAAATACCTTACCTCTAGCTTAATTGTATATGATTATCAACTGGTTCCCGGAGCATCCACCCCTCTATGATATAACTAAAAGCTACCACGACAATGCCGAGCATGGACCATTCTTTGCCGGCGTCATTCCCGAACGCATCTGGCCAACCACCTCGACCTGGAACGATTTTTTGGGTTTCAAAGTTGCTTCAAAAATCGGTGTTCCCGCCGGACCACTTCTCAATTCCAAGTGGACAACGCTCGCCGGAAAACTAGGCTATGATATTGTTACCTACAAAACCATTCGGAGCCAAGCAATGGCAGGCCACCCCCTCCCCAACATGCTCTATATTGATGTACCAGGCGGCAGCGATATCCGCACTACCGGGGACACCGTAACAGTTAGGAGCAGCCTTCCCGGTAGCATGGACGAGCTGGCCGTTACCAACTCATTCGGTATGCCCTCTTACTCGCGCAATTTTCTTCTTGAAGATATTGATCGGGCGAAAAAAGCTTTGCATGCCGGGCAAATACTGATCGTATCGATCGTCGGCACGCCGCGGCCAGGCGAAGACTTTATAGAAGATTTTGTTCAGGCTGCCCTCATTGCCAAAGAAGCCGGGGCACCGATTATCGAAGCCAATTTTTCTTGCCCCAATGTTTGCCGTGGTGAAGGCAGTATTTTTACCAATCCTGAAACAGTCTCTACTATCAGTAAGCGCATCGTTGCCGCACTTGGCGCAGGCATTCCGCTCATTATTAAGGTGGGCACCTACGCTGATACCACACTCATGAAAAAAGTTTTCCTGGCTGCCGCCGACGCCGGTGTACGGGCGATTGAAGGCATCAATACCGTTGGACGCAAAGTTGTCACCCCTACCGGTGAACCGGCGCTTGGCGCCGAGCGACTCACAAGCGGGATTTGCGGTGGTCCGATCCGCCAGGCAGCAGTGGATTTTGTAAGGCAAGGGCGAGAAATTATTACCCGCGAAAAATTAGACCTTACCCTCATCGGCGTTGGCGGGGTTACAAACCCGGAACATTTTAATGCATTTTTTGAAGCGGGCGCCGACGCCGCACTGGTCGCAACAGGCATGATGTGGAACCCTTACCTTGCAGCCCAATTTCATACTCATACTTAATCTGTATTCTATGGATACGAGTGAATCAATTGCCACCATGCTTCTTGACCTCAAAGCAGTCACACTCAGCGTCGACCCTCCCTTTACTTGGTCGTCAGGAATTAAGTCCCCTATTTATTGCGACAATCGCCTGCTCATTTCTTTTCCGGAAGCACGAAAAAAAGTAATCGAAGGTTTTAAGCAAATTATTGCTGAAAAAAATATTGTCTTTGATGTGGTTGGAGGCACTGCAACCGCCGCTATCCCTTGGGGAGCATTCCTGGCGTATGAGCTCGATAAACCCATGGTGTATATTCGCCCCGAGCCAAAAGGTCACGGTACCGGCAAACAAGTGGAAGGAACGATGCAGCAGGGTGCGCGCGTACTCATTATTGAAGATCTGGTTTCGACCGGTGGGAGTTCACTTACATCTGCAGCCGCTTGCGCCCGAGAATATAATGCGGTTATTACTGACGTGCTTGCAATTTTTAGTTATGAAATGCAGGAAGCAGAAAATGCTTTTACTGAAAAAAATATTCGTCTCACGACATTGAGTTCGTTTTCGAAGTTGCTCTGCACAGCTGAAACAAAAGGATACATAAACGAAAAGGAAAAATCCACCGCTCTTTCCTGGAGTAAAGACCCGCGCGGCTGGTTTGAAACTATTTCTAAGTAAACTCACTATGAACGCTCTTGAAAAACTGGAACGAAGTATTAAAAAAAATAATTCACTCGTGTGCGTCGGCCTTGATCCTGAAATAGCAAAGCTTCCTGAACAATTTAAAAATTCCAATACTCCACAGTTTGATTTTAATCGAGCGATCATCGATGCCACGCACGACCTCGTCTGTGCCTATAAACCAAACCCCGCATTTTATGAAGCACGCGGTGCGGATGGCATCCGTGAATTAAAAATGACTTGCGACTATATTCGTGAAACGTATCCGGATATTTTTCTCATTTTGGATTTAAAACGCGCCGATATTGGCAATACCAGCTGCGGTTCGGCTGAGTTTGGCTTTGATTATCTTGGTGCAGACGCAGTAACCCTGAATCCGTACCTTGGTAGCGACGCGCTTGCTCCCTACCTCGAGCGGGCCGACAAAGCATCGTTCATCCTCTGCCGCACGTCCAATGCCGGTAGCGGCGAAATTCAAGACTTATTGGTTGATGGTGTACCGCTCTACCAAAAAATTGCTTTAAAAATTGCCACCGAGTGGAACAAAAATAAAAACTGTGGCTTGGTTGCTGGCGCCACGTATCCTACTGAACTTGCGACTGTCCGCCACCTTGCAGGCGATCTGCCTATTCTAACACCCGGTATTGGTGGCCAAGGCGGCAGCGTTGAAGCCATACTTAAGGCCGGGTTAACACCGCAAAAAACCGGTCTCATCATCAATTCTTCGCGAAGTATTATTTTTGCCGGTAGCGGCAAAGATTTTGCCGAAAAGGCCAGATCTGCCGCTTTGGAACTCCGCAAAGAAATACATAATTTTTGCTAATTTTAGCCAAAATAGTTTGTACACCTCTTGACAAAAGGGGTGTTTTTTGATAGGATGGAGCGTTGCTCAAATACGGAGGTTTCCATGTCCCAGCCTTTTCATGAGGTTCCTATCGGCTTTTTGATCGCCGTGCTTTACCACCACGAGATCGTCGAGGCGGTTGACCATGACCAGGTGCCTGGAACAGTCGGCGAGGTCCTCGACTGGTCGAAGGCCATCCTCGGCATCGAGTTCGAGCCGGCCCAGTTCGTCGAGGCGCTCAAGCAGCTGGCGGAGTACTTCCGTCGCCGGCTCCACGACGACACGATCCTCAGACGGCTGAACGATGTGGTTCCGAACCGCCTCGACAAGGGTCAGAGCATCGACGCCATTGAGCAGGCCATGCTCAAGGAGTTCGGCAATCACATCTTTTTCCGGAAGTAACCCTGGTCAAGCGGCACACTCGACCACCCTCGTCCCGCCGCTACCCACCAAGTTCATTCGTGGACTTTCGTAGGTAGCGGGACGAGCAATCGATCCGCTTGTTCCTTACAAAAAATAAAAACCACCTAAAAGGTGGTTTTTATTTTTATACTCCGTTTGCCGCAACGAGTCGGTGCCTAATCGCATCACGCAAATTCACGAGTTCCGGGTAGTCATAAAAAAATAATACTTTCTGATCAGCGATCGACGTGCCGGTTGGCCTGTCTTTAAGGACAAACGCGCTCCAACTTTCGGCCATATCTTCTTCAGGATTTACTGCGGCATAGTCGGTAATAAACCAGTCCTGATGTTGGCTATACCAGTCGTTCATTTGTTCTTGTATGGCCGCATCATAGCCATCTTGAGAAAGCGCTTTATATTCACTCCAGGTCGATTTCCAAAAGCGATTGTAAAAAGTATTCAGATACGAATCGCTGCGCATACAGCCAAACAAAGAAGTGTAGGCTCTGCAGTCACTGCCGTCATCTATGCTACTGCTTTCGCCATCTTCGTTATCAGAAGGCGCCACGCTTTCATCATAACCCGCTTGTTCGTTTTGATTCAGGGTAAGTGCGTGACCAAACTCATGAATTAAAAAATAGGTGAGGCTTCCCGGGTCAAAATTGTTATTCGGAAACGCATCAGCAATATCGACGTAAAGGGTGTAGGTTCCGCTTCCGGCGTCGCCTGGCACCAAAGACGCTGCTGATTTCGAGTTACCGTCGGTATACACGACGTAACCGTCGACAATGTCATACATCCCTTTTGGAAATAGGGTGGTGAACAATTTCCACGGACGCTGCAGCTTATTTTTATCCTTTTGCCATTTTTTCAATGCCGCCGGAACCGCTGGACGGTCAGTAAGTTTGAGTTTGCCGTCATCTGCGCTGTACTCCATAATCGACGTTTCTTCATCCACGTCAAACGAATCCTGTTCGCGATCAGCGTTAATATACTTGTTCCAAATCGCCAATCCCTTAGCCGCTGCAGCCGACTCCTTCGCCGTGCAATCGCCGCTTGAGCTGCACACGAGTTTGCAGGCCTTAGCACTCACGTCATAGCGCTCGCTTTTCAAACAATCTTCAGGCTTCAATTCCGGAAAACTATGTACCGGAGCTTCGTTTGAAAAAGAAAATAGTCGGGCCTCGCTGATTTTGGCACTGACTGTTTGCAAAGCGTCCCCCGGCTGGCAGCCAGCACCCATTGTGAGGACGGCGATTAACCCTGCGGTTATAAAATATTTTTTAGACATATATAACTGTACAAAAAAGTATATTCCTTTGTGACCATTCTACACTTTTTAGAGTGTTTAGGCTAGTTTAGGTTAAAAAAATACCGCCTTTGAAAGGCGGTATTTTCAAGGCTTTATTTATGTTCCTGCTGCATAAACTGTTTGATCTCCGAAATCGTACTCATGAATTGAGCAGGGAAAATAATGGTGGAATTCTTTTCAACACTGATCTCCGCCATGGTCTGGAGGTTACGAAGCTGGAGAGCAATCGGATGAGCAGCCATAATATCAGCGGTGTCGGCGAGTTTTTGACTTGAGAGAAATTCACCTTCAGCAGCAATAATTTTAGCGCGTTTTTCGCGTTCCGCTTCAGCTTGTTTAGCCATCGCGCGCTGCATGCCTTCGGGGAGTTCAATATCTTTAATTTCAACGACCGACACAACCACACCCCAGCTTTCAGTGTGCTGATCAAGTACGGCGGTAATTTCTTTGTTGATCGATTCGCGTTCGCTCAAGATTTCATCGAGCTGAAATTTACCAACGATGTTACGCACCGATGTCTGAGCGATTTGATTAATTGCACTCATGACATTTTCAATGCCAACAATGCTTTTGACCGCATCCACAATTTTGTAATACGCAACTGCGGAAACATCCACAGATACATTGTCTTTGGTAATAATCTTTTGCGGCGGGATCGGCAAGGTAATGGTGCGGAAGTCAACTTTGCGCAACTGATCGATAAACGGGATAACGACGTTTAAACCCGGTTCTTTGATACCAACGATCTTGCCAAAACGAAACACCACGCCTTTTTGGTACTGCTGGACAACCCGAAGTCCGAGGGCGATGAGGATGATCGGGATGATAATGAGAAATCCCATATTCGTAGAGTTAAAAATAAAAAAGTTATTTGATTCGTTGCAGAGCCTCTTTCAGCAGTTGTTCGCTGGTTTTGGCCTTACTATCAAGGTTTTTGACCGCGTCTCTGGCTTCACTCGCAGAATAGCCCAAAGCGATCAGTCCGTCAATGACATCACCGACATTGTCCGACACATTCTCAAGGCCCGCTTCGGCCAAAGATTCAACGCCCGTGAGTTTAGTCTTAAGGTCAACCACGATGCGTTCAGCCGTCTTTTTGCCAATACCGCTTACTTTGGTGAGGTACGCGACGTCGCCACGGCCAACCGCACGCGTAATTTCTTCGACTGATCCGAGCGCGAGCAAATGCAAGGCAGTTTTAGGCCCAACACCGCTGACTGACAAAAAATGTTTAAAAAGCTCTCGTTCACGAGCATTTTCAAAGCCAAAAAGTTCAAGCGCGTCTTCGCGAACTACCAGGTACGTCTCAAGCTGAACTTCGGAGCCAGAAGTACAGCGCTCGGCCGCACGCGGACTTACTAAAATTTTGTAGCCAACACCGCCAGCAGTTAAAAGGACTACTTCAATTTGATTGTTGGTAATAATTTTTCCTTGGAGGAGTGAGATCATAGATGCGCACAGCAGAGTAGGCAGAGTAAGTATTGTACTTACCTTGCTTAATCTGCCTACTCTGCTTAGTACTAAAATTTATTTCTTCTTATTACGGCTCACACGAATCAGCCCGCCGCACGGAATAATCTCGACGCCTTTCTTTTCAAGTTCATCAAGAAACAAATTCATTCCCAGTGAATCGGACGACATATGGCCGGCAATAATAACGTTCATATGCTGTTCGTTTACCCGCTTTAGAGCGTCCTCACGCATGTGCATACTAATAATTGTGCTGTATCCTACGCGAGAAAACTCTTCGTATACCTGCGCAGAGGGCTCGGTGCCACCGGTCATCTCAACGAGATATTTACCTACTTTTTTATGACGACCGCCCGCAATTATTTTTGGTCCCGCTCCGCGCCGTTTCGCCTCTTGATATTCGGGCTGTTCCATCAGCAGGTCAAGCATTTCACCAACTGTTTCTGGTTTTTCTTTCTTAAAAAGATTTTCTAAAAATTGATTAACCAGGTTATCGGTAATCGTATGCGTGCTCATGAAGTTAATGCCGAGGATGCGAGCAATGTCGACCGCTCGGTGATGATTGGCTGCGTGTACGCTTCGCCCGACTTCTTGAATACGGTCACCCATTACTTTTTCAGCCACATGAATGGGCAGTCCAAAACTTTCAAAAACACCAGTCGACATCTCCATCACTTCGTGAAGGCTCGCTAGCGCATTGCCTGTTGGATGGTGCGAAATTGCTAAATCGATCTTTTTACCGCGCTCATTCAACTGAGTGGCCATAAGTATTTCCCCGGCATCAATATCGATACCTGCAATAATCCGCTTCACCTCTTTGCGACCGTCGTCAACATGAATATAGCTATCCGGGTACGGATTCGTAAGGCGGGTAGTATCAAAATATTTTTTATCCTTTTCTTTAAGCTCGCTATATTCCTTTTTTTCCCGAGCTAAATACTTGGCCACTTCTTTCGCCCCCCGCGGATCGGCTGCAATACCCATTTTAACTCCCAGTTCAAAGACATTTTTTACATTCAACATAGCAAAAATTTTAAGAATACGGCAGGTTTATAGTACCTTGCAGCATCCAGTCTGTCAAATGGGTAATTGGTGTTATTTTGGCTTTGTTGAGCTTTTTTTTCATTAAAAAGCTTGACAAAACACTGAACTTGGCATAAAATACGTTTCTAAATATGAACAAACTTCGTCACAAGTTACCCGTCATCCCAAACAAAATTTTTAAACTCTTTTTTACCTGCTAAAAAGCCTCTTTTACTAAAGGCTTTTTTTAATTTTTATGGAAAAAAACGAACTAAAAGGCAAGACAATTTTAGTAGTCCATGCTGGCAGCATTAAAAAACGTTTTGTTTTTCAGCGCCTCAAGAAGCTCGGCATGACTGTGGTTTGTCTTAATAAAGACAAAAACCCGCTTATGCTGCCGTACGTCGATCATTGGATTTTGGCCGATCTTAACAATTACAAAGAATGCATTCAAAGCGTTAAATCGTTCCTTGCTTCACACCCTAAAACAGGCATTGACGGCGTGTTTACGTTTTGGGAAGAAAGCGTCCTTTTAACCGCAAAAATTGTCGATGCTTTTGGTTTTATCGGAACCTCCTTTAGAGTCGCCAATACTGCACGCAACAAATACTTATTCCGTGAATTTTGCCAACAAAACGGGCTCCCCGCCCCACGACACCAAATTATTCGTACTCGTGAGGATACTAAAAAACTACACAAAGAACTTCGTTTTCCGCTCGTTATCAAGCCGCAATATGGCTCCAGCAGCGCTTTCGTGGTACGCGTCGAGAATAGTAAAGAGCTGGAGGAAGCCTACGACTTCGTTAAAAATAATATAAAATCGCACGAATATGCGCCCGATTGGGATACCCTTGAAGTATTCGTCGAAGAATATATTGATGGCGACGAGGTCGATGTTGATATTCTCCTTCAAAACGGTAAAATCAAATTTTATTGTATTTCAGATAATTATAATAAAACGCGTGATCGCTTTTTCGTTGATAACGGGCAAGCGATCCCTTCAAGCCTGCCTGAGAAAGAACAGAATGACCTGATTGCCATGGCCGAAGAAATTTTGGAAAAACTCAATATTCAAGACGGCTGCATTCACTTTGAAGCCAAATCAACGAAAAAAGGACCTGTGCCGCTTGAAATTAATATGCGCCTCGGCGGCGACTATATCCCGTCATACATTAAAGGCGCGTGGGGAATTGATTTGGTTGATTATATTGCTAAAATCGCTCTTGGCATTCATTTTAAAATCGAGAAACCCGCAACACCGCTTAAGTATATTATTGGGTGGGACATTTACCCCGAGCACTCCGGTATTTTGGTAGAGCTTAATATCGATGAACAGCTCCGCAAAAAAACATATATCGAAGACATGTATCTGGCCAAAGAAACGGGTGACGCAGTACTTTTGCCGCCTGAAGGCAACGATGGCCTGGGGTGGTTAACGGTATCGGGCGATAACCTGCTCGACGCTCAGGATAACTTAAAAGAAGCCCGAAAATATATTACTTATAAGGTGGTTGGTTTTGACACCGAATCAACGCTCGGTAAAACTGCTCGGCAGAACAGACTGTCTGCTGCGGTTATGAATAAGCAGCTCCTCCTCAAGGCGTCAAAAATCGAAAAAGTGCGCCACTCATCACTGGAAAATCAACGTAATTTGCGTATCGGCATTATCGGCAACTTGCCCGAACTAGGCAGCAAACAAAGAGCGATCCCTACCGCCAGTATTGATATCGCCAAAGAACTTAACCACATCGGCTACGCCACGACTGTTTTTGACTTCAACAATCTTAACCGCGCTATTAGTGAATTAAAACGCACTTCGGTCGACCTCATTATCAATGCTTCCGAAGGTATTAATAACGACCCTAAACTCAGGCCGCAGGCAGCCGCTATTCTTGAGGCCATGCAATTGCCTTTTACCGGATCGAGCTCGTTTAACACCTCTCTTTCGCGCGATAAAATTCGCACCAAAAAACTATTGACCTATCACAATATCCCCACACCGGCCTGGGATTATGCTTACACGCTGGAAGACACGATTGACGAAAACCTCCGCTATCCATTAATCGTCAAACCCGGCACAACAGATAACTCAAGCGGCATTACCAATAATTCGGTTGTTAAAAACAAACAAGAGCTTGAACGTGAACTCAGACGAATTATTGTTGAAATGGGTCAGCCGGCCTTGGTTGAAGAATATATTGAAGGAGACGAGTATTATGTTTCGATCCTCGGCAGCAGCAAAGAAGACTTTAAGGTACTGCCGCTTTCCCGCTCTATCTTTAAAAAGTTACCGTCAAAATACTGGCACATCTACTCAGAAGAAGCCAAGGAACAAACCAATCCTGTTTACAAAAAAATTATCGTTGAGCGCCCAGTAAAAAATATCAGCGCCAAGCTTGAGTCGCTCTTGACCGAGATCGCTCTTGATACCTACCAAATTTTACACTGTCGTGATTATGGCAGCGTTGAAATTCGCGTCGATAAAGATGATAATCCGTACGTGCTTGAACTTAATCCGAACCCGACCCTCCATACACAATCGGCGATTGTAAAATCGGCCAAGTTAGTCAACCTTAATTACAGTCAGTTACTGGAAGAAATTATCAGACTTTCAATCAAACGATTCAAGAAAAAAACTATGTATCCTACATTTCTTGAGTAAGGATATTCTATGGAAATGCGCCCGCCAACAATTGACCTTATCTCCGACAAGTCTATTGCCGAAAAGCTCTGGAAACAGTTTAGCCCGGGAGAAACTATTTATGACGACTGGGATTTTCGAGAAACGTTTCACCGCTATTATCATAACGAATTATTTTTTTATACTGCGAATGTTGATGAAAAAATAGTCGCGCTCCTGCCGCTCCAGATGGGTGAAAATGGTACTACGCTCGAATTTTTTGGAGGCGACTACATGGAAGATAACCGCGTTTTTACCCTCCCCGGGTATGAATACTGCATTCCCCAGCTCTACAAACACCTCGACAAACCAAATGATTTAGAATTCATTCGCGGCACCGACCCGTACACGCAAACTTTTCCGATCGTGGATTACAAATACGTACTCCCCCTCGATACGTTTAAGAGTAGCGACGACTATATCGAAGCCCAGTACCACGGCGAAACCAAAAAGAAATTCAAAAAACGTTTACGCAAAATAGACGAAACGAACCCGCAAATTTTAGTTAATAACTGGGAGGATTTGGAACTTCTTTTTAAACTCAATATCGACCAATTTAAAGACGGGCCCCGGCACTCCATGTTTGCCCGCGAGCATCGCCAAGATATTTTTCGCGACTTGTGCAAACCACACAACACCTTCACCCCTCGCCTCCTTACTTTTGTAGTTAATGGAGAAAAGCAGGCTGTTTCACTCGCCTTACTTTATAACAAAAATTACGCTTCCATTAACACCGGCATCGTTGCTGAACCGCTGCCAAACCTCAAAGAATACATCCACATCAAAAAATTTGATGATGCGATTACACAAGGCTGTACGCTTTTTGATGCATTTGTGAGAGACTACGGATGGAAAGAAAAATGGGGTTTCAAAAAAATTCCTCAATACCAATTCAAAGCTTCCTAAATCACATTTTTAATATACCGCCCGCACGACCGTTTATGTCTTTTACGATACAAAAAATTACGGATCTTGAGGAAGCAAAAAAATATTGGAGCCTTTTGACTCCTGGCCAAACAATCTATGATGTTTGGGATTTTCGGTATTGCGCCTATGCATTCACCAACCATGAATTGGCATTTTACGTTGGTTTTGAAGCCGAAGAGCCTGTCGGACTCCTCCCCCTCGAATACCATGGCTCTGCCAAATACTTGGAATTCTTTGGTGGTCGCTTTATGGAAGATAACAAAATCTTTTTAAAAAAAGGATACGAAGACAAAGCCCCTTACTTTTGGCAAGCGATCAATCTCCCCGCTCGACTTTCGTATATTACCGCAAGCGATTCTTTTGCCAGCACCTTCCCGATCTTAGATTATCGATATTCGCTTCCCTTAGCCGAATTGGGCAGTGTGGAAAATTATATTCAAACCCGCTTTCATGGCGAAACTAAAAAAAAGCTTCTTAAACGCATCAGAAAGTTTGAATTTGAAAATGAAATTACGATACTCGAAAATCAATGGGATGACTTAGATCTATTATTTTATTTTAACAAAGAAAAATTTAAAGCAGATTCTATTTTTCATTTTCCCTTCCGCGAAGCGCTTTTTAAAGAACTCGCGCATTCTCCATTTAGCCCTAAACTGCTTACCTTCATAATAAACGGTAAGAAACAAGCGGTCACTATGTCACTTGCCCACAAAAAAACCTATGTGTCCCTCAATTCAGGTGTGAGCGCTGAAGCGTCCAAAGATTTAAGCAGTTTTATGAGACTTAAAAAAATAGAGCACGCTTTCAAACACGGAATGACCTTGTACGATGCCTTGGCCAACGACTGTGGATGGAAGGACGCTTGGCACTTTGATAAATCTCCGCAATACGAGTGGAGGCGTGACTTGCCGCCAGAAAATTAATTACCCTTTAAGTTTCGTTAAGAAGGCCGCAACTGCAGGGTCTTCTTTTTTTGCACGCACGGTATCAATATAACTTTTAAGTTTTTCCGGTGTTCCTTCGGTGTAGAACGAAACAACTTCGTCCGATAATTCAGCCAGCGCCCTAACACCGGCTTCAGCATCGCTTACCCGGTATTTATCACCTTCCAAAACCAATACTCCTTTTTCAATAAGGCGCGAAATCATTGCGAGACCGGCGGCGAAGTAAAACTCACCTGAAACACCCACTTGGCTCGGTTTATTTTTCAGGTAGTCACAAATATCCCCAAGTTTCGCCATAAACTGATTGCGGATATTGATATTGTGCGGATTGCCTTCAGCCATTGTTAGTGTTAGCAGTTTCATGTTGCCCGTATCAGCCTTCATTTCTTCAATCGCTCTCGTGTGTGAACCGCTTCCCAGACGACCCTTAACTTTGGTGTCATAACGTGCCTTTGGGGTAAACTGGTGGCCTAGTTCATGCAAGGCATTGTCCAAAATTGAAGCCCGGTCAAATTCAGCTTCAGTAATTTCATCATGAAGAACACTCCGAAGCGCAGGGAGCGCCATAGTCGTCGTGACATCAAGCACGGCATTGTTATGGGCCAAAATTCTTTCCCGCCCATCTTCGCCGCGCGTCATCCACGACAAATTCGGTGCATAGGCGACCGTTTGATAATTGGTAATCAATTTTGGAACGTGAGTTTCCTTATCAAAGAAGGCTTGATTTGATTGTAGTTTTTTATCAGCGAGGGCGCGGAAATAATCAATTATTGGTTCAATCTCTCTATTTTCTTTAGAAATAAAGCCCAAGCGTAGTTCCACGTCTACTTTTTCGGCATCACCCGCTACCCCGGGGTTGTCTTGTGGCACTATCATAAGCGGGCAGCCTGCTTCAGCAAGCGCGACCATCATTTTTTGTAGATTAATCCATTCCACACTCAAAGGTTTAGGGTCAGTCTTGCGCGAACCAAACTGTTCCCCTACCGCACGTAGATACGCGGCAAATTTGTCATATACTGCACCAAGTTTACCAGCCTTAACTTCAGCTTCAACACGATTTGCGAGCGTCTGCATTTTCTTTTCCAGCGCACCAAATTCATAAGGAAATACTTCGATATAGGGCAGGTGCGTAACTTCATCACTCTTCGGATCACGCTGAACATCATAGATATACTTAGCGCCATCTTGGGTGCCAAGCGTTGATTCGGCCGAGCCTCCCGGCGCATCGGCCATTTCGGTTTGTTTTATAAAAGCATGATCAACAAATTTACCGAGCTCGGCCGCCATATCAACCAAGAGGTCGATCTCATTCACACTGTCAAAACCCCATTTCTTAATTATTTCTGAAGCATTAGCATCTTTTTTAAGACTGCGGAGCCAGTTTCTTTGAACCGTTACTTCGGCCATTTGACGCTCGGCAGACATGAGCAATAACTCGCGCCATTCTTCTGGAAGGAACGTACGCATTGGTTCAAGCGCACCGAATTGACGAATACGAAATTTTTCTCCGAGCACCGCTTCATTCTCGAGAATCACAACGAGCTTGGCTGCTTCCGGATCTTCATTTTCTCGCAAAATCTTAGCCCATGCCGCCGCCTTTTCAGCCAGCAGGGGCTGAACTTTTTTATTCCAATTTTCAGTAA
This sequence comes from uncultured Gammaproteobacteria bacterium, assembly GCA_964540825.1. GTDB lineage: Bacteria > Patescibacteriota > Patescibacteriia > Magasanikbacterales > GWA2-37-8 > CAZECR01. Next base: position 47,586 of record CAZINT010000004.1, read on the forward strand.
CGAGCCCTCGAGCCAAAGTAAAAAAATCTTCTAATCTTTCAATAGTAGGCGGCATCTCTTTCCAATCAGCCCCTTCTTTTCCGCCTTCTACAAGCAAACGCCGGACTTCTAAACCGGCATCAATATACTTTTGTACATCCGGGCTAACTGCTTTGTTTTTATGCAGCGGATCAAGCCGGCTCGCGCTGTCAATTTTCATTCCTTCTCCAAAACGAGGTTTTGCTTCTGACATACAGGTAACCCTAGAAGTAAATAACTTTAAATCTTTTTGAGTGCCAAAAATAAATCCGGTACAGTTGATTTCTCATCTGCGCTCCCCGCTTCTAAAGTATCCGCAAGGACAGCGTCTTTAATCTGTTCACCGCAATCAACTACCACCTTGGCAAGCTCGTCGTTTGACGTAGTGTACCTGACCGCGATCCTATCTTCAATAGTAAATCCTTTTTCTTTACGTAGCTGATTGATCGCGCGGATAATATCGCGGGCTACACCTTCTTTTTTGAGCGCCTCGTCGATCGCTGTGTCGAGCCAGACTTTTACATCACCGTCTTCACGCAGCTTCCAGTTGTCACCGGTTACAACTTCACAGACATCGATTGTTTTAACATTCAATTCTTCGGCGATCATGATGTGTAACTCTTTGCTTAAGTGCTCGTTATTAATCGCGAGCGTATTCAGCGGTTGGCGAACTTTGAGTCCGGTCTCAGCGCGGAGCGCCAGCCCCAGTTCGACAATCTTACGTGCCACCAACATTTCCTGAAGCACACCCTGATCATGATGTTCGTCGTGGAGTGCCGGCCAGTGTTCCAGGTGCACACTTTCTTTGGCCCAACCCTTGCCGCCGACTTCGTCAAAGCGCAATTCCTGATAGATCTTTTCAGCTATGAATGGCGTAAAGGGCGCAATTAATTTGGAGACCACAATTAATACTTCGCGCAAGGTATAGAGCGCATGATGTTTATCGAGTTCATCAGTGCCTTTGACGCGTTCGCGCGAACGGCGAACGTACCATTGTGAAAGTTCCGTAACGAAAGCAAGAAGCGGCCGGGCTGCTTCGGCCAAGCGGTAGGCTTCCATATTTTCGGTTACTTCACGAACAGTTTCGTGGAGCATGGCCATAATCCAACGGTCGAGTACATGCGCGGATTTATACGGTTTTTGCGTTGGCAGGTCTTTGGCAAACAATTGGTAAAATTCAAAAACATTCCAAAGTGTATTTACCAGTTTGCCATACAATTCTTTAACCCCTTCTTCAGAAAAATTAAGGCTTTCCGCCGAAACAACCGGCGAACTGACTAAATAAAAGCGCATCGCATCCGCCCCGTATTTTTCGAGGACCATATTTGGGTCCGGGTAATTTTGGAGTTTCTTACTCATCTTTTTTCCGTCTTCGGCGAGCACGATACCGTTCACGATAACATTTTTATACGCCGGCTTCTCGAAAAGTGCGGTTGCGAGTACATGTAAGTAATAAAACCACGCCCGAGTTTGATCCTGGCCTTCGGCGATAAACTGAGCCGGGAAATTACTTTCAAACACTGCTTTATTTTCAAACGGATAATGCGCTTGGGCGTACGGCATACTCCCTGAATCAAACCAGGTGTCGAGCACATCGGGAATACGTTTCATCGTGCCACCACATTTTTCACACGGGAATGTAATAAGGTCAATAATATGTTTATGAAGGTCATCGACTTTCTGACCGCTTACTTTTTCTAATTCTGCAGCTGAACCAAACACAACCACATTGTCACATTTTTTTTCCTTCTGGTCACACATCCAAATCGGCATCACGCTCGCCCAAAAACGCTGACGGCTCACTGACCAATCGCGAGCGCCTTCGAGCCACTTACCAAAACGTCCTTCTTTAATATGTTCAGGTGACCAGTTAATTTCTTTGGCCAGTTCAAGCGCCTTTTCTTTGACAGCAATGACTTTTACAAACCAGGATGAAGTCGCATAGTTAATCAGCGGCGTATCGCATCTCCAGCAGTGCGGATAGCTGTGTACAATATTTTTTTTCGCCAAAAACGAACCCTTTTCTTGAAGATATTTGGTAATGGCAATGTCCGAAGCAAGCCGGACTTTGTCGTCGTCGCTGCGCGGTTTCACTTCTTGTCCTGCAAAATCAGTGACTTCTGGTTTGAAACGACCATCCATACCAACGTGTTGCACGAGCGGCAAACCTTCACGTTTCCCAACTTTAAAGTCATCGTCACCAAAGGCTGGAGCAATATGTACCACACCGCTACCGTCCTCGGCGGTAACAAAATCGGCCGTGACGACACGGAAAGCATTCGGAGTATCTTTGTAATACGGGAACAAGGGAGCATACGAAGCACCTGCCAGGAGCGCGCCCGTGACTTCAGCCAGAACAGAATATTTTTTACCTTCGAGCACCTCGGTGATACGATCTTTACCAATAATATACACACCGTTTTCATTCTCAATCATACAAACCGCGTAGACCATTTCCGGGTTCACAGCAAGCAAAACATTGCCCGGAAGTGTCCATGGCGTTGTAGTCCAGGCAACCAGATAGACTTTCTGTTCACTAATAAACTTGCGATCCAGTTCGTTTGGAACATGTTGAAAAAGCTCGGGCGAATAGCTCGTAAGTTCAAATTTTACATAGAGCGAAATATCCTTCACATCCTTATACCCTTCGCTAACTTCTTGCTGCGACAACGTCGTTTCACAGCGCGGGCAGATATACATGGAACGATAATCTTCGTACACCAGCCCCCTGTCCCAGAGCTGCTTGAACACCCACCAGACCGACTCCATATAGTCCTTATCCATTGTGCGATAGGCATGATCAAAATCTACCCACCGACCGAGGCGGGTAATCGTTTTTTTCCAGTCTTCCACATACCCCAGCACTTTGCTGCGGCAGAGTTCGTTAAATTTGGCGATGCCGAGTGCTTCAATTTCTTTCTTAGTTTTAGTTCCAAGTTCTTTTTCGACAATATTTTCAATCGGGAGCCCGTGACAATCCCAGCCCCAGCGGCGTTCCACGCGGTACCCCTTCATAGCCCAAAAACGCGGCACCACATCTTTCATGAGCGACGAAACAAAATGACCATAGTGCGGCGTGCCGGTGGCAAACGGCGGACCATCATAAAAAACATACGGCTTGTCAGCCGGTTTTTCGGAAACGGATTTCTCAAAAATATGGTTTTCGGCCCAGAATTTGAGCACTTCATTTTCTTCGTTATTGGCGTTGTAGAGCATATAAAAATAAAAAACACGCACAAATTTGGCGTGTCGAGAGCCCCTTAGGGCGGTACCATCTCGGCATTATTACTTAATTTGCAGCTGTAACGGGCTTGCCCGGAATAGTCTACTTTTGGCTTCATAGAGCCAATTTCTTTACTCAGCAGCCCACCAAAAGTAGTGAGTTCCGGGTGATAGCCCGGAAATCTGCCTCTAGGCTTAGTATAGATAAAAAAACATCAAACGTCAATAATTAATTTAGTTGCTATGCCGCGACTAAATTGATATACTAAATTTTATATTCTAAGGGAAAACTGTATGATTTACATTGGCGCAGATCACCGCGGCCACGCCCTCAAAAAATACCTTATTCGCTACCTCGAAAAACAGCTTAAACGCGAAGTAATTGATTTTGGTGCGCTCAGTTACGATGAAAATGATGATTTCGTTGATTTTGCTGTTCCGGTTGCCAAAAAAGTTGCTGCCGAACCAGGTAGCCTTGGCATACTCCTCTGTGGTAATGGCCAGGGTATGTGTATCGCTGCCAACAAAGTACCGGGCGTCAGGGCCATGCTTGGTCATAGCATCGAAAGCGCCGAATTTACACGTCGCGAAGACGATGCCAATATTATTTGTCTGCCGGCCCGTACCATGAGCGACGAACACGCTACCGCAATTGTCAAAACTTTTTTAGAAACTGAATTTAGCGGTGAAGAAAAAAGAGTTCGCCGTCTTAACAAAATTGCAGCACTGGAAAAATAATATGATTATTACTCCCGCGCTTCTCAACACTACCTTTGAAGACTTTGCCCGTGATGTCAAAAAAGTTGAAGGACTTTTTTCGTACGCTCAAATCGATGTCATGGACGGCGCGTTTGTACCAAATACGTCTTTTACCGAGATTGATAAAATTAATACTCTCGAATCATCGCTCAAATGGGAATTACACCTCATGGTAGCGCATCCACTCGCTGAACTTTCCAAATGGCCTAACGTTACAAATGTTTTCCGTATTATTTTTCACGCAGAATCAAGTGACGACCCCGCATCGGTGGTTGCTTGGGCACGAGAAAGACGGCTCGAAATTGGTGTAGCGCTTAACCCGGAAACACCGCTTGAAAAAATAAATAACTACAAAGAACAATTGAATGTTGTGCAATTCATGACCGTGCACCCGGGTCACCAAGGTAATCCATTTTTACCCGAAGTACTCGAAAAAATAAAAGCATTTACGAATGTAGCTGATCGCGCGTTTTGTTCAGTCGACGGTGGTGTGAGCAGTGCAAATATCGCCTTGCTCCAAAAAGCCGGAGTAGATATTGCGAATGTTGGTAGCACGCTCCTAAAGAGTACTGACATACAGAGCACTTATACAACACTAGAAAGTCTTATTAAGAAATGATTATAAATCCAGTATGCTTGATCTCGTTATCATCGGAGGAGCCGCTGTTGGCTGCAGCGCTGCTGTCTACGCCGCCCGCCGCAAACTCAACTTTGTCATGATCACCGAAAATATCGGCGGTGAAGTCGCGCTCTCGGGAGCCGTGGGTAATTGGCCGGGTATTATTGATATTCAGGGCTTTGAGCTCGCTAATAAATTTGCCGAACATGCCCGCAGTTACGGCGTAAACATCGAAGAAGGCTGGACTGTGACGTCGATTGTACCTACTAAAAATTACCACGTTATTACTGCCACCAAGGCTAACGGCGAAACTCGCACGATCGAAACTAAATCAGTTATCATCGGCACCGGGATTCATCCTCGTCGCCTGGGCGTCCCTGGTGAAGACATCTTTGATCATAAAGGTGTTACCTACTGCACCGTTTGTGATGGCCCTATTTTTAAAAATAAAATTACAGCTACCCTCGGTGGCGGCAATAGCGGCCTCGAATCCGCGCTCATGATGGCGGGTATTGCTAAACAAGTCTATCTTTTAACTAAATACCCAAACACCCCCGAACATGCCGGCGGCTTTCCAAAAGGCGAAGCCATCTTGGTTGACAAGCTGAAAGCACTGCCAAATGTTGAAATACTGTACGAAGCAATTACGACTGAAATTACCGGCGAACAAAAAGTAAACGGTCTTGTCTATAAAACCCCGACAGGCGAAACAAAATCACTTGCGCTCGATGCCGTCATGGTGCATATCGGCATGATCCCTAATTCTAAATTTGTTAAAGACGTTGTTGCGCTCGACAAGCAGGGCCAGATCATCGCCGACACTAAATGCCGCACCAACGTACCTGGTATCTTTGCAGCCGGCGATGTGACCGATATTCCGTACAAACAAATCGGCATCGCTGCCGGACAAGGTATTGTCGCCGCGCTGGCCGCGATTGAATATGTTAATCTTTGGAAAGAATAGGTATGCTCTTGGTCTGTAGAATTTTTGCCAGCATGGGACTTATCTTTATATCCTATGCTGTACTGGTCAAAAGGGCACGCCTCCGCAATGAATTGTTTGTCCTCGGTGGCATTTTTCTCCTTATCTACAGCATCCACTTGCGCGACCCGATCTTTATTCCACTCCAAATTATTTTTATTCTTTCCAGCCTCTACGAAATATACATTTTACGTAGAGTTAAAAAATAACTTTTTTGTATGAACTATCTTCTCTCAATCGTTCCAGACTTTTCGGCCTGGACACTTCCGCAGATCCTTGTCTACGTTGTCGGTTTTGTTGGAACAATCCTCCTCAGTTATTCCGTTTTTCTTGAAGAAGAGCGCCGTCAAGATTTAATCTGCATGGTTGGGGCTGTCGCCATGATCCCCTACTGTATCTGGATTGGTAATTTGTTATTTCTCATTACTATGGCCGGCATTGCGATAACGAGTGCGATTGAGTTTGTTGAAATTGTAACCGGCAAACATCCTAATCTCGGAGCGGAAATGAGTGAAAAAGTTAAAGATCCCAAAGGGAAAATCTACGAAATACATACTAAATAAGTATGTTTAATCTTATCGCCATCGGCGACCCCTTGGTTGACACTCACGTACAGATCGACGCTTTGTGCGAATCATGTCAGGTAGTGTCGGGGCACCGTGATCAACTCTGTTTTAACTACGGGGAAAAAATTCCTATTGTTGATAGTTTTCAGTCGCTTGGAGGAAATGCGCCTAACGTTGCAGCCGGGGCAGTGAAACTTGGCCTTACGAGCACGCTTCTAACCACTATTGGCGCTGACGCGTATGGACGCCTCGTCATCCAGGAGCTTAAAAAACAACATGTTGATACCAGTTTTGTTAGTAAAGACAAAAATCACAAAACACGCTACTCAATTGTTTTAAATTACAAAAAGGAACGCACGATTCTTTCATATTCAGAAGAAAAAAAGTATCGCTGGCCAACCAGCGCACCCGAAGCTGACTGGATATATTACACCGGGCTTTCCAAGGGTTTTGAACCAATTCAAGAAAAACTTTTAAAACATCTCAAAAAGCATCCCACTACTCGCTTAGCCGTAAACCCGGGCTCCTATATTTTAAAATACGCCACTGCCAAACTCCGAGAAGTGCTTCCGTTTACCGATGTTTTAATCGTGAACTTAGAAGAAGCAGAAAAGATCGTACTCACAACTCTTGAAAAAGAAAAAACCATAGCGCAACAACTTAAAAAACTCCTTGCAACCGGCGCCAAAGAAGTAATTATCACCGATGGCGCCAACGGCGCGTTTGCCGGCACGCAGGAAAAACTCTGGAGCATGCCAGCCTATCCTGTCGAAGTACTTTCTAAAACCGGGGCAGGCGATGCTTTCTCATCCGGTTATCTGGCCGCCCGCTTTTACAGCCACACCATTCCCGAAGCTTTAACGTGGGCTACTGCCAACAGTACCAGCGTTATTCAAGCCCATGGGCCGCACGAAGGACTCCTCGACAAAGAACACCTGCTTGAAGTTGTGCGAAAATTTGCGGCTATTATTCCACAGGAACTCTAAGCCAATTCTTCACTAAAAACACGTATGTCTCCGGCCGAACAATCGGACCTCGTTCTCGCTTGTCACCAGGGTAACACCGAAGCCTTTGGCAAACTCTATGAACAATTCATAGAGCCAATTTATAATTTCATTTATTATAAAACGCATCACAAAGAAACCGCCGAAGATCTTACAAGCCAAACTTTTTTTAAAGCCTATGATTCAATTAAAAAATGTGACCCCGCGCAGGGGACGTTTTCAAGCTGGATCTACCGCATCGCCCGTAACTCCATAATCGATCACTATCGCACCCAAAAACAACACAGCGATATTGAAGATGCATTTGACCTCTCTGACGGTAAAAATGGTGAAAGTGATGTTCACAACCGTATTGAACTCACTAAAGTCACCACCTATTTACAGGGCCTTTCCAGCGAACAACGTGATATCATTATCCTCCGGCTCTGGCAAGAGCTCAGTTTTGCGGAAATTGCCGCCATTATGAACAAAAGCGAAGCAAGCTGCAAAATGAGCCTCAAGCGCACACTTGAAAAACTTCGCAGCGACCTCGGAAATGAAGCACTGTTACTTTTAGCCGGGCTATTCGTAGTACATAGTATATGGACCATATAAATAAAACACTTGAAGAACTCTATCGCCTGGACCCGGAGCTCAAGAAGCATGAAACCATGCTTAAAAGCACCCTTGGCAAGATACTGGAAAGTAAACCGGCCACTGGTTTTGATCCAGCTTTTGCCCGGCGTCTTAAAGCCGAGCTTGCCGAGCGAGCGACCAATTCTTCACGTCCTGGATTTATTACTAACCTTACTACTATGCTCCGCCTCAACAAAATGGCGCTTATGGGTGGTGTGGCCGGCGTTTTGGCCCTTGCCCTCGTGATAACCAACATTCCCTTTCACCGCAACCCGTCTCTGGCGTTTGCCTATGAAATTACTCCTGTCGGCAAAATGGCCTTTGGCTCGCTGGCCGGAACGCAAAACGGTGCCCGAGAAGTGGCTGCTCCTACGGACGCCGCAGCCTCACCTGCCCCGATGATGACTGCCAGCGGCATGGGTGGCGGCACGACTGCTGCGGTAGCACCGACACTTGATAAGCGCGTCGCCAACTCCAGCATGATAGTCGCACCAGATATGTACCGACCAATCACGTACCGCTATGCCGGTAACGAACTGCCAGCACTTTCCAGCGACCAACTCGAAGTTTTCAAACGCCTCAAACCAAGCGCCGGAATAAGCATTAACGATCTCGGCGGACTTTCCAACGACCTCGTCAATCTCGGCAGCTTCTCAAACGCCTCCGCTCGTAACATCGAAATTGTTGAAGATAAAGACAAAGGTTATATTATTAATTTTAGCCTTACCGAAGGAGTGGTTTCCATTTCCCAAAATTGGGAAAAATGGAATACCTGCCCGAACGGTATCTGCCCGGAACTTGCCCCACTCACCCAGGCTGATGTACCAAACGACGAAAGTCTCATTGCTATTGCGAATAACTTCCTTACACGTCATGGCATTTCAACCGAAGGCTACGCTGCTCCACAAGTAGAAGCGCAGCCTCGCTACTACCTCATGGACGCTCGCCCAGCCGCTGAATCTGCAACATATGTTCCTGAAACCATGAACGTTGTCTACCCGCTTACCTTAAAAGGTCAGACGGTATACGAAATGGGCAGTAGCCCCATCGGCATCCGTGTTTCAATTAATATTCGCGATAAGCAGGTAACCGGCGCCTGGGATATTCGCAGCAACCAATACCAGAGCTCGCTCTACGATGTTGAAACCGACACCGCTCGCCTCATTCGCATCGCCGAACAAGGTGGTAATTTATACGGATCATCCCCTACCCCTGAAAACGCTATCACCCTTGACCTTGGCACACCAACGATTGGCCTCGCCCGCACCTGGCACCCAATTAACAACGGTATGAACCAGGAAGAGCTTTTCGTTCCGGTCTACATCTTCCCTGTTAAACCACTGAGTGACGAAACCGCCAAACTCTTACCTTCATATTACTACCAATCAACCAGCATCATGGTTCCGCTCGTCAAAGAACTTTTGGTTGATGCCGATAAACCACTGCCAACACCACAGCCAATTCCAATGGACGCTATGATCAAAACTAATAGCGCAAGTCCGGTTTCAAACCCTCCAGCAGCTATGACCGAACCAGCTATTGCCCCAGTAAAGAGATAAGCTAAAAAAATCCTACCCAACAGGTAGGATTTTTTAGTACTCCTAAAGCTACTCACTGAAAAAATCAAATTCACCGGGTATATTTATACCGCGCAAGCGATTCAAGTCTTGCTTACGCCCCTCAAAAAAATCAATCGACTGAAACACCGCTTCATAATCAAGCTCTGGCCCAAGTAAACAGAGGCCATATTCAAACCCCTTTACTTTCGAACGAATTTCATTCGCGAGTGTCGGGTGGTCTTGTTCTTTATCAGCCAGTTCTCGGAGTGTATCTAAATTTTTTTCAATTTTTTCAAGGAGGTCGGTAAATTCTTGTACGCGCCTTAGGTATTTATTTTTGTGCAGTCCTTGGACTTCTTGCGAAGCGTATTTGTCCAGGTCCTGCTGCAAGTCAACAAGGCGAACGCTTAATTCTTGACGCTCTTCGGTTGTAAAATAATCCGCTGGCCGGCCCGAATGCAGGTCGCGGAGTGTTCCGCCGTAGTGTTTAAAATCCAAGTACTTTTTGTGCAGCTCGGGTGACAGACGGGGAAGTAAAAAATGCTCGCCCACCGCATTCTCGGCTGATACTAGAAACTCTTTATACGCCTGGTTCCAGGGCCACAGCTCATACCCAAACTCAATCATTGTATCTTCCACCTCATCAAGCGTCATTGTTTGGTCATTTTTGAGATGATCAAGTGCATGGGCCATTTTTTGTTTTTTTTCAGCCGGAAAGAGCGGTGGAATATTTTTATAAAGGTGTTGAAAAAGTTCAACGGTTGATTGCATACTTTATAACTCAAAAGTCAAATATAAAAAGTCAAAACTGAAACTGCACAACTTAAAACTTTTTATTTTTTAAGGTGATAATGCTTGCACCGAGCATCCTTGAGATTTCCTCAGCCTCTAGCAAAAGAGCCCTTGCGGCTGGTTTATCCGCATCGGTTGCATCACGTAATAGACCTAGCCAATACTTAGTCTCATTGGCAGATTTTAGTGCAATCTCATAGAATTTAATAAAATCTTTTCGTGAGGAAGCAGACTTACCTTCAATAATATTAGCTCCAACCGAAGTTGCTGAACGCATTAATTGATCGGAAATTGTCCAATACACTTTTTTCTCCGGAAGCGTTGTTAAAAATCTAATAACCTTAATTGAAAAATAATAGCAGCGTACTTTTAAATCAGTTTTCGGGTTTTGAGTTATTGTTTTGAGATTTGACATTTGAGTTTTGACTTTCGGCAATACGATACATCGCGACTCCGGCCGCAACACTGACATTCAAACTATTCTTCTTGCCTCGCATCGGAATCTCAAGTGTCGCATCACAATACTTGAGTAAATTTGCAGTTAAACCGGTTTTTTCGTTTCCTACCACTAGAACAAGTGGAAACTTCGGTTCGTATGAGTATATACTAACACTCTTTTTCGTTTGCTCCAAACCAACGATTGTATAGCCTTGGTTTTTGAGTTTTTTGAGCAGCGTTCCAGTTTGCTTAGCATATTCCCACGGCACAAACTTTTCGGCGCCGAGTGATACTTTGTCGACCTGGGGATGCGGCGGGCACGGAGAATAGCCGGTTAGATAAATTTTACCTACACCAGCGCCGTCGGCCGTGCGAAACATCGCGCCAACGTTGTGGCCGCTACGGATATTGGGAATGACAAGAATAAATTGAGGAAGCACAAATATAGTACTAAGTTTGTAAGTAGTAAGTTCGTAAGTTTTACGTACCTACTTACTACTTAGGAACCTATAGTCTTGCCGCTATTTTAACCGCTGCATCCAAAGTGTCTGCCCGGCGCATAGCGCAATAGCGAGCGCGTCTGCCGCATCATCAGACTTAATCGGGTTTTTCATACCTAAAATTGTCTGCACCATGCGCTGCATCTGGCCTTTTTCCGCCCGACCATAGCCGGTCATGGCCTGCTTTACTTCAAGCGGCGTAAATTCATCCACCGGCAGACCGTTTTCAATCGCGGTTAAAAGTATCACCCCGCGTGCTTGGGCTACCTGCATGGCAGTCGTCACATTTTTGAAGAAAAATAATTCTTCTACGGCCATACGGGATGGCCTGAACTCTTTGATCATCTTTTGAAGTTCACGATGGATTTCGGCAAGCCGATCCAAAAAGGCTGTCTTAGCATCCGTTTCAATACAGCCATACTCAAGACAGCGCCATTCACTGCCGTGCTGTTCGACGATTCCATATCCCATCCGACCAAAACCGGGATCTATTCCCAAAATACGTCCTGCTTGCATACAAAAATATTACTACTCAACCACTCCTAAGCAACGATCTTTTTCATATCGGCATATATCGCTTCAATCGCTGCCGACACTTGATCGGCCGCTGAAGCCAAAAAGGTAGCTTTTTCATCAACCAGCGTGCGATGGCTGTTTGAGAGACTATTTGCCAGCTGCCGCGCATCAAGCAGCCTGCTTAGCACCACAAGCCCAGTTTCATCTTCTAATTTTGCTTGAATGTAGCGAATCATTTCTTGTTCAACAGCTATTTTTTTAAGCATGCTGCTGCAGACTGCAATATCACGCCGCACACCGCTCACCTGAGTGGTTTCTTCATAGGTAAGACGGGGTGTACCGCTCTCACTAAGTTCTTTACCGGCAAGGAGTTCCTGTTCTTGGCGTCGTTTTTCGTCAATTGCTGCCCGAACCTTGGTTTCGAATTCACTTAAAAGCACTCCTACTTTTTGGATAAAGGGCACTAATTCTTTTTTAACTATCTTTTCCTTCAGTATCGATTCTTCGCGAATCTCATGATCTTGTTTCCAAAAATCTTCCTTGCTTTGCGGCTTAGGAATTGCAGACATAGGGGCTGTTGGAGACGCTTCGATACGGCGACGGTCTTCTTGATTATACATACACTACTCTGCATTAGTGAAATAATTTTCAACGTCATCGTGTTCTTCAAGCTCACCAAAAAGTCCTTGCAATTTTCCACCGGTTTCTTCATCAACGGCAACTGTATCTTTAGCAATCCATTCAATGCCTGAACGCAAGGGTTCAATACTTAATTCTTTAAGCTTATTCAACACTTTCTGTAAATTTTCTACTTTGGTTTTTACTAAAATTCCTTCGTCATCGTCTTGAATATCTTCGGCTCCCGCTTCGATGAGTGCAAGCTCTAATTCAAGGCGTCCATTTTCTAAATACTGTTTTCCAATCACAATCGTGCCCCATTCGCCGAACATCCACTGCACACTCCCCGCTCCACCCATGTTCCCGCCATATTTAGAAAAAATATGTTTCATGTCCGGCGCGGTTCGATTTTTATTATCAGTCACCGCTTTTACCATAATAGCCACTCCGCCCGGACCAAAGCCTTCATACAAAAGTTCCTCCATACGCCCACCTTCAAGCTCTCCTGTACCGCGCTTGATAGCGCGATCAATATTGTCTTTGGGCATACTTACTTCTTTGGCTTTTTCAATTGCCAGGCGTAGCGAAAAGTTTGTTTGCGGGTCACCACCTTTTTGCGCTGCAATAGTGATACCTTTGGCAAGTTTCGTAAACATGTTACTACGCACTGCGTCTTGCTTGCCTTTGCGACCCTGGATATTGTGCCATTTGGAATGTCCGGACATATTAGTAAAGATTAAGTCTTCCCTCCTCAAATTTTTTAGTATCTAAGCGGCTGTTTTCATTTAACCAATTTAAGAAGTTGTCACGTCTTGCACCATTCATCAGCTGCACCTGTGACTTAACTCCAAACATCGGGAACGCATATGCTTTTTTAACCACCCCGTCTTGCAGCACCAAGCCCACGCTCAATCCTTCTTGCGTTTCCTCGGAAAAATACTGATCAAAAATAAAGTTGCCGAGCGAATAGAAAATCGGTTTACCTTTATAGATCTCGCTTTCTTCAATCACATGCGGATGGGCCCCAATAACTGCGCTGACGCCCTGATCGATGAAACTATGCGCCAGATCACGTTCTTGCTGACGCGAAATGCGCTGATATTCGACGCCCCAGTGCATCATCACAATAATATAGCGTGCTTTTGCCTTGGCATCTTTAATCGCGGCCGAAATTTTTGCCGTATCCATAGGGTGATCGGTCGTATTAATCCCGATAAAAGCAATTTGTTCGTCGCTGCTTGGCAGCTTGGAAAACCAGGTATACTCCGGCCCTTCACGTAGTTCGTCGCCAAAATATCCGATACCAGCCTTATTGAGTGTCTCGTGGGTAAAATCCACATTTGCCCAGCCCATATCGAGCGTGTGGTTGTTGGCCAGGCTGACTGCGGTAAAACCGTAATCCTTAATTTGATCAGCCAATTTTGGATCGAAACGAAAAGCAATTGTTTTAGTCGTGGGCACACGTGTTGGTGCAAACGGGCCTTCGAGGTTGGCAATCAAAAAATCCATACCCTTGAAAAACCGATTTTCTTGCCCTTTAAGCTTGGCAAAAAGATAATCCAATCCTTCGCTCCCAAAGGCTTTGGCAACATTACGGTCAAGCATTATGTCGCCAAAAAACTGTATTGTGGTAATCGGCGTCTCTGTCGATTTTCCAGCGGTGTAATAGCCAATTATATGACTCGTCGTTTCAGTCGTGGTTGGATTTTGACTTATTGTTCCGCTGTTGGTTGATGAAAGTAGCGTAAACTTTTGAGCCTGTAGTATCTGGTTATAATAGAGCAAAAAATATAAACTTTTTGGACTGTCTACTTCCAGCTTACTAACACGATCCAGATCGCCGACTGCCAAAACATTGCGTGATAATTCATCATGAAAACTCGCGACCGCTTCAGGCAGGTAATGCGAAAAATCTACGCTCGCGAGCACCAAACTATTTTTTGGTAAAATCTCAGTCAAAGTTTTGGCAAGCTGTTCAAGCGTCGAAGTGGGTGTATTCTCTTTTACAATCAGCGGTACGATTTGAGCATTTTTCCACGTACGCTTAATAAACGGCACGTCAGCCCCAATCGTGTGCTCCGGATCAATCACTGTTTCATCAACTGCCGCAATTTTTTGATCCACCAGTTTTTGGACGATATCCTGATCAACATTTAAGGTGCCATAGGGTGTTTTCCATGCACCAAGACTCGTAATAACGGGGCTACGTCCGGCTTGGGCATGGTTGGGACCCACAAGGACCACGATCGGCGGATTTTGCTCGGCAAGTGCATTAAAAAAACGAGCTTCGTAGACCCCGGCTACCAAGTGATGAGGAATAACACCCGAGACAACTTTTTCTTTGGCAGCTACGGCCTTATTAGTTTCTGCCGCAATAAAATAGCGGTCATACACTGCAGGGTCAAGAAAGCTGGCCTTGTGTTCGACACGGGGCAATTCGGATGAAGCGTGAAACCACGAAATTGATCGAGTGTCGGGGGTGCTCGGAGTATTTTTTTTGAAGAACCACAGCCCTCCAATTACTGCCCCAAGTATCAATAAAACCCCGGTTATTCTGGTGATTTTGAGTATCATAGCAGAGCTATACTAACGCAAATATACATAAAAAACAAGAAGGGCAGCAAACCGCCCTTCTTGAGTAAATACAGGTTTTTAACGCACTACCCCACCCCATTCAATAACTGTAAATCCACTGCGCTTTGGCGTTGTCCCCAAATTTTCCGGCTCTACGGAAATTGGCCGATCAAGGGGTGTGTAGTCCATAAGGATGCGAACAATGGTATCTGGTTTTGGATTAATCGTCAGCGGAGCGAGCACATCCATTTGCCGAGTTCCAAGGAACGTTACAAAGTAATACGGTTTCGCTTGCATACGGGGCAGCCAGAACTCCAGAAAATCAGCCGTTTCTTTGGCATTCATACCAAGATACGCCAATTTTTCTTTAAGGAAACTTTCTACTTCTGTCTTTTTAACAACGAAACCTGTTTTTGGTGTTTGGTATAACCCACCGCGGCCTTCCCAGAACAAATACGGATAGGTTTTACCTGTTTTCATTTCAGTAAGTGCGCCATTTGGTTCGGCGACCACATTCCACCCTTGATTATATTCAGGGTCGCTATAACTAAGACCGCCCTTTGGCTCAACTTTAACACTTACTGCCGTAGTTTTTTCGGGATAGAGATAAATAACCGGTTTACCGCATTCAGCCATAGAACCAAGCTCTGATTTACTGAGTTTAACTAAGCGACCAAAGGGATCAACCCAGAATACCAGGGGGTGCATACTTACAAACTCCGCGTAGCTAATCTTGTCGCCATCACGCCCAGGAGAATAGCTATTGTCATAGTAATCTTTGAGCATCTTATTATTGGCATCTTTGAGTTCATACACGGTATCGCCTTTACTTGTTTTGCCAGCCGCCTTAAGATCACGCGCAATAGTAATGTCGGTCGGCGGGACAACGGAAAGAAAATCACTGCTGCCGCACCCACCGCGGGTTGTGTATCCATACTCACTCGTATTTACAGTACCGTCATTCCACGTAATAGCTGGAACCGACACATTTTCTTTATGAGTAAAGAAATCTGGCTGCAAAGTATAAATAATCGTAAAACCGTCAGGACTTACAAAATAAAAAGCGCCGGTACTTGTCGAAGTATACAGCGGTCCATGTGCCGCATCAGTAAGGAGCACAGGGGCAGTCTTGTCAGCTGTAATAGTTGGACTAAAAAAGATATAACTTTGCTTAGTAAGTACCTGCCGATCATTTTTTACCGTGATTGTTTCTGGAAAATCAAACAACGGGAGTGTAAAGTCAGTATCAACTACTAATTTTGAACCGAGTGAGGGGTTCCAAATAGATGTACTGCCACCATAATCTGAATAATATGTTTCGGAATATTTGCTAAGAAGTATTATCTGACCGCCGTATTCAACAAGGCGCATATTGGTGGAAGGACCCATGCCATCCGGTGGAACTGTCAATAATATAACGCGCCCTGGTTGTCCGTTGTACGTGAATGCTCCAATCTGAGCATAGTCTGACTGCTCTTCGTAATTAAACTCGTTTTTTGAAGTCAAATAACCCAATCGCGCAATTGGGCGCGGTGTATACCAGTTTATTTGACCAGCCAAGTCTGCGGGAAGTTTGGTTGTCTGAAGTGAAGTTGTTGCAGTACCTACGCCCGGGTCAGTAGTGGTTGGAACATCAATTACCTGATTATCCGGTGTATCGTCAGGCAAAGTATTTGCAGGCGCCGAGTTTGAATTCGGAACACCAGGCATACTTGGGCGATACAGCCAATACCAAACAGAAAAAGCTAGGAGCAGAACAACAATTCCTGCCGCGGCTATCGCCAGGTTGCGACGCGTAGTATTCATAGGAATTTTTTAAAACTAAATCTATTATGAGTGTAGCACCGCACCGAGCTTTCGGCAATATAGCAAAAGCCTCTGGTTAAAGAGGCTTTAGCATCTATACTACTGTCCTGCCGTCACCTCCCAAAACTTTCATTAACTGAAAATCTCAGGAGGGTCGGGCGGCAGGGTGAGGGGCCGCAGGAAAAAAGTACCGCGCCGAACGGCTATTTGTGATCGTCCGGATCTGTCGGAGCACGTGGCGGCTGGTCGGCGCCCTTCAGCGCTTCACATTGATCGTAACCAAGCTTGTAGAGAGCGTCAGCATTCGCGTTAGCAAACGCTACGCATGCCTCCGACGTTTCCATCCCAGCTTTTCGAACCGGGTGGACCGGCAGTCCCAACCACAGCATATCGTACTTTTTTTCGTTCATGCAGTCGATGAATCCGCGCCAAACGATCCGGCGCGAATCGAGACAGTTGGCCGGCTCTCCTTGGAAAGGCAGGAGTTCAACCGGGGCGGACCGGGGAGGCGCTGCGGGGTGCGGCGCGGGTGCCTGCAGGGTAGCGCCGCCATCGAGCGAAGCAAGGGCGGCTGGCGCTGCGGGCAGAGCGGAAGGCTGCTTGGCCAGCTGCTCAAGGCACTTTGCCCGAGCTTTTTTGTTTTTCTTGGCTCGGCACTTTTCTTCCGTCAGTGGCTTTTTAACCGCGAACTTCGGCGCTGCGATCAAGGTGGCCCCGAGGAGCAGGATAAAAAACACGTTATGCATTCTCACACCTCACTCAAAACTTTCTAAGATACTAGCATAAAACCCTATTAAAATCAAGGGTTTAGGAATAAAAAAACAGCCCCGACACTTATCGAGGCTGTTTTTGTTTTCTTACTTTGTTCCTTCAATCTGGTGATACCCCGTACCAACCGGAATAAGGCGACCGATGATAACGTTTTCTTTAAGACCGTCGAGATAGTCAATCTTACCGGTTGTCGCCGTGTTGATAAGCACACGTGCCGTTTCCTGGAACGATGCAGCCGAGAGGAAGCTCTGCGTCGAGAGCGCAACGCGCGATACACCAAGGAGTAATTCGCGACCAACAGCGAGTTTGCCGCCGGTTTTTTTGGTTTGACGGTTACCAAGTTCAAGCTGTGCCTTTTCGACAATTTCACCAGGCAAGAGTTCGGTGTCACCGGCGTCTTCGACGTACACACGGCTGAACATCTGACGGATGATAAGTTCAACGTGTTTGTCGTTAACTTTCTGACCCTGCGAAGAGTAAATGTTCTGTACTTCTTCAAGGATATAGCGCTGTACTGCCGGGCGACCCTTCAGTTCAAAGAGTTCCTGAAGGTGGATAGAGCCATCGGTGAGGCGGTCGCCTTTTTGTACGACGTCACCATTCTTTGGGTAAATCTTATAACCCATCGGAATGACATGTTCGTGCACGCGAGGGCCTTCGTAGCTGAGGGTAATAGTATTTTTAGCTACTTTTACCTGACCAGCATATTTTGCTTTTACTTCTTCACCGGACGATCCGCTTACGACGAGCGTAGCGTCGGCAGCAACGTGGTCGCCATCTTTGACCATAACTTCGTCACCGGATTTGGTTTTAATTTTCATTTCTTCCATGCCTTCAAAGTGGACCTTAACGATCTTTTGACCGGTGCGGCCTTCAAAAATTTTCTTGCCCGTAGGACCGATCACAATCTTACCGTCAGCATCTTCGATTTCTACTTTACCCGTAACAGCAGCAAGGAAAGCCTGGTGTTTTGGACTGCGTACTTCAAACAATTCTTCTACACGCGGCAAACCTTGGGTAATATCAGCTCCGGCGACACCACCCGAGTGGAAGGTACGAAGCGTCAGCTGCGTACCCGGTTCACCGATAGACTGCGCAGCGATAACACCGACCGCCGAACCGAATTCAACCGGTTTATTCTGAGAAAGGTCAAAACCATAACATTTGCGGCAGACACCTTTTGGCAGGCGGCACTGGAGGAGACTGCGAACATGAACAGACGGAATTTGTAATTTTTCAACCATGCGGGTCGCCTCGTCATCAATAGCGTCGCCGGCTTTAACGATCACTTTGCCCTCATGCGTTAAGTCGCTGAGAACATAGCGACCCCAAACGCGAGCAGAGAGTTTTTCACCCATTTCTTTAGACTGTTCGATCGTAAATACTTCACCGTTCTTATCACCACAGTCCTCTTCGACAATGACCACGTCTTGTGATACATCAACCAAACGACGAGTTAAGTAACCAGCGTTTGCAGTACGAAGCGCCGAGTCAGATAAGCCTTTTCTAGTACCATGACTTGAAATAAAGAATTCAAGCACATCGAAACCTTCTTTAAAGTTTCCTTTAATCGGGAGTTCGATAATGTCACCCGATGGCGACACCACGAGACCTTTCATACCCATAACCTGACCGAGCTGGCCATAGGTACCACGAGCACCCGAATCAATCATAGCGAATACCGGGCCATTTTTGTCGAGAATTTGCTGGTTGTTGGCAACGATCTTATCTTTTGCATCAGTCCAGATTTCAATAATCGTCGTATGACGTTCTGCTTGCGTCAGTAAACCGTCTTGGTATTGCTGCTCCATATCTCTCATACGAACATCAGCTGCCGCAACAAGCGCCGGTTTTTCGGCGATCTTTGGGAAGTCGTCCATACCAAGCGAATACCCGGACTTGGTAACATAGCGGTACCCGAGATTCTTCACTTCATCAAGAAAGCGAGCGGTGCGTTCCTGACCGTAGGTTTCAAGACACAGGCGAATGATACCGGCGAGTTTCTTGACGTTAATCGCTTCGTTATAATATGGCATTTTTTCCGGCACGACTTCGTTGAAAAGAAGACGTCCGATTGAAGTTTCCACAATGGAACTCGTTCCTTCCGGGAATTTATCAGTATCAGTGAAACGGATTTTAACGCGCTGGTGGAGGGTAATGATGCGGCTCTTATAGGCAAGTTTTGCTTCGCGTTCGTTGGAGAAAAATTTCGTAACCGGTGCTGTATCGGTGCTGACGTAATGCGTGAGGTAGAAACAACCAAGTACGATATCTTGTTTTGGCGTAATAACCGGGTCACCAGTTGCAGGTTTCAAGATATTTTTTTCCGAAGCCATCAAATTTTCTGCTTCAAAGCGAGCACCGGCAGTAAGCGGCAAGTGAACGGCCATCTGGTCACCGTCGAAGTCGGCGTTGAACGCGGTACAGGTGAGCGGGTGAAGCTGGATCGCTTTACCTTCAACCAAGCGGGGGTGGAAAGCCTGGATACCGAGGCGGTGCAGTGTTGGAGCGCGGTTCAAAAGTACGCGGGTAGTCTTCGTTAATTCTTCAAGAATATCCCACACTTCGTCGTGCTCGGCTTCGATGAAGCGGCTGGCACTGCGAACATTGTGAGCAAGTTCACGCTTAATAATTTCACTAATGATAAATGGTTTAAAAAGCTCTAAGGCCATGCGCTTTGGCAAACCACACTCGTCCATATTGAGCTGCGGACCAACGACGATAACCGAGCGACCGGAGTAGTCGACACGTTTACCAAGCAGGTTCTGGCGGAAACGACCTTGCTTACCCTTGAGGATATCGGCGAGCGAGCGGAGCTGGCGTTTCTGACCGGTAGAAGCGGTAACGGTTTTAGCATGGCGAGCGTTGTTGTCGATAAGGGCGTCCACGGCTTCCTGGAGCATGCGTTTTTCGTTGCGGCAAATAACTTCCGGAGCATCAAGCTCGGTAAGGCGGCGCAAACGGTTGTTGCGGTTGATCACGCGGCGATAGAGATCGTTAAGGTCAGATGTAGCAAAGCGTCCACCATCGAGAGCAACCATTGGGCGCAAGTCTGGAGGAATAACCGGAATGACTTTGAGGATCATCCATTCCGGACGAATTTTCGTAGCCATCAAACTCTTGAGTAATTTGCGGCGGCGAATGAGGCGTTCTAATTTGGCACCCTTGGTAGTTTCCTGTTCATCCGTTAATTTTTTAACGGTTTCTTCTAGATTGATGCGGGAGAGTAAATTGTGTACTGCCTCAGCACCAATCGAAGCCTCAAAGAGGTGCCCATAGCGAAGCGACAATTCTTGATATTTATTTTCCGAAACAATGCGCAAAACCTGAAGTTCTTTAAGATCTTTCTCAGCTTGCTGGAAATCTGCCTCAAGAGCCTTCTCTTTGCGTTCAGCTTCTTGACCAATAGCATCCAGCGCTTCTGCGCTCGCGCCCTTATCTTTATCTTGAGCGGCTTTAATTTCTTGTTCGCGTTCGCGTTCGATTTGTTTTTTCTTTTGCTTATATTCCTGACGAAGTAAATCCCCGGTTTGTTTTTTACCTTCCTCGTCAACATGCGTAATAACAAACGAAGCAAAGTAAATAACTTTTTCAAGTGATTGTGCAGAGAGGTCAAGCACCAAACCAACCTTACTTGGTACGGAACGCAGGAACCAGATATGAGCGGCAGGAGCAACCAGCTCGATGTGACCCATGCGTTCACGGCGAACAAGCGAGTGGGTAACTTCTACACCACATTTGTCACAAACAATACCCTTGTAGCGGATTTTTTTATATTTACCACAGTAGCATTCCCAATCTTTGACCGGTCCGAAAATTTCTTCGGCGAAAAGACCCCCTTTTTCCGGTTTCTGGGTACGGTAGTTAATGGTTTCTGGTTTGTCGACTTCGCCATATGACCACCCGCGAATTACTTCGGGAGAAGCCAGTTTGAGGCGAATAGCGTCGAAGTCCATGGAATGAAGTGCGTCTCGAGCCATAAAAGTAGAAGATTAATTGGTAGAAAGATGAAATAAATTATGGTTGATATTCGACAACATCATTCGCATCAGCTGGCTTGTTTTTTTCAAGTTCGGCGCGGACTTCTTCGGCTGGCAGATATTCGCCGGACTCTGTTTTCTTAAGAAGACCAACATCAAGACACAAACCTTTCAATTCACGTACAAGCACATTGAAAGATTCGGGAATATTAACGCGGCTGACTTCTTCACCTTTAATAATCGCTTCATAGGCTTTCGAGCGACCCGGTACATCGTCAGATTTAATGGTAAGCATTTCCTGCAACGTGTGTGCGGCGCCATATGCTTGAAGCGCCCACACTTCCATTTCACCAAAGCGCTGTCCACCGAACTGAGCTTTACCACCAAGCGGCTGCTGGGTAATAAGCGAGTATGGACCAATTGAACGCTGGTGAATTTTATCTTCGACCATGTGGTTCAATTTCAGCATGTAGTTGTAACCAATGGTAGTTTTGTGATCGAAGGCTTCACCTGTGCGACCATCGTAGAGCTGCACCTGGCCGCTTTCCGGGAAACCGGCTTTTTTGAGTTCATTTTTAATCTGTTCTTCAGTAAGACCATTCAACACGGGAGTAGCGATCTTGTAACCAAGCGCATTGGCAGCAAGGCCAAGGTGTGTCTCAAGCAGCTGACCCAAGTTCATACGGGACACGACACCGAGCGGCGAAAGGATGATGTCAACCGGAGTACCATCTTCAAGGAACGGAAGGTCGGCAACCGGAACGATGCGCGACACGACACCTTTGTTACCGTGGCGTCCGGCCATCTTATCACCAACCTGGAGCTTGCGAAGGTCGGCAACGGTGACCTGCACTTTCTTGATCACACCCGGTTCAAGTTTGTCACCATTTTCGGCCGAGAAAATCTGCACACCAATAACTTTTCCGTGTTCACCATGTTCGAGGTAGAGGGAAGAATCGCGAACATCGCGTGCCTTTTCACCAAAGATAGCGCGGAGCAGGCGTTCTTCTGGGCTGAGTTCGGTTTCACCCTTAGGTGTAATCTTACCAACCAAAATATCACCGGATTTAATTTCGGCACCAATGCGGATAATACCTTCGCTATCAAGATTCTTGAGTTTTTCTTCACTGACGTTTGGAATATCGGCCGTCACGAGCTCAGGTCCAAGCTTGGTTTCACAGACATCCACAGTATAGTCTTCAATGTGGATAGAAGTATAGCAATCCTGCTGCACGAGGCGCTCGGAAATAATTACGGCGTCTTCGTAGTTAAAACCTTCCCAGCACATGTAAGCAACCAGCATGTTTTGACCAAGAGCAAGTTCGCCTTCGCGAATCGAAGGACCGTCAGACAATGGCTGACCTTTTTTGACTTTTTCACCGACGTTCACGACCGGGTGCTGGTCGATACAGGTGGAAGCGTTGGAGCGAATAAATTTATTTAAATTGTAGGTATAGTTTTGACCCTTTGGTGTGGTAAGCACAATGTGACCACCATCAACTTCGGTAATTTCACCATCAGCTTCAGCCAAAACCATATGACCCGAGTACATTGCCGCTTCACGTTCAATACCTGTTCCAACAAGCGGAGGTTCCGGTTTGATACATGGTACACTCTGGCGCTGCATGTTCGTTCCCATCAGAGCGCGGGTCGCGTCGTCATGTTCAAGAAAAGGGATGCAGGATGTTGCGATACTTACGATCTGGTTTGACGCCACATCGACATAGTCAAGATCAACTGAGGCCGAAACACCAGCAGCACCGTTAACGCGCGCTGGCACGGTTTCCTGAGTAAAGTAGCCGTCATCATCAGTTTTAACACTCGCCGCAGCAGTAATAACTTTTTCTTCTTTGAAAGAATTGAGGTAGACAATTTCATTGGTTAGACGAGGTTTAACCGGAATCTTTTCAATTTTTTCGCTCTTAAGTTTAGCGGCAATTTCTTTGGTAATTTTAGTGCCGTCTTTAACGCTGCCAATGTCACCGCGGAGAATTTCGCCTTCAGCAAGTTTGCCGTCGTTCGCAACTTCGCGGAGCACTTTGCGGTACGGAGTTTCAATAAAACCAAAATCATTGACGCGAGCATAGCTCGAGAGGTGGTTAACGAGACCAATGTTCGGTCCTTCTGGAGTAGCAATCGGACAAATACGGCCATAGTGCGTGGTATGCACGTCACGTACTTCAAAGCCGGCGCGGTCGCGCGACAAACCGCCGGGACCCAAAGCAGACAAACGGCGTTTGTGCTCAAGTTCAGCCAGTGGGTTGGTCTGGTCCATGAACTGGGAGAGCTGCGAACTCATGAAGAACTCGCGAATAGCACTTGTTACCGGGCGCGCATTGATAAGCTTGTTTGGAGTGAGCTGTTCAAGCTCATAAGTGCTCATGCGATCTTTAATGATACGCTCCATACGAGCGAGACCAACACGAAAACGATTCTGAGCAAGTTCACCTACCGCGCGAATACGGCGGTTGCCAAGATGATCCACATCATCTGGTTCTTCCTGGGTAACGTTCAGGCGAACAACTTCTTTTAAAACTTGGAGTAATTTTTCTGGCGACAACACGCGATTTTCTTTCTTGTCGTAATCAGCTTCGGTGTAGCCAAGATCAAATTTGGTATTGAATTTATACACACCAACGCGGCCCAAATCGTAGCGATCAAAGTTGAAGAACATGGCGTAGATAAGACTCTTGGCATTGTCAGCGGTCGCAAGATCACCCGGGCGAATACGTTTGTAGACTTCGATAAGACCTTCTTCCTGAGTCTTGGCAATATCTTTTTTGAACATTGCTTCGACGTAGTCAATTGTTGGATGGTTATTAACGTCTTTGAAAGCTTCAATCAATTTTTCATCCTCATGCATACCAAATGCACGCAGCAGTGACGTTGCCGACACTTTGCGTTTGCGGTCTACCTTGATCCACATCACGTTGCTGAGGTCGGTTTCTACTTCGATCCAAGCACCGCGGTTCGGGATAATTTTAGCGCCATAATAGCGGCGTCCACGAACGTTTTCAGCGGTAAAGAAGGCACCGGCAGAGCGGATAAATTGGGAAACAACCACACGTTCGATACCGTTGATGATAAACGTACCGCGTTCGGTCATGATTGGAATATCACCCAAATAAATTTCTTGAGACTTGGATTGGTTGTCGCGTTTGTTAACCAGGCGGGTCACAGCGCGAAGCGGTGCTTCGAAAGTAATATTACGTTGGCGGCAGGTAACTTCGTCAAAACGCGGTTCGTCAAGGTAATAGCTTTCTAAGTAGAGTTCAAGGTCGCGACCGGTAAAATCGGTAATTGGCGACACTTCTTCAAACAATTCTTTGATGCCGGATTTTAAAAACCAGTCATAAGAGTTCTTTTGGAGCTCGATAAGGTCAGGAAGCGGCTGGTGCTCCATGTGCTCCGTAAAAAATTTACGATCCAAATTTTTACTGGTCTGATGCTTGAAGCGAGAAGGCATAGAGTGCATTTATTTTAGCGCTTTTTTAGAAGCTTTGAAATAAAGGAAAATAAACAAAAAATGAGCAAAACCTAGCTAGATTTTACTTTTTTACAAAACAATGACTGCTGGTGGGGGCAAGGTTTGCATTAAATTGACAAACAGTTAATACCTTGCGCGCAGCTTTTCCGGATGGACATTTGGCGGACCGGAGGCCACACTTTTTTGGCTTATTTGAGCTATTTTTCTGCAAATTACAGAACAAGCTCTCAGCAGACTGATTATATGAAAAAAACGAAGTGTTGTCAAGGGATGATACAAACAGTTATTTTGTCAATAATTTGTTATTTTTTTGCTAAAATAAAGGTTTTACAAGCTTTTACTATCAATGAACCACAAAAATTATCCACAGCTTCAGAACGGTCGCGCACCCACCTGTGTGCTTTGCACTGGGTCCGGCAACACTGGATGCACTTTTTTAATTTTACCCTATGTCGAAATAAGACGCAGCCGCGGCAGCACGCTTACTCGTTTTTACAGGTCCTTTGGCTCCTAAATTTTAAAAAAATCGTCTTATTATATAAAATTGAATTAGTTTTTCTTATCCACTTGACACTTAAGTTGCACAAAACTACAATTGCAGCTGTTTCACTTTTTTTCCTGACTACGCTGCGATAGAGTTGATGTCTCAACCGGGTCGGATTTATAAAGCATCTCTCTCCTCCAAATAAACATATTCTGTTTTTTTGGTTACGCTTTTAAAATTAGATTCGTTAGCTAATACATGCAGCTCTTCTCGCAGCGTAGTTAGGGAAAAACACCCGTGAAAATAAAATTCGTCTCGATATGCGAGACGTTTTTTTGTAGTCATTTATGAGCGAAGTACTAAGCAGATTAAGCAGAGTAGGCGAAGTAAGTAGTGTTACTTGCTTAATCTGCCTAGCACTTACTCTGCCGCACTCCGAGCAGTATTCTTCTCTTCGCAAAACTATGCTATAATCAAGTGTACTATGCCTCGACGCCGCGCTTATAAGCCAAGCCTGACTGAACGAATTAATTTAAACCCCCAATTGAGCCATGGTTTGCTCGCTATTCTCCTCCTCATGGTAGGCGGTCTTTCGGCGCTCAGTTTTTTTTCGATGGCCGGAGTCGCTGGTCAATTTATTGACGGACTTCTGGCTATCACCTTTGGGCAGGTGCGGTATGTTTTTCCAATTATTGTTACCGTCGTTGCCGTTCTTCTTATCAAAGACATCGATTACGACTATCAGCCGACGCATTTTATCGGCAGTGTTCTTTTTTTCTTAAGCTTTAATGGTCTTGTACACCTTGGCAACCCTACCTATGAACGCGCCATGCTTGGCGAAGGCGGCGGACTCGTTGGCCTAGCTTTATCATACCCGCTTAATACATACATCGGCTATTTTGGCACACTCCTCATTCTCGTTTGCTTACTACTTGTTTCAATTATTTTCTTGTTTAATACCTCGCTTGCTCAAATTATCGCGCTTCACAAAAAAGTTTTTCTGGCCTTTGGTTGGATCGGTCAACAAATTATCGCTTTCTTTGCTGCTTTTAAAAAACCTGTTAGCGAGGTACGCGTGGTTGGCGAACACGACGAGACTACTACCCGAACCTTTACCGCTCACCCGGTAGCCGCAAGTGAAGAGGGTGAAGAGGAAGCAGAAGAGGTTGACAGTGAAGCCGAAGAAAGAGAGGAAGCACGAGCCGCCGAAAAACGACTCGCCGCCAAACGTGAAGAAGAACACGAAGAAAAAGATATCAGCCCAACAATACCGATTTACCGACCACCGACACACTATAAGAGCCTGCCTTCGTTCGATTTATTATTTACTTCCAAAAGCAAACCAACGTCCGGTGATATCAAACACAATGCCGCGACGATTGCCGACACTTTTAAAAATTTTGGTATTGATGTTGAAATGGGCGAGGTGCGCGTCGGCCCAACGGTTACACAATTTTCACTCAAACCTGCCAAAGGTGTTAAATTGACCCGCATTACCGCGCTCAGTAACGACCTGTCGCTCGCCCTAGCTGCCCACCCCTTGCGTATCGAAGCACCTATCCCAGGGCAATCACTGGTTGGCATTGAAGTGCCAAACCAAAAAGTTGCCATGGTTAGTTTGCGTGAATTATTTGAAAGTCCAGAATTTCAAAAACGCGAACACAACATGTTTGCCGCACTTGGCAAAGATGTTTCAGGCAAAGTGCTCTTAGCGGACTTGCCGCGCATGCCTCACCTCCTTATTGCCGGTACGACCGGTTCTGGTAAAACGGTTGGTATCAATACGATTATTCTCAGTTTATTATTTCAAAATACTCCGGCCACGCTCCGTTTTATTATGGTCGATCCGAAACGTGTGGAACTCACGCTGTATAATGGCATACCCCACTTATTAACTCCGGTTATTACTGATGCTGCTAAAACAGTTAATGCGCTTAAGTGGACTATTGGTGAAATGGAACGACGCTTTGACGTACTCTCAAAAGCTGGTAAACGCGACATCATGTCGTACAATAAGAGTACTGCTGAACCTATGCCTTACCTAGTATTCGTTATTGACGAATTGGCTGACCTTATGGCGATGGCCGCGAGCGAAGTAGAGTCGGGCATTATCCGCATCGCGCAGATGGCTCGTGCTGTCGGCATCCATCTCGTCGTTGCAACGCAGCGTCCAAGTGTCGAAGTTATTACGGGTCTCATGAAAGCTAATATTCCAGGACGCATGGCCTTTTCGGTTGCTTCGCTTATTGACTCACGCACCATTCTTGATATGTCAGGCGCTGAAAAGTTACTTGGGCGCGGTGACATGCTGCTTTTGACTGCCGACCTCTCGACCCCAAAACGCGTTCAAGGAGCCTATGTTTCTGAAGAGGAAATGAAGCGCGTGGTTGATTATCTTAAAGGCGACGAACCGCCGGAATACGACGAATCAATTGTTTCCAAAGGCAATCATACGGCTGGAGGCGGCACTATGAGCCTCTTCGGCGGGCCAAGCGACGATCAAGACCCGCTTTTTGATGAAGCAAAAAAGATTATTTTAGAATCAGGTAAGGCCAGTGCTTCCTTGTTGCAGCGACGCATGAAAGTTGGTTACGCACGCGCCGCAAGACTTCTTGACGAACTAGAGGAGGCTGGTATAGTAGGACCAGCTGACGGAGCAAAACCACGCGAAGTATTTACTGAACATTTACGTCAGGAAGAAGAATTACCGGTAGAAGAACAGACCATGGATGCTGGCGGAACGGTGTTTGATCCACCCGCTCCTTCGGACAATGAATCATTATAATTCCTGCCTATGGCCGTCTTCTGTTTTAAAAAAATTACTTCTTCTGCCTTGCGTCTTGGCGAGCTGTTTAAAGTTACAAGGGAAAATAAAAGCCTTACCTTGGCAGACGTAAGTTACGAAACGCGTATCCCGGAAAAATATGTAATGCTTCTTGAAAAAGGATCATTTGCCGCGCTGCCGCGTGCTCGATCACACCGCCTGGCATATGTTCGTGCTTATGCCACACTTCTTGAGCTGCCTGTTGAGGAGACAATCACTCAATTCACAAGAGAAGAAGGGTTGGCGAATGCGGCCATGGTTCACCCGCTCAAAAAAATGAAGTATTTTCCGTTCAGCTCAGTAGGTATTTTTCTTCGCAACAGTGTCGGAACATGTCTCATTCTTATTTTTGCCGGGTATCTAACTTGGCAAATTAAAGGCATTCTTGAGCCGCCTACGCTTACCGTTTTCAGTCCGGCGGAAGGCACGATTGTTACGGGCGCAGCTACCGTTGTCGAAGGAGCAACTGAGGCCGAGTCAAAGCTCGCAGTGAACGGTCAGGAAGTTATCATGAACAGTGACGGGAAATTTCAGGCCGAACTTAACCTCATGCCCGGACTGAACACAATCACTATTTCGTCTACTAAAAAGAAACACGGAAAAACCACCACTATTACCCGCCACGTTATTATGCGGCAAGGCACGGTAAGCATGAACGGAACAAAAATGGTTTCTAAACAAACATTACCTTATTAATTCTACCTCGGAGGGACTAATTTTTACTGTATGGCTAAACAGACAACGAGCGATGAAGTTAAAGAAAAACTAAAAGCTGCTGAAAGCGCAATTGAACAGATCAAAAGCCGCTTTGGCGATGGAGCAATTATGAAATTTGGCGAAGCCCGTGCCATGCAGGTTGATGCTGTGCCGACCGGTGCGCTTTCACTTGATATTGCGCTTGGTGTCAAAGGTGTTCCGCGTGGACGCGTTATTGAAATCTACGGACCGGAGGCAAGCGGTAAAACCACGCTTGCTCAGCACATCGTTTCCGAAGTTCAAAAGATGGGCGGTATTGCCGCGTACGTCGATGCTGAACACGCGCTTGACCCTGATTATGCTAAAAAAATCGGTGTTAAAGTTGACGAACTCCTCATTTCTCAGCCCGACACTGGTGAACAGGCCCTGGAGATCGTTGAAACACTGGTCAGGTCTAATGCTGTTGACGTGATCGTTATCGATTCGGTCGCTGCGCTCGTTCCTAAAGCCGAAATTGAAGGCGAGATGGGTGACCAGCACATGGGTCTGCAGGCACGCCTCATGAGTCAAGCCCTTCGTAAGCTCACCGGTATTATCAGTAAATCAAAAACTGTCGTTATCTTTATTAACCAGACTCGTCTCAAAATCGGTATTGTATTCGGCAACCCGGAAACCACTACTGGGGGTGTTGCGCTCAAATTTTATTCTTCAGTGCGTATCGAAATCCGCCGCGCCGCTCAAATTAAGCAAGGCGACAAAATTATCGGTAACCGCGTTAAAGTTAAAATTGTCAAAAACAAAGTGGCCGCACCATTTCGTACCACTGAATTTGATATCATGTATAACGAAGGTATCTCAGTTTCAGGTGATGTACTCGATACAGCTGTTACCTATAAAGTAATTGAAAAACGCGGTAATTCTTACACCTACAAAGAAGAGAAATTAGGCGTTGGTCGCGAAACTGCTAAAAAATATTTGCGTGACAACCCAAAAATTCTCAAAGAAATTCGTAACCAAGTTATCGAAGCGGCCGATCGCGGAGACGCACCGGACGAAGAGGTGGGCAACCCTGACGAAGGATCTTCAAACGAAGAAGTACCGCCGCAAGAATAAAGCCACTCTAAAAAACCGGTTCACTCAAACAGTGTTAACCGGTTTTTTAAATCCAAGCAGCGCTGCTTGTTATTTTAAAAAAAATATTGTACAGTTACTTCCGTAGTGGAACTTATTCGTTATCGTAACTCTTTATGACAAGCTCAAATAATCAAAATACTGGCGCGCTCAAAAGTGTTGGCCTTGGCCTTGGCATCTTAGCTGTGTTGGCCTTGTGCGTATATGGCCTAATGCGGCTTGGCGCAGCAAGTAACCCTGCCGGCGTTACGGGCGGTGAAATCGCTTCTGTTTCGGCAGCGGATTGGCAGCGGGGCAATCAATACGCTAAAAATGTGCTTATTGAATATAGCGACTTCCAATGCCCCGCTTGCGCCGCATACGAACCCCTCGTTCGCCAACTCATGAAAGATTTTGATAATCAAATTCTACTTATTTATCGCCATTTTCCGTTATCCCAACATGTTCATGCGGAGCTTGCTGCCCAAGCTTCCGAGGCAGCGGGCAAGCAAGGCAAGTTCTGGGATATGCACGACCTACTTTTTGATCGCCAAGGTTCCTGGGAAAATACTGGCGACGCTGAAGCAACCTTCAAAGGATATGCCAAAGAACTCGGACTTGACGAAGCCAGGTTTGCCGCTGACCTTAATTCTGATGAAATCAAAAAATTGGTTGCCGAAGATGCTGACGGAGGTCTTCATGCCGGCATTAATTCTACGCCAAGTTTTTACTTAAATGGCAAAAAAATCGACAATCCGAAAACTTACGAAGAATTTAAAAAATTACTTACTACCGGTTCATAAAAAACAAACTTCAATTAAAAAAACTTCCAGGCCTGGAAGTTTTTTTAATTGCCGCGACCAAGAAGTCGTGGCCTGCTCGAGACTCAACGTCTTCGAGTAAAATGTACAGAGCGTCTACGGGGTATAGCGGAGCAGTCGCCCGACGAGTGTAGCCCCCGGCTTTCCGTCTTGCCCGGCCGGCCGTGTTATGACTATCACCTGATCCCTCCCAAAGGCAGCGAGGCTCGCTCCGGTGATTTTGGGATCAAGATCAAGATGGTGCGACGGATAACCCGTACTATCAACAGCTACAAAACGAGCGTACGTGTTGCCGACCTGCGGCACGACTGCCACCAGCTGTTTGACG
Organism: uncultured Gammaproteobacteria bacterium; assembly: GCA_964540825.1. Taxonomy (GTDB): domain Bacteria; phylum Patescibacteriota; class Patescibacteriia; order Magasanikbacterales; family GWA2-37-8; genus CAZECR01. Next base: position 78,675 of record CAZINT010000004.1, read on the forward strand.
CCGGGGAGCGTCAAAAAGGTGGTACCCGGCAGATACGGTACCGGCTCCTCCGCCGGCAGCTCGATTTTTTGGTCACTGTAGCCGATGATAGAGAGTAGCGACCCGGCATCGTTTCTCCAAGCCGCTGCCAGACCGGCCCCGTGCGTGTGGAGGCTTTGGCCCTGGATAGCAGTGTTCTTATACAGATCACTGCACGAAGTCGTACCATCAACCAGGTTGGTTCGCCGGTCGAGCAGGATGTCAGCGACCGTATCGACACCACTGTAGCGCACGCCCGCATACACAACCACTGCCAGACGAAGCTCGAGAGCAATCCCCGTATCACCATTTTTCAGGAAGCGGCGATAGAGAATACCCACTCGACGTTCGACAGTGTTGTTTCCAAAGGTGAGCGGCGCCAGGCTATCAGCGACCGGTGCACACAATTGTTGCTGCCCGCCGTTTGGCAACACGGCGTTTCCCTCATTAAAGGGCTCGCCACTAGAATCGAAAGCGAACAGACGCAAGCCAGCGGTTGTCAGCTCCGGCCTCGGGGTCATAGCGACACAGAAGCCGCTATGGCAGGCAGCAACGCTTGCATGTGCATCGTTTCCCACCCGTTGGAGCCCACCCTTGTAGTCCCGCAGGGTGAAGCCGAGCGCACTACCCATCAAGACTGCGTCGTTACTATTCGCAAAACTCGTTGGCATGCCGACCGACGCCCCTGTGCTGGGCGGGCTGGCTACATGCCAATCCCCGGATGCCGGCAGAAAGGGCTGGTAGGAGCTGTCACTTGCAACCAGCCAGCACCAGGCAGTGCCCAAGCACAGCGGCGTCGGGACCCCAGGACTTGTTGCCGGCCACGAGGCCTCGTAAACTCGCGAAAAGCTGGCGGCAGGCCCGTCGGCCCCGCCGCGGTCAGAGGTGACGGACGGAGCAGCATCAGCCCCGCAACCCACAGCAGCGACCAGAGCGATCAACCATAAACGAACCATGATACACCTCCTTGGTGTAAACCGTTACGTGATTCTTACCATATTTTTAGCAAAAGTAAAGGCTTTACCCAAAAATGGGACCGGCCCAGTCAAATTTTTTTAGATTGACGCACCGTCTTTCTGTTGTTACTATGAGTGCATATGATCGACCCCCGTTTTCTAACCATCCAAAAAAACGAACATACTGAGTATTGTATTTATAAAAAAATTCTCAAAATCGTTAAAAACCCTAATGATCGTAAAATTATTGAACGAATGATCGCCCAAGAAAAAAATCATTATGAAATGTGGCGAGAAATTACTGGTCAAAGCATTCGCCCCTCGCAAGCAAAGATACAATTCTACTATTGGATCACCCGTCTTTTTGGCCTAAGCTTCGGACTTAAACTCATGGAAAAAGGAGAGAAGCTGGTTATCAGCCTCTACAGCGAACTCAAGGACGTGCACCCCAAAATGGCCAAAGTTATTCAAGAAGAACAGGAACACGAAGAGGAATTACTCAAACTTATTAACAATAATGTCCTTACGTACGTAAGCGCAATTGTACTGGGGCTCAACGACGCCCTTATCGAGCTAACCGGCGCTCTAACCGGCTTCACCTTGGCCCTGTCAAACACACGTCTTATTGCGGTAACCGGCCTTATTACGGGTATTGCCGCGGCAATGTCTATGGCCGCATCATCATATCTTTCCACCAAAGAAGATGGCGAAAAAAACCCGTTCGCCGCAGCGGTCGCAACCGGCAGTGCTTATGCACTAGCTGTTGCAATACTCATTGCTCCTTATTTTTTAATCACCAACGCTTTTGTTGCGCTCGGGGTAACACTCCTCAGCGCCCTGATTATTATTTTGGTATTTAACTTTTATACTGCAATCTCCAAAGGAATATCTTTTCGGCGCAGATTTGCTGAAATGGCGTTAATTAGTCTTGGTCTTGCGCTGATTAATTTTGGAATCGGCTATGTACTTAAAAAGTATCTCCACCTATCAATCTAAGCAAGGCAATACTTAAAAAATACGGCAAAAACACATTATACATACGTAATTTAATTATCATATGGAAACACATCTCATCAACAAACTACCTGTTATCGGCAACCCTGTTCCTGACCTCAATTTTCAAATCTACCACAATGAGGAATTCAAAAAAACAAGTCTTGATAATTATCGCGGCAAATGGCTGATTCTTTTTTTCTACCCTGCCGACTTTACGTTTGTCTGCCCCACCGAACTTGAAGACATGGCCGACCATTACGCCGAGTTTCAAGCAATGAATACGGAAATTATTAGCGTCAGTACCGACACCCATTTCGTTCACAAAGCCTGGCATGACAACTCACCTGCCATCAAAAAAATTACGTTCCCAATGGCCGCAGATCCAACCGGTGTACTTTGTCATGAATTCGGCACGTATATCGAGTCTGAAGGCTTATCGCTGCGCGGCACATTTATTATTGACCCGGACGGTGTACTCAAAGCATTCGAAGTCAACGACAACAGCATCGGACGCAATGCCGAAGAACTGCTGCGCAAAATGCAAGCCGCACAGTACGTCCGCGAACATGGCGGCGAAGTTTGCCCGGCCAAATGGAAACCAGGCGACGCAACGCTGACACCAGGTCTTGATCTGGTAGGAAAAATTTAACTTTAACTTTCACCCCTATGTACGCTGCTAAAAATTATGATGCACTTATTGGCACTGAGGGCTTCAGCGAAAAATTACTCACGACCCACTTCACCCTCTACCAAGGTTATGTTGCAAACACCAACAAACTCTCCGACCAACTTCGCACACTCCTTGATAGTGATATGGCAGCTAGCCCTGAATACGCCGAGTTGACCCGTCGTTTCGGCTGGGAATTTAACGGCATGCGGCTCCACGAATACTATTTCGAGAATATGAAAAAAGGTGGAGCTCAACTTGCAACAGGATCGCCTTTGCAAACCGCCCTCGCTCAACAATTCGGTACGATTGAAAACTGGCAAAAAGATTTTATTGCGACTGGTGCGCTGCGCGGTATCGGCTGGGCCATTCTCTACTATGATCAGCTCGCCGATCGCTATTTCAATTGCTGGGTCAACGAACACGACACTGGACACTTGGCCGGTTGCGTACCGCTCCTCATCATGGACGTATTCGAACACGCCTTCATCATTGACTATGGCACTAAACGTGCTGATTATATTCAAAGTTTCATTAAAGCGATTGATTGGACTAAAGTCGACGAACGTCGAATGATGCTTACCAAATCAAGCACGCTCTAAAAATAAAAAAGACTGGAGAAATTCAGTCTTTTTTATTTTTAAAATTTTTTGATAAGGTTCGCTGGGCGCACCTCTAGGGCGCGCACCAGCCTATTCAACAAAGAAGTGGGTGCTCTTGAGGTTGCTTGAAAAGCGTCTACAATAAACCCATGTCTTTGATGACCGAAATAAAAGAAGACGGCCTCCCCAGCCTTCGCGCCTCCGCGAGTTCAAAAGCCCGGTGGCCTTCGAGCAGGAGTTCACCAACCGGCATTTTTCCTTGACAGAGCACTTCATGCCCGCCGTCAAAGTACCAGAGTTCCACGAACGCAGGCAGCAGATTTAGCTCCGAGTGCTCCGCAGTTAACTGCCATAGTTCACGGAAAATACGGTCAATAGTCTCCGGCGGGAAATAGGCAGAAAGCGCGTACACCACATGACCGGCGCCAGCGAGGGTCTCTACCCACGCCAGGAAACTATCGCTCCCACTTTTTTCGATAATAACCAGCTCGCGTGGATAGAGCTTTGGCTCTAGAACAAGCGGCCACACTTCGGGCTGCGTGGACACATCGGGCACGTCCTGTCCACGATACACAGCCAAACGACCTGGTGTAACCGATGAGGCAGCAGGCAAGCGTAAGACGGGCAGCCCCCAGCGGATAGTATCACTCATACAAGTCTCCTGGGTGAACTACATTTCAGCCAATTTGTTTCGATACTACAGACTATAGCACACCTTCATACAAATAATAAAACCTCGTGTATGAATTCTTTTTCTTTACGCGCGATGCGTTTCGTGAGAAAATAGCGTAGATAGTATACCTGTATGTTTTCGACACTTGAACATTTCTACACCGAGGCCGAGGAGCGGCTAGCGCCATTTAACGAATTTATTATCGGCAATGATTTAGAAGACAAAATTGCCTCCGATCACTTCGGCTATCGGTGCTCGACCAATGAAGAATTTATAACTATGCGCGCTTTTTTTGAATATGAAGCGTCTTTTTTGTATCAATCAATTATTGCTAGTCGGCGTATTGCGCTCATTAAGTTAAAAACTCCCGTTTCTACAGCTGCGGGCCAGCTTACGTACCTTGAACTTTCCGATCAAAAACCAGACGGCTCGCAAAAAAGCGGTTTTGATCATGTTGAGTTTACTCCTACCATCCATACATCTGAAACGCTTGCCCAATTTTTTCACAATAAAAATATTGTTTTTACCAAAACCGAGCGTCCACATCACACCACCTTTGATCATAAACTAGCCAGCGGCCTCACTCTTCGTATTGAAGCGATCCCGCTTATTACCAAAATAATTAACCAAGAAATACTCTCAACAGAACAAATGATCACGCATTAAAAATTCTTTGCCTATTTTTGCACCCTATTCTTGTGCTATACTAAACAAGTAGTACGCTATTTATTCTATTTTGCTATGAAATTAAAAGTTATTCTTGCAGGTCTCGCCGCGACCATCTTTGTGTGTTCATCCACGCACGCAGCGACGACTCCAACACTCAATTTATCTGCCAAGACAGGTGACGCAATCCAAGTAACTGCCACCGCTGACCCAAACACGACATTGCAACTGTCATTCTTGCCCCCAGGCGCTTCGCAAGTGACTACGCTTACATTTGGCACAACCGATCCAAGCGGACGCCTGGTTAGCACCATAAGCAGCGGCGGCTACGGTATTCCTGCTGGCTCTCCTGTATACCTAAGCAGTAACGGCCTTCAGAGCATGACCACGATCTGGCCAAGCTATACCAGCGCACTCTCGCTTTCGCCGAGCAATGTTCAAATCGGTACCGGGCAGAGCACCACAGTAACCGGCTCGAGCGCACTTACACTGGCGGGCAATACTAATCCGAATAGTATTAACGCAAGTGTTCAGAGCGGCCAACTGCGGATCAACGGACTAAATAACGGATCAGGAACTTTGTATGTTTGCAGTGCGAATGTTGGCTGCTCCTCGCTTCTGGTAACCGTCGGCAGCCAAAATCAAACCACTGTTTCTTTGAGCCAAACTACGGTCACACTCACCAAGCGTCAAACTGAAGAAATTAGTATTTTTGGGCCATCTGGTGGATTCTTTGTTTCCTCGAATTCAAACCCGAGCGCAGTTACACCGAGTATTAGCGGCGGCAGCGCGAGCCTCATTCTCTACGGTACAGATACGCTTGGCAGCGCAACCATTACCGTGTGTTCACGCTCAAACACTTCTAGTTGCGCCAGTCTGACTGCAACTGTGGGCGGTATGACTTCGGGAACTCTCACCTTTAATTCAAACAACTTAATTTTTACTCCAGGTCAAAATCAGACGATCACTATAAGCGGTGGACCAGATAATAATTACTATATTTCCGGCAATTCTAATTCAGCTACTGTTCAAGCATCTGTTTCGGGGAATACACTCACTCTTATTGGGGGTACCACAGCCGGGACTGCCGTCATTACAGTTTGCTCAGCAACGGTAAACGCAACCTGCAGCAACCTCTATACCACAACCAATCTAACGGGTACTACTACCACCGCCTCACTGCTCAGCTTTAGCAAAAACGTTATTTCTGTTGCTCAAGGTGAAACCGCCACGATCACCGTAAGTGGCGGCACGGGGCTAGGGTATGTTATTTCTTCAAATTCTAATTCAGCAGTTATTTCTGCCAACAGCAGCTCCAGCAGTAACACTGTTACGCTGTATGCGAACGCAGCCAGCGGATCATCGGTAGTTACTATTTGCGCTACTGCCCCAACGACTGCGTGCGGCAGCATCTATGTAAACGCCACTCCTGTACAAACACCAATTTCATTCAGCCAAAATAATATTGTTCTTTCGCCCGGCCAGGCACTCAACCTGATCGTTACCGGCGGATCCGCCAGCACTACCTATCGTATTTCCTCTAACAGCAGCCCAAGTGTTGTATCGGCGCTTCTTGGCAGCGGCAACGCCGTCATTGCCCTTAAAGGCGGTGCCTCACAAGGTTCAGCAGTAATCACTGTTTGCTCTTCAATTGACGACACACTGTGTGGATCGCTGTATGTTTCTAACACCAGCCTGGCTGCAACCGTGCCAAGCACACCTGTAACACCGCCCGCCACCCCAACCCCCACACCAATAACGCTTCCAGCCTTTAAATTTACAAACCTTCTTAAAGTTGGCTCAAATGGGAACGAAGTTCGGGAGTTACAAAAATTACTGGTTAAACTCGGATTATTAAAAGCTACTCCAAACGGTACCTATGGGCCACAAACCCAGGCAGCTGTGCGGGCTTTTCAAAAGAAATATAAAATTCAAGCTGTTGGATATGTAGGACCGGCGACACGAGCACAGCTGAATCTTCTTACGCAGTAAACTAACAATAAAAACACTTCAATTTTGAAGTGTTTTTTTAGTTGAGCGGGTGACGGGAGACTCACGCGCTACGCTTCACGAAAAGGGCTTCCGCCCTCTCGTGGACTCTCCCCAGCAGTCGTGGAAACCTCCCGGTTCCCAAACCCTCCTCGTTCGACCCCCTTCCCTTCAGATAAACAAAAATAGTTAGATCTTAAAAATCTAACTATTTTATTTGAGCGGGTGACGGGAGTCGAACCCGTGTCACCAGTTTGGAAAACTGGGATAATAGCCGTTATATGACACCCGCAGTGAGCGAAAAGAAAACGCTTTTTCTTTTCCGAGCGCAGGGGGCATATACCTTAGTATATGACGCCTGCAGTTGTATTCGCACATTTAAGACATATACAGTATAATAAATCTGTTAAAAATGTCAATTCCTCTGTGTTTGAAATCCCCGTCCTGACACTACCCCAAACGATTCTCGTCGGATACCTGTTAGGCATCAACGCGGTCTCATTTTTCGTCTACGGACTTGATAAGCTCTATGCCAGGGGCCGGGCGTGGCGTATTACCGAGCGAACACTGCTTATGCTAGCCCTCCTCGGCGGTACGCTTGGGGCCTTGGCTGGCATCAAACTCTTTCGTCACAAGACGCGTAAGTCAACTTTTCTGGTGTGGGTAGGGTTAATTATGATTATTCAGGTTGGGGCTATCTTAACCTATTTTTCATATTTTCATCCACCTACGTTAACGCTTGACCAAAATATTAACCCTTTGTTATACTAGTTTTTACTTTTACGGGCTTCCCGGCCTGACTTTATATTAAGTATACGACTATGTTGTTTACTAGTTTCCAGGACGATGACGATCCAATGACACTCGAAGACGAAGATGAAGAAGAGGAAACAGATGACAAAATCGACGAAATGGACAAACCCGATCCAATGGATGACGACAGCGACGAAGCTACAATGTAAAACAAAAAACTCCGGACAGATCCGGAGTTTTTTTATTACCAAGTTACTTAGGCGCGCATGGAGTATTCACCAGTTTCGGTATTAACCAAAACTTCTTCGCCTTCTTTAATGAAAATCGGAGCCTGGATCGTGAGGCCATTATCCAGTTTAATTTCTTTGGTCACATTTCCCGAAGCACTATCCCCTTTTACGGCTGGCGGCGCTTCTACAACCTTGTATTTAATCTTTTTTGGTAATTCCATATTGACCGGGCGATCTTCATAAATACCGATCACGACGTCAATTCCTTCTTTCAAATATTTACCATCGTCACCAACAAGGTCGCCATTCATTTCAAACTGTTCGTAGTTATTCATGTTCATGAAAGCGTAATTTTCACCAGTCTTGTAGAGATATTGCATGGTCTGGAACTGGACACTAACAATATCAACGGCTTCGCCGCTCTTATACGTAATTTCAATGACTTTTCCATTGGAAAGGCTTTTCATGCGCGTGCGAGTAAAAGCGGCTCCTTTACCAGGGTTCACATGTTGAAATTCAACCACCACAAACAAATCGTTCTGATGACGAATCACAGCTCCTTTTCTGATATCTGATGTAGTTACGGCCATAGGTTGGGATTAAAAGTGATTATTGGTTTATTTGGTCTTTTACAGACTGGAACAGGACTTCATTGATGCTTCTGGCTCCAGTAAATAATACTATCATACGGTCTACGCCAAGGGCAATACCCCCCGCTTCGGGGATGCCCGACTCAAGCGCCGCGATAAAATCCGGGTCTACCGGCCAGGTTGGTTTGCCCAAGCGTTCGCGCAGCTGCCGATCGGCCTCAAGACGTTTATACTGCTCCGCCGCATCAAGCAGCTCACCGAACCCGTTAGCAATTTCCAGGCCGGCAATATAGAGTTCGGCTCGCTCCGCATAGCGACTGTCCGCCGGGCACACCCGAGACAACGAACACATCTGACGTGGGTAATCATAGACAAAAACCGGCTTCTCCTGGCCTAATTTTGGCTCAATTTCGTTTAAAAAAATCTTGAAAAACAGATCTTCATATTCATCGGACGCCTCAACGGCATAGCCCTTCTCTTTGGCCAAACCAGCCACGGCGTCACGATCAAGATATTGGTCTAAATCTACCCCAACATATTCTTGCCACACTTCTTTCATGGTTTTTCGATCCCATTTTTCTTGGATCCGGCATTTTTTGCCCTCCCACTCAACCGAGTGTTTGCCCATTGCCCGGCCAATATGTTGAAACAGCTTCTCGGTATCATCCATAAAGTCGTGGTATCCGCCGGGTGCCCGGTACCATTCAAGCATCGTAAACTCGGTATTATGAGTCCCGTCACCAAACGCTTCATGGTTACGAAAACATTTCACGATAGAAAAATTTTTGGTATATCCAGCGGCCAAAAGCTTTTTGAGCCCAAATTCTGGCGACGTATGCAAATAAAATTGCTCGGCTTTCCCTCCGGGATCAGAAAATGTAACCGGTACCGGGTAGAGGTATGGCTCTTGCCCGGGCAAGCGGAGCGCAATTGGTGTATCGGTTTCAACAAACCCTTGCTCCCAAAAGAATTCGCGAGTTAAGCGAATTATGTGGCATCGTTCGTCGTATATTTTTTTAAGCCGCGGATTACCCGCCAGCTCTTGCCAGGTAGACATATTTTTAAATTAAAAAGGCGTACCGGATAAACAGTGCGCCATTTTAAGGAAGCATTCGTTCTTAGCGAGCCATGAATGGCATAAGAGCGGCCTGACGAGCGCGTTTAATCGCTCCAGCTACTTGGCGCTGATGTTTGGCGCAGAGACCTGAGCGGCGCTGAGGAGCAATTTTCATGTACGAAGACACAAAACGGCGCAAGGTGCCAATATCTTTGTAGTCAACAATGGCTTTGTTATTAACGCAGTAGTAACAAGCCTTTTTAGTGTTCGTGGTAGTATTTTTTTGATCTCGTGGAGCTGTTGGAGCCATAAATACGTTAGATAGTAGGGGTAGTTAGATTAAAAAGGAATATCTTCAACTTTAATTTCTTCTTCAATAACTTCTTGAGGACCTTCGTCGTAGGATGGGGCGTTGCCCATAGTTGATGGGCCACTACTGAATCCACCACCACTGTTTTCCATACCTTTTGCGTCGAGCATGATCATGTTTTCAGCAATAATTTCAGTGCGGTAGCGCTTTACGCCATCTTGTCCGGCCCAGTCGCGGGTCTGGAGACGTCCTTCGACGTAAACTTTTGAACCTTTATGCAAATATTGACCAGCAATTTCACCGAGCTTACCCCACATCACAATATTATGGAACTCAGTTTGTTTTTGCTTTTGACCTTGAGCATCGCTCCAGGCGCGGCCTGTTGCCACGCTAAAGGAGGCAACGGACTTTCCGCTCGGAATAGTGCGGAGTTCCGGGTCGCGTGTCAGGCGGCCAATAATGGTTACGCGATTAAGGTCCATAGGATTGAGGAATTAGGAATAATGAACTGTTCACTATACTCCTGGGATAATATTATCTCCACTCAAAATATCATCAAGTTTTTTCGTAATTTCAGCCATATCAAGCTTCTTTTCTTCCTTAGCGGCCGGGGCTTCAGGCGCAGCAGGAGCAGCAACCGGGGCGGCAGCTTTCATAACTGGTTTTTCGGTGCGAACTGGTTCTGGCTCTTCCATAGCAGCTGTCTTTTCCATCATCGCCACAGCGCCGTTAGCTTCGCCGGAGTAGGCGATCTTCTGGTTGGCCGACAACTCACTCTTAAAATGAGTAATCATGGCACGGAGCACTTCGCGCATGAGGACAAGCTTGTTTTGGAGCGGTTTAACTTGTTCGTTTTCTGCTTCAAAAACAACGGTGTAGAAATAACCGTAGCGAATTTGCTTCACTGGGTAAGCTAAACGGTTTTTACCGAGTACCGTTAATTCAGCTTTTGAGCCAAACTGTTTAACTACTTCAACAATCTCTTGAGATTTCTTTTCAGCCTCTTTTTCGTCCAGAGTACCCGGCAAAATGAGGAGCAACTCGTATTTGTTCATAACGACTGATTCTAAATAAAGTAAGTAAGGCGTCTCTTTTTTAGCTGGAGCAGAGCCAAAAGAGACAAGCGAAGACATTTGTAGATGGGCGTATCCTATCAATTTCCCGGGAGAAAGTCAATACACGACGGCAGTGCTTAAAAAATAGCCTATTTTATGCTTAACCAAGCTTTTTTCTGGTTTTACCGAGCCGACACTTCACCCTCCAGCACAAAAGCAGCCAATCAATTAAATTTTACTTCTCTGCTCAGCCAAAATATGCTATAGTATGTCTATACTCTCTGTTTTTTGTATGCTCACGCTTACAACCCTTAAGAAAATCATCAAAAAATATGAATTTCCGGTTACTCCGGCAGCGTTGCGCGCTGCTGAAGCTAAGGGCGAAAAGCAAAACAAAAGTTTAGAGGAAATTCTTATTACCGATGGCGTTGTTAATGAAGAAAAATTTTATACCAAAGCGGCTGAATTTTTAAAAGTTCCTTTTATCGGCCTCAAGGGCCGTGAAATTAAAAAAGAAGTTTTAAATCTTATCCCTGGCCCCGTAGCCGGTACGCATCAGGTAGTTGCTTTTGACCGCGATAAAGACGTCCTTAAGGTGGCCATGGCCGACCCGACCGATATTCAGATTATCGAATTTTTACACCGTAAAGCCGGCCTTACCGTCAAACCGTACCTCACTACCTTTAGCGACCTGAAAGAAGCTTTGCACCTATACCACACCGAACTCGAAGACGAACTGCGTGTTATTCAAGAAAATGGCGGTGAAGTCGGTAGCAATGATCTTAAAAAATCCGCTGAGGAACTGCCTGTCGTTAACGTGGTCAACAGCATTCTCGAGCACGCCGTCTACGAAGGGGCATCGGATATTCATATCGAACCCAACGAAAAAGAAATTCCCGTCCGCTACCGCATTGATGGCATCCTTAAAAATGTCATGACCCTCCCGAAGAACTTGCAAAACGGCGTCATGGCGAGAATTAAAATCCTCGCGAACCTCAAACTCGATGAACACATGATTCCTCAGGATGGCCGTTTTAAAATTCAAGTTCAAGATGAAAAGCTGGCGTTTCGTGTTTCTATTTTGCCGATTTACGACGGCGAAAAAGTCGTTATGCGCTTACTCCACGAAGGCACCAAACCGCTTTCGCTTGACCAGCTCGGCTTTCTTGATGAGCAGCGCGCAATTGTCGAGGAGGCAATTAAAAAACCGCACGGCATGATCTTGGTAACGGGCCCAACGGGAAGTGGTAAAACGACTACGCTCTATACGGTACTCGGTATTTTAAATCAACCCGGCGTCAATATTTCAACCGTTGAAGACCCGATCGAATACCGGGTCAATGGCGTTAACCAGAGCCAAGTAAACCCCAAAGTTGGCTTTACGTTTGCAGCGGGCCTGCGCGCGCTTCTGCGCCAGGACCCAAACATTATTATGGTCGGTGAAATTCGCGACCAAGAAACGGCCGAAATTGCGATTAACGCTGCAATGACTGGCCACTTGGTACTCTCGACGCTGCACACAAATGATGCCCCAACTACTTTGCCGCGCCTCATTGATATGGGCATTCCGCCGTTTCTGGTTGCTTACACAGCGAATATTATTATTGCTCAGCGTTTGGTGCGTAAAATCTGCACGTTTTGCCGGAAGGAATACCATTTGGAAAAAGAGACCATTACAGAACTCGGCCGCATGTTTGATCTCAAGAAAGTTTTCCCCCTCCTCAGTAAGCACGCCAAACTGAGCGCCGCCGAAAAGCATCTAGAAAAAATGACCTTTTACCAGGGTGCGGGCTGCAGGCGCTGCGGGGACACGGGGTATAAAGGCCGTATGGGTATTTATGAAATTCTTGAAGTCACCGAAGAACTAAGTAAAAAAATTACTGAAAACGCTGATGCCAACCAAATTAAAGAATTTGCCAAAAAAACCGGAATGCTGACCATGCTTGAAGATGGACTCATTAAAGCTAAAATGGGCAGCACAACTATTAGTGAAATTTTACGTGTAACTAAAGAATAACCAAAAAAAGTTACTTAAAAATTTATGGCTCCCACAAAGGAGAAGGAGAAAAAACTATCGCCGTTTGAACAAAAAATGAACGACTTTTTAGATCGTCATCTGCTTCATGTTTCTGTGATGCAGAAAATTTTGTTCGTCCACAATTTGGAAATCATGATCAAAGCCGGCCTCTCCATCGTGGCAGCGCTCAAAATTTTAGCAAGTCAGGTTGATAGCAAAGGACTTCAAAAAATTGTGATCGATATTGGACTGCAGGTTGAGAAAGGCAGACAGCTGAGCGAAGTACTTAGCGAGTACCCCAAAGTGTTTCCGCCAATTTATGTCAGCATGATCGCTTCCGGCGAGGCTTCGGGCAAAATGGAAGAAGCGCTGGAACAAGTTACCACCCAAATGAAAAAAAGTTATGAGCTTACAAGCCGCATTAAAGGCGCGCTTATCTACCCGGCGGTTGTGTTTACCGCCATGGTCGGGATTGGTGTAGAAATGGTGGTCTTCGTATTGCCCAAAATCATTGTCATGTTCGAAGACTCTAATTCTAAACTGCCCCTCCCCACTCGCATCATGGTCGCACTGGTTACTTTTATGCAACAAAACGGACTCTACCTCGCGATTGGCCTGGTTCTTTTTGTCATACTGTGCGCCTGGCTTATTCGTATTCCTCCGATTAAAAAACTAGTTCACCGCATGAATTTGCACCTGCCTATCGCTGGTAAAATTATTAAAAAAATCAATTTAGCCCGCTTTACGCTTACGCTCTCCTCACTTCTTCAGAGTAGCCTGCCTATTATTGATTCCATGAAAATTACCGCACTGGTCGAGGGCAATGTTATTTACCGCGCGGCACTGCTCAACGCGGCAGAGCGGCTCAAAAAAGGCCAGACCTTATCTGAAATTTTGCTTGATGACCCAAAACTTTTTCCACCAATGGTAACGGGCATGCTGAACGTTGGCGAAGAATCAGGTCAGGTGGAAAAAATGCTGAGAGAATTAGCTGATTACTACGGCAACGAAGTTGATGTAACCATGAAAAATTTTGCCACCATCATTGAACCAGTTATTATTCTAGTTATGGGTCTCGGGGTTGCGGGCATGGCCGTATCCGTAATTATGCCGATGTATAGTCTTGCCCAAGGATTCTAATTTTCGCCGTACAATGTTTTTACACAATCCGATCACAGGTGCTTTTGGCCTCGATATTGGGGACAGGTCAATCAAACTTGTACAACTGAGCAAACATTTGGTACCGCTTCGGCACGGTTCTTTTGCTATTAAAGAAATTCGCGAACTGAGCTTGCCTCCCGGATATATTGTTGAAGGCGAAATTCAACAGCCCGAAATGGTGCGCAAAAAATTAAGCTTACTTCTTGGTAAAGAAGGCAGTTTTCCGGACATTGGCAGCCCTTGGGTTGTGGCTGATTTGCCTGAGCCAAAAACATTTCTAAAACTTATTGAGTTGTCTGTTCCGCCAGCTGAAATAACGACGGAAGATGTTTTATTCCAAGCCAAAAAGCATTTGCCCTTCGAGGCTGAGGATACGTACTTTGATTGGCAAGTGGTACACCAGGGCGGGAGGGGTGAACGAACTAAAGTACTCCTTGGCGCGGTCCAAAAGACTATTGCTGACTCATACACCTATTTACTTGAGAGTCTGCGGCTCAAGCCCTTAGCACTTGAAATTCAGGCTATTGCCCTCTGCCGATCCATGATCACCGGCACCAAAGATTATGATGGTGAAGCCAGGGCAATTATTGATCTCGGCGCTACGCGCTCAAGCCTTATTGTGTACGACCAAGATACGCCGCAATTTAGCACCAGCCTTACCTTTTCCAGCGAACTTGTCAGAGATACTATCGCCAAAGGTTTAGGAATTGACCCGGAAGCTGCCGAAAAACTAAAAAATGAAGTCGGGTTTACCTACGATAAAACTAATCCCAAGTACTTAAAAATTGTTTCAGCGCTTTCAGCAAAGCTGATTGATGAAATTAGACAAGGACTCGAATTTTATGCCGATCATTTTGAAAACGCTGATCCAGTTACCCACATTACGCTTTGCGGCGGCCTGGCGCGATTAAAAAATTTAGAAGCATTATTATCTAAAGAATTCAAGATTGCTGCCGCGCTCGGTCACCCTTGGAAAAATATTTTTAATGCTCCGGTTGAACGGTATGATAACGATGACGGGCTTACTTTTGCAACCGCTATCGGGCTCGGACTGCGCGCTGCGCGCAACCCGCTTGAGGAATATCGCTTATGAATATCCTTCACCTAAATCTGGTATCAGTCGAGAAAAGAAATAAACTCGAAAAGCTTATTAAATTTTTATTTACCAAAAACATCTTAGAATTAGTAATGCTTTTTTGTATTCTCATCGCTTTAACTCTGCTCTGGACATCGCTCACACTTACCGGCGAATTTACCGCTGCGACCCCAGGAGCAAACCAGCGCAGTTCAGAATACAGCGTTTACAGTCAAGACGCAGCCACTATTAATACAGCTGTTCGCAATATAAATCTGGCCAGTATGGGCGCGGTAAGTACTACACCCAAGCTGATCGCACTCATCGAACAAATTCCTGGCGATATTAAGCTAAGCAGCCTCAATTTTGATCGCAAGGCAAATACGCTGACACTCTCGGGAACTGCTCGAACCCGTGACGCACTGCTTAACTTACAGGAAATCCTTAAAAAAATCTCTTGGATCGAAAAAAGTTCAGCGCCGCTCTCGCAACTATTCACCGCCTCCGATGTCTCCTTCGAAATTAAATCGACCTTACAGAGTTTTCCGCCACTTCGCCCTGACGCAGCAGCCGCGGCACCACGGGCTTCCACCGAGTAATAAATTTCTATGAAAATTGGCTTGGAAAGAAAAATTTTTATAACTTTAATACTTTTTGCTCTTGGCATTCTTGTAATTATTATTGCGATTATTATTCCTTCGGCACGAATGCTCCTTACCCTTCGCGATCGCGGAGCGGCAGCGAGATTAGACCTTGAACAGCACCATACCGAACCTGTAAACGTCCGCAGTTTAATTCAAGATATCAAAACGCTCCGGATAACTACTAGCCAATACCCTAGCCACCTTTTTAAAGCGGGCGACGAATTAAAGCTGATTACTGCGCTTGAGAAAGTTGCCGCTCAAACGGCTGTAAATCAAAAAATTGAGAATTCCAACTTCGACGCCATCACCAATCAAAAAGCCAGCGTGTCTTTAGCGGTGACCGGTCATTACCAAAATGTACTTCATTATCTAGAATCCGTCGAAAATCTGCCTTATTTTATCATTCCGGAACAAATTACTTTTTCACCCCGCGAAGCCGGAGATGCCGCGTCAAAGGATACCGAGGTTTCATTACATTTGGTTTTATCAGTGTATGTTAACCCTTAACAAAAATCATCGTCCCGCGAAGTCCCCCTATACAGCCTGGCGAATAGCTAGTATCTTAGTCGTGCTCGCCATGACTCTTGTTACAGTAATTTGTTTTTACTTTACCTACCGGTTAGCCTTTGGTATCATTGACGATCAAAGCATTATTGCGCAGCTTCAGGCTGAACCGAACATCACTCCCCTTGATACCGTCGGAGCAGCTAAAGCGTCGGCGGCACTTACAATCAAAGAACAGCCGCCGCTCTATCCCCCTCTCGTTCGCAATATTTTTGTTTATACCAGCTCTAGCCCTTCTTCGTATGTTCCGCTCCCCGAGTCACTCCCAACCCCACGGCCTTAAACGCTGGTGGTTTATTGCCGGACGTACCCCGCTTGTTTCTTTTGCTGAAATTAAAACTTTATTTAAAAACGGTTCTCATGAAATTACCGGCCCGCTTATTCGCACTACCTGGAGCGAAATTCCTGGCGCTACCCCGGCTGAAGCGATTAAACGTCTGGGCGGCACGGTTAAATTAGGCGAGGAACTTACGCTCAACGTTTTAGAAAACGATCTTCAAGCAGCAATGCTCACCGAGCTGGAGCGACTTGAAGGTAAAATCGAATTTGGCATCAGTCTTTACACCGGAGTCGATACTGTACGTCTTGGAACACTCGAGCAGCTTGAACGCTGGGGTAAAGCCTTAAAACAAAAACTTAAAAAAACTGGAATATCAGTCCGCTACGTTGAAAGCCGAGAACCAGTGCTTTCATCGGTAAGCGTTGAAAAAAACGGTCTTACTAAACGAGGCTTAGAATTTTTAGTTTACGAGGAATCGGACGGTTCTTTTTCGCTTGCAAAAACTTTGGCCGTACAGCCATTTGAAGCATTAGGTGCCCGTGATTTTGGCCGCCCCGGACGCGACGACACGAGCGGCATGCTCCCCCCAAAACTCGCTCTCATGCTGCTTAACTTAACCGGCGCCGAGAAAGACCAAACAGTACTTGATCCATTTTGCGGATCGGGGACTATAGTGACCGAAGCGATGCTTGTAGGGTTTAAAAAAATTATTGGCGCAGACTTATCTGACAAAGCGGTTGAGGATACCAAAAAAAACGTTGCCTGGCAGCAGACTCAAAATTTTTCCTCCTCAGAAGTAAAAATTTTTCAAAGTGATGCGGCTGAACTTGACGGCAAACTTCCCTCCGAATCGATTGACGCCATCGCCACCGAACCGTATTTAGGCAAACCACTGCGCGGCGGCGAGACCAAAGCCATGCTTGACACCCAAGTCAAAGACCTTAAACAAATCTACCTCGCCGCTTTTAAAGCTTTTAGTAAAATTCTTAAACCCGGGGCGGCTGTGGTATTTATTATTCCTTGTTTTAAATACCAAAATACTTGGCTTCGTATCGACTGCGCAAAAGAAATAAAAAAATATGGTTTTATTCCATCCCCACTCCTTTCTGACAGCGACTTTGTCTTATATGCCCGGCCCAACCAGCGGGTGGGACGAGAAATTTGGCGCTTCAAAAAGAATTAGTATTTTTACTTAGACCTCCCCCTCCTGCTGCCGAGCACGAAACGACTTTATGCCTACACTTATTGAAATAAAAAACTTGTCTAAGTCCTACTTCCAGCAACCCCTTTTTTCAGCTGCGTCGCTTGCTGTCAATACCGAACAAAAAATTGGCGTTATTGGTCGCAACGGGGCAGGAAAATCAACTTTATTTAAAATACTTCTCGGTGAAGAGCAGCCTGACAGCGGTTCGGTCATCATCCATGACCGAACACGCCTCGGCTACATTGAACAACACGATGTTATTGATACCACCGAAACGGTGATTGCTTATCTAGAAAAAACAACTCATCAACCCGTCTGGGAGTGCGCCAAAGTGGCCGCAACATTTGATTTTACCCCGGCGATGCTTGAGCTGCCGATCCAAACCTTTTCAGGCGGTTACCAGATGCGCATTAAACTTATTGCCCTGCTCCTCAAAGACCCCAATCTCTTTTTGCTCGACGAACCGACGAATTATCTCGACGTACAAACTCAACTCCTCTTGGAACAAGCGCTGGTTTCATATTCTGGTGCTTTTTTAATCATTTCGCACGACCGAGAATTTTTGGAACGCACGTGCGACATGACACTTGAAGTTGAACATGAAAAATTGTTTTTGTACCCCGGGGATGTTGCCGCGTACTTTGACTATAAACGCGAGCAGCTCATCATGAAAGAAGCCTACAACAAAAAAATCGATCGCGAACAAAAACATTTACAAAATTTTGTCGATCGTTTTCGCTATAAAGCCAGTAAAGCGAGCCAGGCACAATCAAAGCTGAAAGCCCTGACCAAATTAAAAAAACTCGATATAGCCGACCCACTGGCACGCGTCAGAATTACTATCCCCGGGATTGAAGCCAAAAAGGGGGTCGCATTTTCTTGCAATAAACTCAGTATTGGCTATGGTGAAAAAATTGTAGCCAGTAACGCAACGTTTGATATTGACCGAGGCGCTAAAGTTGCCATTGTAGGCGCCAACGGCCAGGGTAAAACCACTTTTCTTAAGACATTAGTTAACGAACTTCCGGCTCTTAGCGGAACGTTCCGTTGGGGGCACGGAACGACCAGCGCTTACTATGCCCAGCATGTTGCGAGCCGCTTACCAAACAACGAACTAGTCTGGGATTATTTGCGCACGCACGCCGACAGCACACTTCCCGATGAAATGGTTTTGCAAATGGCCGGAAATTTTTTGTTCAGAGAAGCAGCACTCCAAAAAAAGATTGGTGTTCTGAGCGGTGGCGAAAAGGCCCGTTTGTGCCTGGCCAGCTTATTGCTTACCAAAAGTAATGTGCTTATTTTGGACGAACCAACTAATCATCTTGATTTTGAAACTGTCGAAGCACTTGCTGCAGCGCTCGCGGATTATGCGGGAACAATTTTTTTCATTAGTCACAACCGCACGTTCGTGAATTCGTTAGCTACACTACTTGTTGAGGTTAAAGATGGCGTGGTTAGGCGCTACCCAGACTCGTACGAAAATTATATTTATTCATTAGGAACTGATGCGGCGGAAACCCAAACTACACCAAAAACTAGCAAAGACACACCAGACAAAGAAGCGGCGAAACAAAAACACGAAGCAATGAAGTTTCTTAAAAAAAGAAGTCAGTCGCTGGAAAAAGAAATGCAGCGGCTAACCAGCGAGCGTGACCGCTTACTGGCACGCCAGGCAAAACGGCCTGAAAAGTTTTTAGCTGCTGACTACGAACTCCTCAGCAAAATTATTCACGAACTTGAGTCAACTGAAGAGGAATGGTTACAAATAGCTGAAAAACAAAATTAAAAAACCGCTCTATTCAAGAGCGGTTTTTTTCTAGGTCGCGATGTGAAAATAACAAACGTCACCATCCTTTACCACATATTCTTTTCCTTCGAGCCGAAGCTTGCCGCTTTCTTTTAATTTTCCCCAACCGCCGAGGGTAACAAAATCTTCCCATCCAACCACATCGGCTTTAATAAAGCCCTTAATAAAATCGGTATGAATAACGCCGGCTGCATAGGGTGCTTTAGTCCCCGTATTCACCGTCCAGGCGCGCGTTTCGGGTTCGCCCGAAGTGAAGTAGGTAATTAAATTTAAAAGCTGGTAACCTGCCGTAATCAATTTATCTAAACCTGTTTTTTCAATTCCAAGACTATGTAAATATTCTTTTCCTTCTTCAGGCGAAAGATCGGCAAGTTCCGCCTCCATTCGAGCGCACACTTCAATTTGAGCCACTCCCGGTTCTACTTGAGTTGCAGCACTGCCGCTTTCGGCCACATTCACCACATACATCATCGGCTTCATGGTGATAAGCTGCAACGTCTTTAGCAGCACACGCTCATCATCAGTATACTCAAGCATACGCGCAGCTTTATTTTGCTGGAGCTGGTCGTAGACTTTTTGCAAAAGATCAATTTCTGGTTGTAATTCTTTTAGCGCCGTACCTTTGGCACTTTTTTTAGTCGTTTCAAGCCGCTTGCCCACCACCTGCAGGTCAGCCAAAACAAGTTCCGTATTAATAATCTCAGCGTCTTCAAGCGGATTCACCCGGTTGTGTACGTGGGTGATATTATTATCTTCAAAATTACGTACGACATGAGCAATAGCATCAACTTCTCGAATATGTGACAAAAATTTATTACCCAAGCCTTCGCCTTCGCTGGCACCTTTAACCAAACCAGCAATATCCACAAATTCAATTGTAGTTGGAATTATTTTTTTGGACTGCGAAACGTCGCTTAGCTTTTGCAGGCGAACATCGGGAACTTCAACCACCCCAACGTTTGGGTCGATGGTGCAGAAAGGATAATTTTGGACATTGGCCTGTTTCGTCCGGGTCAGAGCATTAAAAAGCGTCGATTTACCCACATTAGGCAACCCGACAATACCAATAGAAAACGACATAGATTCCGAATAAAAGACTAATTAATCTTCCACACTATACCTAAGTACCCCAAATATCGCAAGGGAAACCATTGACTTCTCTTTCTGGGGTGCTATACTAACGACGTTAAATTTCGGGCCTTTAGCTCAGCTGGCTAGAGCGCTTCCATGGCATGGAAGAGGTCAAGGGTTCAAGTCCCTTAAGGTCCACACTTTCGGCTTACGTTAGCCACTCTGTAGAATAAACTTCAAAAATACATTCAGCCCCCGACCCCTTTCGTCCAAAATGCGGTCGTCGGCTCATGATACTGCAAGCAGATTTTTGCAGTATTTTTTGTTCTATGAGTATCGAGTTATTATGCCAAAAATTCTGCGAATACCTTTCCTATATTCGCGGCTTCGCACCGACCACCATCATCCGCTACAAGATGGTGCTAAAGCTGTATACCAACTTTGCCAAGATTACTACTATAGAGGAAGTAACCGACGATAACACCCGTGATTTCTTCTACTTTGGCCGTACCGACCGTCGGTGGGCCTCAAATTCGTTCATCACCTACCACAAAACCCTGGTTGTTTTCTTCCGGTGGTGCGTAGAGCACCGATATATGGCTAAAAACCCGATGGACGACATCGAGATACCGAAGCTGCATAAGCGGTTGCCGCCGAAACTGACTAAACAGGACTCGCTGCGGCTACTGGAGGTGGTCTATAACTAC
This sequence comes from uncultured Gammaproteobacteria bacterium, assembly GCA_964540825.1. GTDB lineage: Bacteria > Patescibacteriota > Patescibacteriia > Magasanikbacterales > GWA2-37-8 > CAZECR01. The sequence goes on from CAZINT010000004.1 coordinate 99,767, forward strand.
CCGTATCACTATAGGTTTGAGCGCTACCGCAACCATGCGATCTTTGCTACCTTCCTTTTCACTGGTATAAGGCGTAAGGAGCTAATAAATCTCAAGTTTACCGATGTTGATCTGCAAAACCTATCTATCTTCATCAACCAAGGCAAGGGTGGTAAGGACCGGGTACTGCCGATTCCCCTTACCCTGGCCGAAAGCCTCCGGCGCTACCTGGAGGAGCGGAAGCGGTTAAAAAAGACGTGTCCGGAATTCTTCGCATCCCTGTTTAAGGACCAGGGGTTCACTACCAGTGGCCTCAAACACCTCGTTGACCGCTTCGTACCTGCCTCAAAAATACAGTTCAATATCCATCGGTTGCGGCACACTTTCGCCACTCTCATGCTGGAGGGCGGATGCGATATTTTCTCCCTATCTAAGCTTATGGGACACAGTGATATTAAGACCACCACCATTTATCTGGCCGCCAGCCCCGACCATTTAAGGGGGCAGATTATGAAGCATCCATTAAATAATATTTAACTCTATTTGCCAAATTCACCTCTTTGCCTTAGAATAGTTTAAAGTCTGTTTTCTTTCTATGCCAAAATCCTACAAGCGCAACTACTTATCAAGCGTCATTTTTAGGCTTGATTTTTTTCAAGATATAGCGATAGGAGAACTTCGTGAATATAGTAAAAAAATTAAATCTATTTTACCAATTCGCGAAGAAAAGGAGGGCGTTTCCGGAATGATTAATCTTGATTTTACAAGTGGTGATGTGAGACAAGCAAGTAGAAAAATCTCTACATGGCTTTTTTCTAATAAGAATAAAAATAAAAAACTAGAAGTTGGTTTAAACTACATATACTTAGAATATACAAACCACTCATATAAAAACTCTTTGGAACTTCTTTCTGATATTAATGCATTAATTTTTCCTTTTCTTGAAAGCTACGAAATTGGCACAGCTCGCAGAGTTGGCTTGAGGTACACAAACGAAATAAATTTAAACGAAAAGAACCCTCTCGATTGGAGTAAATATATTAATAAAAAATTAATTGGTGGTTTAGACTTTGGTTCTAAAAAAATAGCACGCTCAATGGGTCAGGTTATCTTAAAAGAAGAAAATGGTGATCTTGTTTTTAACTTTGGTATGTGGAACAAAGACTATCCAAATCAAATCTTAAATAAAGAATTTATTCTTGATTTTGACTGTTATTCAAATCTAGGAATCTCTAGAGATAAAATTATTGAGAGAGTTAAAGAATACAACAATATAATCGAGGGTTTATTTGAAGACAGTATAACAGATAACTTTAGAAAAATACTTAATAAATAGCTGCCATGACAACCATAGACAGTGGAACCCTAAAAGCAAGTTACGCGGATTTTTCTAAATTCAACTCCAGCAGAAGCCCCGTAACAGGAAGCTTTCCTGGGAAAAATCTAGAGAGCACAAAAGACCACAACGCAGACTACAATGTTTTTAAAGGTTCTTATTCATACCCTATAAAAAGATCACGCTCAGAAAAAATCGTTGTGTATGTTCGCAAGCAAGATTAAGTCGCAATATATTAAGCTTAGAAAAAGCAGATTCTGCCAAGGTGACATACTCAGAGATATCTACATAAGTTTTGGCTCAGATCTGGGAGAATCAGACAAGAAGCAGCTTGAAAGACATTACTTGCCCTACTGCATAATAATGACCCAAGATTGCGACCTTAACTCTGACCATGTAGAAAGAATAAAAAATAGGGGCCACGATAAATATTTGCAAGCGATTTTGCTATGCCCCGCTTATCAAGAAGATTTGTTTTTTGCTGGTACACATATAGAAAACTGGCAAATGCAACAAATGTCTTCAAAACTAAAAGATAGAATAAAAGAAAATAATTATTTTGAACGGTACCACCACATTGAGGGCGATCACACATCTGCTATTCCAAATCTTGTAATTGATTTTAAGCATTTTTTTACCGTTCCTCGTGACTTAATTTATAAAGACCGAAAAAAAATCTATCTTATAACTCTAAATGAACTTTTTAGAGAGAGGTTGTCTCAAAGATTTGCCAACTACCTATCACGGTTTGGCTTACCAGATTTAAAAATCAGAACAGACAACCAAGCCCTCTCTGTTCCACAGGACTCCCCCTAGAGAAATCCACATGTAAACAAGGGTTTGCCTAATTTAAGATTTAAAGGCTGTGCAGTCTTAAAATACCTCATTAAGGATGGGGTGTTTTTATTATTGCACTACTGCAAAACGATAGGGAGGAAAGGGCTCTTCCTTGTTAGGATTTTTTATAATGGCTAGTGATGGGCCAGTCTTTAATAACAAAGAAAGTACGAGCACCTCGTGAGTAAATCCATTTATCTCATTAATTATTCTGTTTAAAAAAACACTTACTTCCTCTGGAGTAGAGCCATGAATAATATATTGAGGTGTTACCTGCTGCGTTACATGTTGAAAGGTTATATTCGAAACATTTTTTAAGCCTCCGTGATGTACAGGGGCATCTCTAAGCAATACTATATAAGAAATATATTCAATTCTATCCTCGATAAATTTTATTAAACTAATCGAGTTTAACTTGTGTCTTTCAGGAAGGTTGTTTTTTAATTGTTCTATTATACCTCGACCGCTCTCTTCCTTTCCGTTTTCCTTATTCTTTTGTTTATTCCAGCCTCTAAATTTCAGATCAAATAAGGGATTAAAGGTCTTTGCTAAGGAATCTAGCGCAGCCTTAATTTGCGTTAAAACCGCATCAATTTCGCCATTTAAATCAGGTGAATGCAAAGCCTGGTTCGTATTAGTTGGAGCATTTGAACATTTACTTTTAAAATCATTTATAACTTTTTCTTTCTGTAATAAATATTTTCTTCTATGACTATTCGCTTTAAATAAAGCGTCGGTCACTCCTCTTACATGGTCAAAATATAAGTCATGTAATTTTTTATCTGCTAGTATAAAATCTCCTACCTGCAAGCCTATTATCATACTTAGGGTGTTATCCAAAATTTCTTTGTCTAAAACATCCTGTGGTTCAAATAAGCTGGTTAATACAAAATTTTCAATTGGGTTTTGCATAAAATTTTAATTGTAGCTGTTGTGTAAATTAACTATTGCTTTCTTCTAGAGCATACAGTATTCTATATTTGCTGCCTATATTAATCAAAATAACCCTTTCACGGGCGACTGTTTCTATAGCCAATTGTGGCTAGAGATGGACAGTCGCACCTCCACAATTGGAGCCCGTAAGGGTTTTGATTAATGTGGGCAGCAGGTCGGCTGTCCTTTTTTATTTCAGCCCTTAAATACCTATGTCTATTACAAAACTTAGTACCTGGCGAACTACATTAGGAATTGGTGTTGTTTTATCCCTACTTACTATTGTAGGATGCGCGACCACGCCTACGTCCTCCATTGGTACGGATGGAACCTCGACCGCTATAGAGAATGATACCTTGTTGGCTGCAACCACAGCTAAAGTGGAATCTATAGATACCTCTAAGGATCAAAAACTGTCGGCCACAACGCCCACACAAACAAAAACTACGGATCAGCGAAAACCGACAACAGATACACCTACAAAACCGACCACTCCTCAGAACGATCTCTACACAGTTACCAAAGTCGTAGATGGCGACACTATCGACGTAACCAAAGATGGAAAAACCCTTCGTGTCCGGTATATCGGCATGGATACCCCCGAAACCGTACATCCAAGCAAAGGCGTGCAATGCTTCGGTAAAGACGCTTCCAGCAAGAATAAGGAACTAATACTAGGTAAGCAGGTACGCCTTGAAAAAGATGTCTCTGAAACTGATCGTTACGGTCGGTTCCTCCGGTATGTCTATCTAGGTGACACTTTCATTAACTTAGAGCTAGTAAAGCAGGGTTACGCTACTGCCGCCACCTTCCCACCTGACGTTAAACACTCACAGGACTTCGTAGCAGCTGAGCGTGAAGCCAGAGAAGCCAAACGTGGCCTGTGGGCCTCCTGTAAGTCTACAGAGGCTACCAGCAGCCCTAAAACGACCACCACAAACCAACCAACCGCCTCAAATCCAACTCCGGCACCCACACCTACATCTCCCACACCTAATGGCTGCACTATTAAAGGCAATATTAGTACTAGAAAAGAGAAAATTTATCACCTACCAGGGTGTGGCTCCTATACCAAGACTTCGATCGACGAGAGTGCCGGAGAGCGTTGGTTCTGTACGGAGCAACAAGCGGTACAGGCGGGGTGGAGAAAAGCGGAAAACTGCTAGAACACCATAAAATTATAGAGAAAAACAGGGCAAACACCCTGCTTTTTTCTTATTTAAAACATCTTAAAAGAATCATACTATATGATATACTCCTATCATATGAATGATCCAATTCGTCGTAAATTAACCGGGGAACTATCTATAAGCGCTGACTATAAAAATAACGAATCTACAAAATCTGTTGTTTTTCGTCGTTTAGTTGAAAAAAAATTTGTAGAAAGTATTCCCAGGGAAAAACTAGAGGAAATGATTCGGAACGATCTTAAAAAAGTTTCTATCACACCTGTAAATGGCATATTTAACGCTCACCAGTTATTTCACTATACTAATTCTGATTTTTTAAAAGATTTTGACTTTGGAAACACCTTGATTCAAGCTCATATACCATATTGCCTTCATTTTCCCAATCATTACGAAATAATTGTAGATATTCCTGAAAAAAAACTAGAAGCCCTTGTTATCTTTGAAAAAATCTGGACGAGCCGCGCCCAAACAGAAGACAAAAAGTCAGATACCGTTGATTTCTTTGCGGAAGACTGCGTAACTTATTTTAAGGATAGTATTATCCAGACCCCTCAAATACCTTTATCCGCTCAAGAGGGGTGGGAGTCTCTTTTTACAGGAACGAACATAGAAAAAATGAGTGACCAGAACGGCATTTTTCGTTTTACAAGAGTTCTTATCCAGTTTGATACCAATTTTCCGCAAGATATGAACCAGGGCGACTACAAATCTTTGTTGCCACGAGTCGAGGAAATAGCACTTACCGCTATTAACCGCGTAATTGATGTATATCGCGAGGTCACAAATGAATTTTTCATAAGAAGACTTGGAAGTTTAAATATAAATTTAATTTATTTTATTCCTAAGAATGAAGGTTTTTACCTACTTCCTACCAATATTGAAACAGCAAAGATTAACCGATCAGGCAAAGAAATTGAAGAAATATCAGCTAAATTAGAGGCGGGACACAAACCAGAAGTTTACAAGTTACTTTTATTTAACGCATATAGTTCTTTTGAAACAAAGGATTACACATTGGCTATAGTAGAATCATTCCAGTCTCTAGAAATTTTTTTGGAAAATTATTTAGTAAATCTTTTCAAAGTAAAAAATATTCATAAAAAAGAATATCGTAAAATCCTCAAAAAAAACTGGAAGACAAAAGATAGATTAACCGAAGTGCTCAAAAATCTTATTGGGGTGTCTCTCGATAAACAACTAAATATTTGGCCTAAATGGTGTGCTCGCTACGATCAAACTCGTAACAGAGTAATACACGGAGGCAAAGAACCATCACCGTTAGAAACCAAGGAAACACTGGAAATTAACCAGAAAGTTATTGAATGGCTAAACTCAATAACGACTAAATAACATCTTCAAATCATATGGTTGTAAATAGTCGTAAATTAAAAAACGCTATCTCAAATAATATAAAAAATTACTTTGCCAAGGATAAAACGGTTTTTGATAACCTCAATTCCCTATTCAACCTTTTGTTTGACCACCCGGTTTATATTGAACGAGCTAAAAGGGTGCGGGGTATTTTTCTACTTCCAAAAGACACTGGCCTGTTGTCAGGTGAAGAAGCGTTGGTGTGGGAAAACGATAATGGAGATAAATTAAAAAAATTGCGTGACGCCGTCACAAAACTCCTAACTGGTTTTGCTATTCCTGAGGCTTTTCGGGACCGTGTTTTTTATTTTACTTATGACTATATTATATCTAAAAATAGCATCCTCTCTTTGTTAGTCGAAAATTTTGATAGCCCAAACCAGAAAGATGAGGGATACAAACGTGCCCCCAAACTACTTAGCTTCCGCACCGTTCACACCTTACCTGACCGTGAATTGAATAAATATTTGTTGGACACCAACGCCTTATACCTTCAAATAGGCCCTGGTATGAACTTAGCAACACTGCAAAAAGTCTACACGGAAGTAATTATGAAAAATAAAGAACAGCTTTTACCGCTTGAGGCACCGAGTCCAGAGGAAAAAGCGCGACTGATCTGGCGCATGCGAATGGAAAAATTTAGACCTAAAAAAATTATTGAAGTTTTGAAGATAAAGTATATTCATGAGCCAATAAAAATCGACCACCACTTCGTCAAAACAAATACTTACCGCTACACCAAAGCACTTCAGACACTCAAGATGTTTGATCCAAAAAAGTATTTATAAAAGAGCTTGCTAAAAAGCTCTTTTTCTTTTAACAAGTGTGCCAATATTTTTATCGGCTGATTTTTGTTACCCTAGGGTCAGTGTTTGCACGATAGCGACCACAATCTCATGTCCATAATGTCCTAGTTAAAAATATGCAGCCAAACGAAAAAGAGGACTTTGATTTAAAGTCGCTTGAAATTCAAGAGCGCAGACAAAAGGTCGAACAGTTTCATATTCAAGGCTTTTCTATCCTGCGGATGGCCCAAGAGTTAAAAGTAAACCCCCGAACCATTGTTCGCGACATTCAGGCGAACCGACAAGAACGGCTCTCTATGCTTGATGGGTACAGTGGAAGCATAGACTGGCTCCGTAACAGACTTGGTGATCACGTCAGTCTTATGGATAACGCCCGCTACCGCTTACTGCAAATTGCCGAAAACTCTACAGATGACATGGTAAAAGCTAAAGCCTTAAAACTCGCCACAGAGGTCGACAAAGACACTGTCGATACAGTTCTCAAACTTATGTGGTCGTTTAAAGATTTTATGTATGCTGGACCCTACCTTGCTAGACCTGTCGGCCTTAAAAAAGAGGACGGACTTCAGGAAAAAGCGTAAATTTTCCCTTTCCTTGAAGCCGCCTTATAAAAACATTTCTGAATGTCCGCCAGAGAAAAAGACTGATTACCTATTCTATCTGTACTTACGTGGCATGCAAACCGGCAGCGGACCGGATGTTAGAAGGTTTCTTGCAGCCACTAATCAATTGCCAGAAAAAAAATCTTATGACTCACAGCCTACAAGAACTGCATAAACAATTTATAAGGGAAAAAGAACTGGTTGATGAGTTTCGGCCTGCAACTTCAACAAATCATCGGGTAACTCTTGATTTACTATTAAAATTTAATCCTGCTATAACCCTAGCAGATCTAACCTATACTACTATGCTTGATTTCTTTCAATTTCTAAAAAAACGCACAAGATTAGTTAGCGGAAGTGCTTCCAAACAAGGAGTTAAAACATCGACCTTAGCCACCCATTACGGAAAGCTGAACACCTTTCTTAAGTGGCTTATCGTACACAACCACTTAGCGGAGAATCCTTTAAAGGACATCCCCTACCCCGAACCTGATTATAGTGATCGTCGGGCTTTAGACGAAAGTGAGTTGGCAAAAATTTTCGGCGCACTAGAGCACGGCATTGCCTACACCGATCTTTTTCGAAAAAAGCGTGACGCTGCTATATTTGCGGTACTGCTTGGATGCGGCTTACGAAAAAATGAGCTTGTTAATCTCAGACTTATTGATATCAATCTCGAAAAACGTGAGCTTCGTGTGCGAAAGGAAACTTCTAAATCGAAAAAAGATCGTCATGTAGGTTTGAATTCAGACGTCACCATGCGTCTTGAAGATTACCTAAAAGCCCGCAGTGAAAAAGGCTACCAAAATGAATACTTGTTTGTTTCCACAACTCATGACAATAGGTTTACAGCTAACGGTTTGAAGCACCTGATTCAAAGAGTCATCAGCGCTTCTGGGGTAAAATTTCACCCTCACCGTTTCCGCCACACCTTTATGTGGAACGCTGTACGTGCCGGAGTGCATATTGTTAAAATTCAACAAATGATGGGACACAAAGATCTACGCATGCTTCTTACCTATGCTCGTGGTATGCCTGCTAACAGTATGCTTGGTGATATGGAGCGAATACATCAGCAGCACTTCTATAGAAAATAATTGCTTTTCTGCCATGAATTTGATACTTTACAGATACTTTATTCAGCAAAAACTGCACGCATTTCACCGAGTCAGTTTGGGCAGAGAAGCGGTCGCGGGCACTGATGTAAATTCGAGTAAAATTCTACACTATTTTATCTCAACCAAGCCATGAAACCCATGTATTGGGACCGGTTGAATTGATGGCATGGAAGAGGTCAAGGGTTCAAGTCCCTTAAGGTCCACAAAAACGGTATGCATACCGTTTTTTTATTTTAGTTTATAACTAAACGTAAATTTTAAGCATTAAGGAGAGCTCTATACGGCCGTACCACTTGTTTGACACTACGAATTAAAACTGTCATTATCCCAACAGCCTCTCGGCTTTTTTGCCGAAAAATAAGGAGGAACACCATGCGTTCACAGACGAGCTTGTTGTTGGTCGTCGTGGCACTTCTTGCCTCCGCCTGCACGCCGCAGCTGCAGGTTCGGGACCCCCGCCCGGAGATGAGGTCGGGCACGGTCTTCATGGCTGCACAAGCCATGGCCGTGATGCCGATCAAGTTCGTCCCTGCTCCGCTGCCCTCCAAGCCGGGCATGTCCTACGCGTTCGATCTGAATGACGGCTTCGGAGAGCGCACGCTGCGCTGCCCAGGGAGCTACTCGCTCCGGGTGGCGCTCCGGCGCCTGGACGAAAAGGATGATCGTCAGATCGTCTATCCGCCCACTCGCGACACGAGAGGGCAAACCTCGATCACGATCGACCCCGTCCGTGCCAAAGGAGTGTATCCGGGAGTGCAGGTCGCCTACCTGGTCGACTGCATGATCCCGCCGCCTCGCGTGGCGACCCGAACGCCCTAACACCGCCCCCCCCCTTATTCCGCCATCCCTCGTCCGTTCCTATTCCAGGACGCGGGATGGCGTGTTATCTACTTTTTTCAAAAAACAAAACATCTTTGCATTTGCAAAGATGTTTTTATGTTTTATGGCGTGCTGGTTGGCGTCTCACTTTCCTCCGCCACGGACGGCGTTGAGCTTGCATCACTGGGCGGGGCTCCATCGAGCGCTGCGGTTGAAGAAGCCACCTCGACAACTGGTGTTTCCGCGGGAGAGGCGTCTAGCGTAGTCGTTGAAACGGTTTCAGGAACAGGATTACTTTTATTTTGATCTCGCCGTTTAGCGACCACAATCCAGTCAAACGTAGCAGTGCCAGCACTACCGTCAATTTCCCTTACCACAAAACCTTGAGCTGATTTTTCAGCAACATAGACGCCCTTTGAGCCTGCTGAGGTAAGCGTCACCGTTACTTTAAGCGGCTGAGCCTGGTCAATAATATCCTGCGTTCCTTGATCGAAGACAATGCGTGCTTCGCCCGCGACAAGTGCGGACGAACTCGAGAAGACAAATTCTGATGTGGGCGACTGAACAGCAAACATATCTTGCGTCCCGACCGATGTAGTAAGATGTGTTATAAAATGCCCCTCAGCATCAATAGACCATTTTTTATCTTTCGAAGTAATTGCCGCAACATTCAAAAGCACATGGCCTTGCAGGTTTAAATCACCGCCTTGATACATTAATTGTCCTTTTGGTGCTTCAACTTTCAAGTCATTACCACCATTTGCAAGATCAATGCCTTGAGCTGTTGCGAGCTGTTCTAGGTTAGTTTGGAGCGAGGTAATATTTTTGTTTTGTGAGTAGGCCCAACCGGTTCTAATGAGCGCGGGGATTTTTCCTTCGGTTCCACTGAAGGGGTCAAGCGCAATACCAATCACCCCAACCATCTTTTGGCTGTTATCAAGTGTGGGATCGTATTTCATCGCGTAGCCGGGTTTCGACGATGCCACAAGAAGATCTCCGCGATTAATCAAACCATTTTCATTAACTACTTTAACCGGCACACGGCCAACCATAGCAAGCACAGCGGTAGTATCGGTTTTGCCCCTGCCTACCACGATGGTTGGGTTGGTTGAAATGACACCAGCAACTGCCACATCGTATGCCGCACCGCTGCGGCGATAGGTGTCCGGACTATTTGGGTCAACAATCATAACATCCCCAGCTTCAGCAATATCGTCAGCAGCTATATCTACACGTTCAGCTAAATCGCCGGGATTAGTCGAGGATCCAAAGGTTGCGCTCGCACCATAATAATTTCCCACGGTATTAACGTCACCATTAGCTGCTACGGAGAAAACCGGCGTGTCGTGCGCTCGGAGTGAAAACACAATTCGATCAGGCGTACTGGTTGGCGCAAAATTTGCGGCATTTAAAATAAACGCCCTAGCATTAGCAAAATCGCCCACATTTGAAGTTAAAAGACTACTTGTGGCAAACGAAATGGTATTGAGCGATGTCGAGAGGAGCGACAAGTTACCGTTGAGTGCAAAGTTATACGGCGTTGTTGAACTGCCGACAATAATATTCTTATTTTCCGTATCAATGGTAAGTGTTTGGTTGAGGTTGCTCGTTGCCGCAGCGGACGAATCAATATTTACAAAGGTCGTAATCGTACCGCTGCCATTACCGGTAAAGTTTTCCATCGCAATACCAATAGTTGGCTGACCTGCCACAGCCTTAACCGCAACACCTGAAATTGACGAAGCGGAAAGTTTGTCCCCAACAGTAATTGGGCCGTTAAGGCTAGAAACAACTAAAGGCACGCGACCAGCCAAGGCCAGCGAGACCATTTTGGTTCCACTTGCAAAAACCGCGTCCTCCGGCCCCCACTCTGTCAGCAGCAGACCAGGTTTAGTCGAAACGATACCAATAGCGTGCGGGTGATCTTTAATATCAGCTTTTACTACTCGATTAGGATTATTTTTATCAAGCGCAACAACATCACCTGGTTTTAAGGTTGGATCATCTGTCAGATATGATTCAGCTAAATCAAACCCGGAAAGATATGCTTGTTTGGCATAAATTTCTTGAGAATAGATCTTATAAAAATACTGCCGTGAGTTACCGAGTGAAGTGCCTGAAAGAGCCGTTGTCGTCCTGCACCCGCCATTATCGAAATCATTGTCTGAGCACCCCTGCCACATCATCAGGTCTCCGGTGTCTGATTTGTAGTAAAAAGCAGTGAGGACACCGGCACCACTACGAACTAAAGACAGACCCTTGGTGTAATTAAAGGGGTCTGGCGACCCAAAAGGAAGTTGTGAATTTGTTCCTGAATAACAATTTACGCTGCCGCAGGAATAAATAAAGGGGTCGGTATCTGAATCAGTTATACGCTTTAAAAATGCAACTGCAGGTATTCCTCTACTGTCTATAGCAATACTTGGCCACGCCCCCTGGCTGCTCGTATGGTTTCCAACGGAAAGTGAGGTCTGTGAGATATTTGAACAAGCTGCGCTTTGACACGGACCAAAATACACGTTTGCATCTCCGTCATCATAGTAAGCTAAAAAAGGAACGCTTAACCCGCCAGGGCTTCCGGATTGGAAACCTCCATCAGCTTTGGCCATGCCAAGAGTAATATAACCACCTTCGTTTCCAACGTTATTGTCAATGGTATTGCCAAAAGAAAATGACGCACAGCGGATTGCTTGACAGTGAATCATCTTGATGGCGTTATTATTATCCTTAAACGCTATAAGTGGTGTGCCGTCTGAGGCGATAACCATTTTGATATAAGGATCAGTAGCGAGACTGGTTGACAGCGTAGAAGAAGCATCAAAGGCCGAACAATCCTCAGCAGTACAGTGTTTAAAAAGCAGATTATTTTCTGTTGAATTTTGGTATGCTACTACCGGCATTCTATCCTGACCAACCGCTACTGCACTATATTTTCCATTATCCGAAAAAGTATCAAGCGTTCGGATACTAGCGGTACTACAATCAACACTATAGCATTTCGCTAATTTAAGTTTTTGGTTAGTCGCATCATAATAAGTAAGAATCGGATACCCATCCGCACTGATGACCATAGAGGGATTCTTACCGACATCCCCGGTCGAATCCAGGACTACTTCCGTATGAGAAGAACAGTTTTGAACACTACAGTGCATGACTATAAGATCAGCATTAGTAATGTCGTAATACGCAACAACCATAAGGTTATCACTGCCAACAACGGCAACTGGATAAGCGCCCACATCGTTTGTGGACACTAAAGTGCTTGAAGTACTTGTTGCGTTGCCTGCAATAGCGGTTGACGTAACGACACCGCTCAAAGGTACGATATTGCCCGCAATTTGGAGCGTACCGGAGCTAAAGATATTCCCGCTGCTATCAATATAAAGCCGACCAAGAGCATAAGCAGTGCTTGTATTAACCACAACCGCGGAAGTACGAGTAAATGTAGTTGTTGCCGAAAAAGTATTAAAACCAGTAAAATTTTGATCAGCTGTCAAAGAGGCTACATTAGCACCTCCGCCACAACCACTGCACGAGCCTACTGTAAGCGTTCCGATATAACCACTCGTTACATTTAAATTTTGAATGGTTGAACTTGCTGCTGTTGTGGTTGTAAATGTAGACGTTGCACTTACCCCGAGTGTTCCGGCAACATCTAATAAATTTACTGGCGCGCCAGTACCAATCCCCACATTGCCGCCAAAAATACCCAGCGTGTTTGCTTGGGATATAAAACCTGAAGCACCTCCGAGCCCAAAGCCAATTGAGTTAGTTCCGCCGCCGGTAATGGTCATATTTGTCCCAAGGGCAATTGAGTTGTTGCCTAGAGCGTGCGCTCCATTACCAAGCGCAATGGACGTGTCACCCCCAGCTTCACTGCCAAAACCAGCTGCAAAAGCATTTTGATTCGTTACCGAGTTGCTACCGCCAAATGCAGCGCCATTATTTCCCGAAACGCTATTGCTTGCCCCCACCGCAATACCACGATCACTAACAATATTATTAAAACCAGCTGCAAAAGCATCACCCCCACTTGCAGTATTCCCCGTACCAAACACAGCCGAAGTATTTCCACTCGCTTTATTATTAAGGCCAAAAGCAACTGAATAATTTCCGATATTAGCATCGTCCCACTGTGTATTATTAACCGAACCAGCCCGAAACGCCGCTTTGTTTGGCACCCACATCAAACGAACACCTGCTCCATCATACGGTGTGACACCCGCCTCTCCAAGTGTGCCGATCGCCAAAATCGCCCCGTCTTTTATGGTAAATTTTGCCACCGGTGTTGAAGTGCCCACGCCAAGGCCACCGGAAAAGGAAGAGGTGGCGCTAAAAATATTTGAACCGGTAAATGTCTGATCAGCCGAGAGTGATGCGCCTCCACCAGCCGAACAGCCTGTACACGTTCCAGTGACAACTAAATTGGTAATATTAGCCCGGGTGATCGAACTGCTGGCCATTGTAGTAGTGGTAAAAGTTGATGTACCCGTTACTGCAAGTGTACCGCCCACTGTCAAAAGTGAACTTGGAGTCAGTGTGCCGATACCAACATTACCGCCCATAATCGCTAACGTATTGTTTTGGGAAAGCGTGCGAGAATTTGTATCAAGACCAATACCAACCGAATTATTTCCACTCACCGAAATTCTTGAGCCAAGCGCAATTGCCGAGGTTCCACCGGCGCTATTATTGGCACCGATCGCCGTAGAACCGGTGCCACCTGCAGAGGTATTGCCTGTACCGATCGCTGCTGCCGAGCTTGCGCCGCTCACCGTGTTGCTCAAACCAGCTGCAAAACCACCGCCGCCGCCATTAATAGTATTGCTCGTTCCAAAAGCAGCTGAGTAGGTTACTGTGACGTTATTACTGCCACCAAAAGCAACTGAGCCAGTTTGAGTAACCGTATTGCCGGTTCCACCTGCAAATGCCCTATCACCTGACACCTGATTATTTTCGCCAAAAGCAGCTGAATAAACTCCGATATTTGCCGCATCCCACTGCGCCCCATTTATATAGCCCGCTCTAAAGGCGGCTTTGTTCGGAATCCACATAAGCCGCGTACCTGCACCATCATACGGAGTTGTACCTGCCCCGCCAAACGTTCCGACGGCCAAAACCGCTCCTTCACTCACCGTTAGCTTGGCTACTGGTGTTGACGTTCCCACACCAAGCCCAGCGCTAAACGAAGACGTCGCGCTAAAAACATTGGCACCAGTAAAGGTTTGGCTTGCCGATAACGACGCACCACTCGCTGCACAGCCAGTACACGTACCATTTATAACTAAATTGGTAATATTGGCATTCGTAATGGTTGAACTGGCAATAGTCGTAGTTGTAAACGTGGTCGTAGCACTGAATACATTTAGGCCTGTAAAAGTCTGATTACCTGCTAAATACCCTAGCACGCCTGTGCCCCCAATGCTTGCTAAATTAATACCGCTTACCGTTCCATTAACTACCAAGTTGGAAACATTTGCATTGGCAATACTTGAACTAGCTATAGTAGTGGTGGCAAACGTCGATGTCGCACTAAAGGTATTGAGGCCAGTAAATGCTTGGGTATTGCCGAGATATGCCAAAACACCCGTCCCAAAAATACTTCCGAGAGAAATGCCACTTACCGTACCGTTTACCGTTAAATTAGTGATGTTTGCAGTGCCGATTGTCGAACTGGCAACTGTTGTTGTGCTAAGTGTTGTAGTAGCGTTAAAAGTGTTTAAACCATTAAATATTCCTGAACCATTAACAACTAAACTATCCGCGGTCAGAGCATTAATACCGGTAATATTGTTACCTCCAAGCATTAAATTGCCGGCGAGCGTTCCGCCGGCGAGCGGTAAATAGTTACTTGCCGTGATAGAATCAGCCACCATAGCATCAGTAATACTGTTCGAGGGTAAAGAAACCGACCCATTAACCGTTAAGGCAACAATATTCGCACTATTTATAGTACTGCTAGCAATGGTAGAGGTTGTAAAAGTAGTCGTAGCATTAAAAACATTGGCCCCAGCAAAAGTTTGTGAATTAGCAAGGTAGGCCAAAACACCGGTACCACCAACACTCCCTAAATTTAGGCCGGTCAATGTACCTGTCAAATTTAAATTATTAATCGAAGCATTCACTATAGTAGCGGTGGTAATCGTTGAACTTGCCGCTGTTGTTGTTGTAAAGGTCGTAGTAGCACTAAACGTATTAGCGCCCGTAAAAGTTTGCGTACCGGCAAGCGACGCGTCACCTGTTCCTGACCCACAGCCCACACAACTACCGGTTACTACCAGATTAGTAATATTTGCATTCGTGATCGAAGAACTTGCCGCAGTTGAAGTAGCCAGTGTCACAAAACCGGTACTGGTAACATTGGTGAACCGAAAACCACCTTGACTGTCTGACAATGGAATATACACCGAACTTGACGCCGTATTTAAACCGTAGCCATTTAAAAAACCCGCATTAATAGCATAGGGGCTAGCCGTAATTTGCTTGCGCGGCGTCAGGACTTCAGCACCTACCACAAGCTGCAGGTATATCCCTGAATTATTTCTAAAAATACCCGGATCAAGCGGGTTCGTACCCGCCCCGCCTAAATCCACACTAAATATACCGCTTGAGGGCGTAATACTGAGCGCAGCCGGAGTCGCTACTGTACCAGCCGCGGTGTATAACAAATTACCTGCAGTAGCAGCATCGTAAAGTAAAAACTGAATGTTAAGTGCTGTATCGATTGGTGTATTGGTGCTATCTAAAATTTTGCCTTGGTACGTTACTATTGAGGGTGGCGCCGCCGGGGCAGCACGTCCAATTTGAGAAAACAAAAAAGCTCCTACAAAAAACAAAAACAAGCCAATGAAGAAGAATTCCCGGCGCACGCGAACGGAGTGAGTCTCTCTATTTTTTACATTCATACATAGCTCAAAAATCTGGCTAATTGATTTTTGCCAGTCGAAATGAGCTTAAGGGACTATACCACAAAATTAAAATTTACTTAAGGGTTTGAAGCGGAAGCATCGGCGGGCGTGCTGCTGGCGGCAACATTTAAAACTGTACTCGTACTTTCAGGGGACGGCCCACTGGTAATTTCCGGATTCTGGGTGCTAAAGTTAGCTGAATCCATACTTTCCACCGTACTCGTTACTGCGCCTGAATCTTCGTCGGCATTTTTAGAAAAATCACTCGGCGCTTCGGGCGCAGGCATTGCTTCTGACGGCGGAGTGATTAAGTTATCAACAGGCGTAGTTGGAACAAGCCAATAATCAAAGGCCACATCTTCTTCTGCGGGAGTATCCAGCATAATTGTAAATGCACCCGCCTCCTTGTTTGAAACCCACCAAAAATGCTTGGGGTTATTTACGAAGGTGACAAAAATCTTAGTACTGGTGGTAAATAGACTGTTTTCCACTCGAACACTTGATTCGCCATTATTAATTGTTGCTTGTCCGATAGTTGTTTTGCTTTGATCTGAATTTGGCGTAATAACAAGTTGTTTGGTGACAACCTGGTCGGCAGTCAATTTTTTAACACGGGCATTTCCTTGTTCGTCAATTTCCCAAGCATTATTCACGCCCTGAACCCGACCCACCGCCAGAAGCGCGCGGCCCCCGAGCGATAAATCTTTAGCCAAAGTAATACGGCCTTCTTCGCTTGTGACGCTCATTGTTTCTACGTTTGCACTAAGATTTTCGCTATTAGTGCCGGCCAAACTATCCACCGTTGCCTGTAAATCTGTTAGGGTCTTGGTCTGGCTATAGACCCAGCCGGTGCGGATCAAGGCGGCGATTTTGCCTTGTTCTGCAGTAAGCGGATCGAGCGCAATACCAATGATACCAACCACTTTCGAACTTACATCAAGCGTTGGATCATACTTCATGGCGTAACCTGGGCGCGACGAAGCCACCAGCAAGTCACCACGCTGAATTGAGCCGTTTTCGTTAACCACTTTAACCGGAACACGACCGACCATCGCCAAATTTGCCGTATAATCAGTTTTGCCTTTACCTACCACGATTGTTGGATTACTGGAGATTACCCCGGCAACAGCGCTGTCATACGAAGTGCTGCTGCGGCGATAGGTATCCGGACTGTTGGGGTCAACAATCATAACATCCCCTGCTTCCGCAGTATCGTCGCTGGCAATATCTACTCTTTCAGCCAAATCCCCCGGGTTCGTTGACGAACCAAAGGTAGCACTGGCCCCATAGTAATTGCCGACCGTGTTTACGTCGCCGTTTGCAGCAACCGAAAATACCGGCGTATTATTTGAACGCAGTGAGAAAAGAATGCGATCAGAGGTGCTTGTCGGCGCAAAATTCGGCGCATTAAGAATAAAGGCCTTGGCATTTTCAAAATCCTGAACATTGGCCGCAAGAAGCGTGGTGGTCGAGAATGATACTTTTACGATTGACGGATCAACCACAGACAGGTCGCCGTTTAAGACAACTGAATACGGCTCAGTTGATGTGCCAAAGGTAATAGAGTGGTCTGTGCTATTCACTGTGAGTCCTTGGTAAATATTACCAGATGATCCTGAATCAAGGTTTACAAAAGCCGTGATAACCCCGGTCGTACTACTTACAAAATTATCCATTGCAATGGCAACAGTTCTTTTGCCGGTCGCTCGAGCTGCTGTACCTGGCGTATCAGAAAGTTCCAAACGGTCACCTACATGAATGTCACCATGGCTTGAATTAACCTTTACCGGTACACGTCCGGACAGCGCTACCGGAACATGGAAGCCGCCCGAACTGCTGTTTTTCCATTCTGACAAAAGTAAACCCGGCTCAGTTGATACAATCCCGATTACTTCATCAGCCGCAACCGCTCGCCGTACATACCCCGGACGCTCCGGATCAAACGCCACAACGTCCCCCGCGCCGAGTGTTGGGTCGCTCGTAGGGTAATCTTCGGCCACGTCAAACGCTGCAACCTGAAATCTTTTCCCAAGAAACTGATTGGCAAAAACATTATTGAAGTAAGCTCCTGCACTGCCCAAGTTTTGTCCGCCGCTAACTACCTGCGTGCTTGTAGCAATACAATCAATATCAGCACACCTTAAAAAATTAAGTTTTGAATTCCCGTAATATGCCACTATCGGCAAACCATCGGCTCCTATCGCCAAGCTGTTGCCGTAACCTGTAGCCGATGCGCCATCAAGCAGTGTTGATGTGGACCCGTAGTTGCAGTTCGCTTCACCGCACGTATAGGCAAAGAGCTTAAAAGTGGTAGTCGCCGACTGATATACCGTAATAACACGCCCGTCAACACCAACTTTAATTGAATTATAAAAACCCGGAAAAGGTACGTTGGAGTCAACTTCTTGGCCGGCTGCGCTGCCGCTTGTACAGTCTGCAGCGTTACATTTAAAAATAAGAAAACGATTAAAAAAGCTTTCCCGATAACTTATAACCGGGAAGTTATCGTTTCCGATGGTCATGGAAATAAACCTTCCCGGATCGCCGGTAGTATCCAGTGTAGTAATAAAAATTTTGCTTGTTACAGTACATGACGGTTCACCACATCTAGCAAAAACAACTGAATCATTTGTTGCGTTATAATAAGCCATTACCGGTCTTCCGTCCGTTGGAATTGCCAGCGTTACCTGTTGCCCTACATTGGACCCTGAGGTATCAACTCCCGTATCTGTTCGAGTGTTGCATGACAGATCGAGACAATGAATAAACCTAACATCCGCATTGGCATCGTCGTAATAAGCAATCGCCGGCAAACCATCCTTGCCGACAGCAAGCGATAAATATGAACCTCCGAAATTTACGAACGAATTACCTATACTAACAATATCTCTTGAGGAACAATCTAAGTTTGTACAGTGATAGAAGTTAATTCTCTGCCGAAAAGAATCGTATATAGCAACCGCTGGAAAACCGTCTGATCCAACCACGGCTGAGACATCATTACCGCCTGCATCACCACCAAAAAGCGTGTTCTGTGTCGCAATTGTAGCACAAGTAACGTCAGCACATTTTACAAAATTAAAATCCCCACCATCCTTATAAAATACAAGCGGCAACTTATCAGTACCAACTACCAAAGAAATTATTTGCTCACCGGAAAAGCTCATGGAAGCATCAAGTGTGCGCGTAACAAAAGCTGCGGCCGTATAGGTTGGAATTGTAGTAGGCAAAAGATTACCCGCAAATTGAATCGAACCTGAGGATGAAATATTTCCGTTACTGTCAATATAAAATTTACCCTGGTTACTGCCAGCCGCCTGTCCTAAGACCAAACTACTGCTATCTAAAGTGGAGGTTGTAACACCGTTCGAAACCACCACTCCGCTTTGGACATTCAAATACCTCCACCTTGTCGACGAGGCACCCAAATCATACAGATTATTGATTGAAGGGACGATATCCCCTGCCACTGTAGTTGTTGCCAAAGTTGTAGTCGCAGCAAATGTATTTAAGCCAATAAATGTTTGATCCGCACTTAGCGACGCTCCAGCACCCGCACACCCCGTACAGTTGGTTACCGTTAAGCTGGTAATTGTCGCCGTGTTGGCAAAAAGCGAGGTGATGTTGCCGCTTTCAATGGTCGAGCTTGCAGCGGTTGTAGTTACAAACGTTGAGGTTGCGCTCACACCCAAGGTACCGCTGACCGACAATTTAAACCCCGGATCAACCGTACCGATTCCGACCGATCCACCAAGGATTCCGAGTACATTGCTCCGACTAATAGTCCCGCCTGTTCCAAGCCCTATGCCAAACGACCCACTTCCATTTACCACCATGCTTGTACCAAATGCCAGACTATTATTCCCCGCGACTGCGTTCGACTGACCGGCTGCAAAGCTGTACGATCCGTTGACTGTATTTGATTCGCCAAATGCGCCTGACCAATTTCCTCCAACCGAGTTTCCTTGTCCATAACCAAATGAATACTGACCGTTAACGGTATTATTAAAGCCGCCAGCAAAAGAGCCTTGATCGCCCGCAGTGTTACCATTGCCAAACGCAGCAGCAAAATTACCGCTAACCGTATTGCTTCGCCCAAAAGCAAATGCGCCGTTTCCGCCGCTTACTGTATTACCAAAACCACCCGCAAAACCGTAGTCTGCACTGACCTGGTTATTAAAACCAAAAGCAGCCGAATTAGTGCCGATATTTGCCGCGTCCCACTGCGCGGCATTCACCGATCCGGCTCTAAACGCACTTTTGTTCGGTATCCACATGAGCCGCGTTCCCGCTCCTTCATACGGGGTGCCACCAACAGTTCCAACAGCTAAAATACTTCCATCTTGGATGGTAAGCGCAGCGAGTGGCGACGAGGTGGCTATTCCTACGGCGGTTGCAAAAGTGCTGGTAGCAACAAATGAAGCCGGACCACTAACTGCTAAGGTGGAAGAAGCGTTCAAAGCACCTGTTACTGTAAAAGTGCTTGTTACAGTTGACGAAGCAGCGATAAAACCACCATTTAAAATGGACAAACCAGTGTTAGTAAGAGTTCCGCTCAGGCTGAGGGAATTTAGCCCGGTGATATTGTTGCCGCCAAAAGCAACACTTCCGGTCAAAGTGCCGCCAGCAAGGGCCAAATAATTGCTTGCCGTAATCGTGTCTTGAACCATTGCGTCTGTAATCGAATTGTTTGGCAAGGTAATCGTACCATTTACTCGTAGGTCGGTAATATTTGCCGTTCCCGCTGTTGAACTAGCGATTGTTGTGGTGGTAAACGTGGTTGTCGCCGAAAAAGCATTGAGCCCGGTAAAGCTTTGGTTGTTCGCCAAAAATGCTAGCACCCCAGTTCCTGAAATACTCCCAAGCGGCAGCGTGAGGCCGCTAATGGTCCCGCTCAGATTTAAATCTCTAATATTAGCAGTCGTAATTGTAGTGCTTGCTATAGTTGATGATGAAAAAGTACTGGTTCCCGAGACAAATATGTTAGTACTGCTGATAGTATTAAATTGAAAATTTCCTTGACTATCCGAAACTGGAATATACGCTGAGCTTGAAACAGTTTTTGCTCCAAATCCACCAAGATACAAACTGTTTAGGGCATACGGGGCAGCTGTAATTTGCTTACGCGGTGTCAAAACCTCTGCGCCAATAGTTATCTCTAAATACACACTTCCGTTATCTCTAAAAATTTCTGTGCTCAGCGGATTTGTCCCCGTATCACCAAAATTAACACTAAATATACCGCTTGAGGGTGTAACACTTATTGCCGCCGGGGTACCGAGCGTTCCGCCAGCTGTATAGAGCGCATTGCCTGCGGTAGGCGCGTCGTACAAAACAAACGTCATGTTCGTCGCCGTGCTGATTGGCACATTGGCACTACTCAAGAGCTTTCCCTGGTAGGTTATCATTGACGGCGGATTGGCCGCACGAACTGTTGATAAAGCCCACAAAAACGAACTGGCAAAAAATAAAAACAGGCCGACGAGAAAAAATATCCGGCTTTTTGAAGCTGAGTCTTTATATTTCTGCAAAACCTCCATAGGCTTGTTTCAAAATAGGCTGTTGTTCACCTATTTTTCCTTACTATAAGTATACCACTAATTACAGTAAAATTAAATAAAAATAACTACCGCCTATCCACGCCTCCTGCTTTAAAAAATAACGACCGGTTATTTAAGCCGGTCGTTATTTTATAAAGTATACGTAGTGCTGCTTTTTAACGAGGTTTTTCCTCAGTTGGCGTACTGGCAGCATTTTCGGAATTATTTTTTTTAACGAGCCCCACATTAGATCCGATTGTTGCCACTTCTGTACCGCTCAGATCAATCACGTTAGTCTTAGCCGGCTGGTATTCCTTGTGGTCGTACGTGACATAATACCGGTTATCTCCGGCCAAGAAATAATATCGACCTCGGGAGTCAGTTATCTGTGTTGAAACGAGTTTGTTGAACTGTGAACTAAATAAACGTGCTACAGCCCGAGCAACCGGTGTTCGAGACTTTGCGTCATAGACAATACCCCAGCTCTTTGGTTTTGGCGGCAAAGCCAGGCGCCTAAAGACAAAAAACATTACCACGTGCCCCGCCAAAAGCGCTGCAACATACCACTTAGGAGTTATGTAGAGGGAAACTGCTGTAACGGCCAATCCAAACCACGACAGTGCAACTTGAATTTTTTTACCCATCTTTTCCCAAATCAAACGACGCGGAGTCTTGTTTTCGCCAGTCGGATCAAGCGGAATATTGGCGGTAATAATTGGGTCCTTTTCTTTAATGACCACTGGCTCACCGTGGTAAATATCTGCCTTTTTACCATCGGTGGCAAAACCGCGCAACAAAACAGATGGAAAAACCATTTTTTCCTTTGAAACCTCCAGGCGGTACTTGCCTGGATTAACGGTAAAATAATAGCGGCCGTTCTTGTCGGTGACACGCGACTGAATAACTTTTCCCGTTTCAAAATCAACGAGACGTATAATAGCAAGATCTACCGGCAACTTGCTGAGTGAATTATATACCTGGCCCCATCCTTGGCGCTTTTTGCGACCAAGCAATAAAACTGGCTGTAAAAATAACAGCCGAAGAAGCGGCAGTAAATCAACCCACGAAATTAACGGGGCCGCACTTACCGCGATAATACCGGCGGCAGCAGGAGCAACGACCGTGCCAGCTGCCTGCTGCACCTGAGGGTTATCGGCTAAATTCTGAAGCACCTTAGTAACAGCTTGCGATTTGGCTGCTAAATTTTGCGCGACATTCTTAATGTTTTCACCAAGCGGCTTTTTTAAATCAATAACTTCAGCCAGTGTCGGCGGTATCGTAATAAGCGTTACTGATGGAGCAAAAATGTTATTCGTCACTACTTCAAGCGGCACGCTATAGTCGTATCGCCCCGCTGCCGAAATTTTGGCATAGTATCGGCCGTTTGGCACAACCCAACCAAACATACCTTGCTCGTTGGCTGTTTGAGGATTTACTTGGGCATAACGATCAAGAGCAACTGCATCGCCGCTTTCAGACAAGAGTGTAATTTTAGCCCCAGGAACAGGGGCTTTTTTATCGCCCAGGACTTGGCCGAAGGGACGGCTATCAAGCGTAAACGCAACGGTATCCACTTGTCCAGCACCATAATCAATCTTCACATAGGCCTGATGTACACCAACATTTGGAAAAATAAAATCCGTATAATACTTTTTATCTCCTTCATTATATGAAAGAAAGTGTTCATTTGTGCCATCAACAACCACAGCGATTCCGATCGGTTTTTGACCCAAAACTGCCGAATTTATAGCGGTTGTAAAAGTAAACCCGGTTATATTCGTGACAGCTCCGCTGAGCAGGGTGAGCTGCACAGTCCGATTGGCTGCCGAAAATATTAGTGCGTCAGCAGTAATTTTCAAAAAACTTGGTACTGTCGAGGTAGGTACTACCACCGTCGGCTCCTCCGGAGTTGGCAGCGTAGGTGTCGAGGTTGGCGTCGGCACTTGGCAGCTGCTCGCCAGTGAGCAGACGGTATCAGCGCAGTCTATCAGACCATCAGCATTGTCATCGATTCCATTACTACACATTTCCTGGCCGACCAGTGCTGGGAGCTCTGCGCTTCCTGAGACGCCTGAGCTAAAATTATTGGATGTATCAAAAGAAAAAAGTGTATAAAAATATTGCACGTTTGTCGCGAGCCCCGTATCAACAAACAGTTGACCTTTGCCGCTATAAACTTCAAGTCCGTCGGTAATCGATCGGGGTGCGCTGCCAGTTTTACGAATAATTTTTACCCCCTCAAAATCTGGGGCGACCATCTCGGTTGGATTTTCCCAGCTGAGCACAATTTTTCCATCTGTCGCTATAACTTTAAGATTACTTACGTCAGGCGGCGGCACTACTTTTTTAAGAGTGGTAAACGTCCCATCGCCACTATTAGTACTGTTACCATTTGCATCGGTCGCAATAACTCTAAAGTGATAGATGGTGTTCGCTGTCAGACCAACTAAAACAATTTTATGCTTAACAACGGAGCTAGCGTCTGTAGCTAAACTGCCATAGCCAGCCGTTATACCATATTGTACTTGACTATCAGAGGCTTCATCTGTATCCCATGTTATTGTGGCAGTAGTTTCACCAGGAACAACCGCTACATTAGTTAGTGCGGGGGGTGTTGTATCGGTTTCTGATTTTGTTTTGAAAGAACCGGCCGACTCGGTAGTGTGGTTAGCGGTATCGGTTACACTGATTTTATAAAAATAGAGGGTGTCTGTTGCAAGCCCTGACAAAGAAACTTGGTATGCGCCCGTAATGCTTCCAGTCATTCCATATGCAGCACTTGTTCCATAGACAAAACTACTCATGCTTATTCCTTTGTCGTCGCTGGCTGACCAGGTAACACGAGCACTCGTAAAATCAACTGTTGCGTTTACACCCGCGATCACGGGCGGGTTATCCATCTCAGGCGGCGGCGTGTCGGTAGTCCCACCACCACCGCCACCTCCGCCGCCGCCGTTATTAGTTTGATTTGGAACCGTCGCTCCAACCGTAATAGCGCCAGACTGAGTTTCAGCAAAAACAACCTGAACCATAGCTTGTGAGGCAAGCAGTGCGCAGACCAAAATAAAAACCAAAATTTTACGCCACATATTTTTTTACGATGCTTCTTTGGCGAAGACGCCTAATAAACCAAGCAATACTAACTAAAATCAGGACTGCAACGGCTAGACTCCAATATGAAAAATACCAAAATGATGTTTCACTGATAGCAACCTGCCCTGTTTTACCATACGTAACCTGCACGGACATTTTATAAAGCCCCGGCCAGAAGAGTTTAGCGCATACCGTTCCTTCAACTGCACAAGTGTCTTTTTTAGTTGCTGTTATTTTTTCAACCACTAAACGCTCTGATTGCGGCAGCACCTGATTACCGAGCGAAATGTCTTTTGCGTCAATTTCTTTTCCACCCAGCGAGCGAACAGTCACCCTGCCCCGGAGCGGAACTTCTATGGTACCGACATTTTGAATTCGTATTTTGGCATCAAAAGGTTTGGCGCCAAAGACTACAGGGTGCGGCACATCGGCCGATACTGTTACCGACTCCGTTACAACACCAGCCACTTGAATAGACAGGAGGCTGATTAAGCGCGGCGTTAAAACAGCGGTACCTGTCGAATCTGGCCGGGACTCAACAACCAGCCCTACCCAGTGTGAACCGGGCAACGCTCCACGAGGAACACTTATTTTAAAAGCAGCGGTCGCTTGTTTGCCGGGTGCAAGCACGATAGGCTCAGGCGCCGGTACCACCCATTTTTCTGCATCATCAAGACCACTGCCAAAAATTGGCTTGCCCGTCGGATCTTGCTGTAAACCAGTTACTAAAAGCTGCAACCGAACAGTGCTGGCATCATTGTTCGTAACGGTGACTTTTAAATCTTGGGTTGTGCCTGGGTCAATCGTAATAATTCGACGAGCCGGACTGAGCGTCAACGCCGCGGCGCTAGAAACGTTTGCAAAAAAAACCACCAACAGCGCCGCCAAAAAAGTTGTACCTAAAAATCGCTTCATACTATTTAAGGATTACTACTCGCGCTCAGCGTAATGTTCTGACTATACGTGGCTGCTGCAGAAGCGCTTGAAATTGATGCCTTGAAGGTGAGGGTTGTGGCGCTTCCAGTGATTGCCGATGCCTTTGTTGCCAGATTGAGCCCGTTCGTTACGGCGACATCAGTCGTAATTAAACGCTCGTTACCCGTGGTGGTTAAACCGTATTCTTCAGATCCGGCCGTAACCATACCATCTGCTACTGGTGTAAGGCTTGTTCCTGTTACCGCGCCAACTGAAAGAGTGTACCCTGTCGGTACATCGGTTGTTACAGTCGCAACTGTGGATGCAGTATTTACTGCGGCAGTGCTCAACGTGCCGAGATCGAGCGAAGCGTTTGTAATTGACAGACTGATTTGCCCTGAATCAGTGGTCTGAAAGCCCCCCATAACCCTATAACTCGTGCTACTCGCTATACCAACAGATACGCCGGAAATGCTGTCCTGGAGACCAAATGAGGTGCTCGTGCTTAAACCGCCACCAACCCCAATTGTATCTGAGATAATCTGAAAATTGGTCGACGACATAAATGCCGACGAACGAAGCGGATAGAGCACCAGAACTACCCCGGCGAGAAATAGAAAAATCTTAGAATGCATACACGCGTTCGCTCATGAATAAATCTTTATTTAACAAGCGCTTTAATCTTAGCGGCCACGTCTTTATTATCCGGATTCAAATCTTTAACACGGTAATAGTACTGAAGCGCCACTGTTTTTTGACCTTTGGTCTCATATGCAAGCCCAAGACTGTAAAGCGCATTAGAATAATTGGGCTGCAGGCGCACTGCTTCAAGCCATAATTTTTCCGCCTCAGCACGATCGGTTCCTTGATTACGGTTATACAAGAGCCGTCCGTAGTTAAAAATAATTTCAACATTTTGCGGTGACTGGGCTAGAGCGTCTTTATAGGTTTCAACCGCCTTATCAATTTTTCCCGACTGTTCGTAGGCATTAGCCAGTTGTGTTTGGGCGCCCAAATAGTCACTCTTTAAATAGAGCGCGTCATTATATTGTTTAATTGCCTCATCAAAATTACCGCTGAGCGCGTAATTATTTCCTAAGCGCCAGGCGAGCACGGGATTTGTTGGTTCATGCTTTTCGGCTTCAATCAAAGATTTTATTGCCCATTCGCGCGCCTCGGGAATAAGTGTGGCCGCGTTTTCATACATTGTGGCCAAATTTTCCCAGGTTGCCACCGAATTTGGTTTAAGGTCACTCGCACGGCGCGCTTCATTAACTGCGCTGGCCATAAAGGTGCTTACCTTGGCAACATCCGGTTTGAACGTACGGCTTTCAGCTACTGCTTCAAGTAAATAAATTTGAGCGAGTGCCGTATGATACACTTCCGAATCATCACGCAGTGCCAAAGATTTTTTTATGAGCGCTTCGGCATCGGCATAGCGTGTGGTTGAAAGTGCTTGGGCATAATACACGTCAGCGACATACAGACGAGCACCCCACACTCCAAAAAGAGCGATGCCAGCCATGACAACAATCATGATAAATGAGAACGACAAATTATACTCCGGAGTGTTTGCAATCGTCATTCGCTTGGTGGTAGTCAGCCGCGGCTGGATGAACAAAAGACCCGTTATAGCGAGACCCATCAGTGTCCACCAGAGCCACCATAAAACCGGACCAAAGAAAATGACCGCCGAACCAATAGTTAAGGCAACCCAACCGATAACAACCAAAAATGTTTCCCAGTGGACTACGAGGCCGCGAGTTTTTTCAATCATTGCATTAATGCTCGAAACACCGCCTTCAAGACGAATACGAAGCCATCCCGATAATGACTGGCCCACAAACGTAACTGCCAAAAATGCTAACACCAGCATAAAGATAATGCCGCCCTCAGCCAATAGTCCAAGCAGTGTAGAAAAAGGTGAATTGAACCGGATAGTCCAGGCCAATGCATCAGCATTAAAATCACGCGATCTAAATTGCGAAAAATCAGTCGTAAAGGTACCTGGACCGCTCCCAAGGAATAAATTCTTGGCACCTGAAACAAGTGTTTGAGAAGAAATAATCCACGATGACTTGAAACTCAGAATCGTTTCAATCGGCAATACATATTGAAACGAACGAGGTGTGTCAAAGAAAATAAAAATTACTACTAATACCAAAACCGCAAACAAAACCGACAGGGCAGATAAACGAGCTTCACGAATAAAGCCAATTCCTAAAAGGAGCAGTAAAACGAGCGCAGCCAAAAGGACCCACCAAATTAATTTAAAGCTGAGAAGTATTAAACCGATAAATGCGAGTACTGCAGCCACTCCATATAAAAGCCCACCAACAACACCAATATTCTTTTTAATAAGCTGTCCAGCAGCCAGAATAAAAATGACCACCAGCCAAATACCAAAGGTTCCATTAAAGCCTTCGATCGTATTAGAAATTGTTGTGTAGCCCGTTAGCCAATTAAAGATATCTACGTTAAAAGCAGCTTTAAGCACAAAAAGTCCTGACGTTACCGCACCAATGGCAACCAGCACATTAAAAAGAAGCATCCAGCGGCGTGGGCTCGTAATAACCTGAACGACTAGAAAATAAAATAAGGCCAAGAAGCCCAGGTACAAGACACTCAGTCCAAAATAGTCATTGCGACCCAGTAAACTCTCACGCAACATTCCTGAAAAAAGTGCCGATACTAGCGCGCTTACAAACAACCCTACGACCGGTATATCAAGCGGCGAACGGCGAAAAGAAATTTGTTTGGAAAGCACGGCGCGCGCAGCAATAATGAGGAGACCCGTGAGCACCAGCCCCACCAACAAAATTGTTTTGGGCAAAATGTAAAAATTTACCAATCGCGTATCGATCGCGAGCGGCAGTACAACAGCGGTTAGCAAAACGACAAAAAATAAGGCGTATTCTAACCACCCCAGAAGGCGATGTTGGCTGACCATAAGAGCCTATATATAATGAGTAATTTGTTCTTGAGAAAGTATAGCATAGTTTTGTCGACTTTAGAATGTTTTTTTCACTGGAGCGCGGGTGTATAAAAAATAATAAGAACCTTGTCATGAAGAGCAGAAAAAATTTGACTGTTATCAACTATTTTTATGAAGTTTTTTGTTCTAACAATACAACCACTGCAAAAGATCAAAAGGTGAAGTGATAACGGCAAAAGTCCACGACCGCCCCACCTATCTCCTTTGTTCTCTACCCCTGCTGCCAGGCTTATCATGGCGCTTACATATGCTTCGAAGTACCGCGCAAAATTCTCCCTGTCAGATTTTTGGCAGCACACCGTGGCTCTTACTCTTTTCTACTTTTAAAGTAGTGCTATGTAACTACCTTTGAACCCAGCTAAGCGTAATTTTCTGATTTTCTTCGACTATTAACCTCTGAATATACACTTTATTATTTTTGTCAATAATAATATCGCATTATTTAGCTTTAATTTTGTTTATTATTAGCCATATTTTATATTTATTGTCAGAATTATTGACACATATTTGACGGTTCGGTATACTACAAAAATACTATGGAACTCGCCTTCGCACTTACCCATTTAGGCCTAACACCCAAACAAGCTGACGTTTACCTGGCTTTGCTTCAGGCAGGCAGTGCGTCGGTCGCTCAATTGTCAAAACGAGCCGATACGAAACGCCCAACCACTTATTTGATTTTAGAGGAACTGCGTGCCAAGGGACTAGCCACCATTACACCAGGCAAACGAATTGTCTACACGGCCGAATCTCCAGAACGACTGGCTGAAGAGGAACAGAGAAGAAGCAATCTTTTAAAGGCTAAGATTCCTGAGCTAGCCGCTCTCTACAACTCCAAAAAGGAGAAACCGAAGATCCGTTACTACGAAGGCGCTGATGCTGTTATCACTCTTTATCGCCAGATATTCAATAGTCCAGAAATCGATATGTTCGGATCCATTATTACTATTGATCCGGCAGTGTTCAAAACTATATGGCCCTGGTTAGAAAAATTCGTTAAAGCCAAAAAACGAATTCGAGATTTAGTACCCCACGACAACAACTCATTTGAATTTGCTAAAAAACGTAATTCTGAATTTCACCAAATAAAAATTACTCCGCGCGAAGCTGAATTTCCAACCGACAATATTATCTTTGATAACAAATTAGCCATTTTTTCTTACAAAGATGTGCCGCTTGCAGTAGTTATCGAAAGCGAGGATGTTGTCAAAACCTACCAATCATTGTTTAATCTTGTTTGGGCCAGTCTGAAATAAGTGAGTTTGACAAAACACTTTATTTAAAATAAAGTGTTCCACGGGGGAACAAAAAGTTTCCCGTGAAACATTTCTAATTTTATATGCTATCACTTGATTTCATAGCAGGCCTCGTTGCCGGAGAGGGTTCGTTCATGTGGATTAAACAAGGAGGAAACGAAATTCCTGTTTTTCAGTTAAAAATGCATGCATCTGAGCGCTCTTTATTTGAAATGGTTAAGGAAACTCTGGGCTTAAAGGAAAAGATTTATGAATATAATCATCAAAACCGTCATTACGTGGTAATTTTGGTACGTAAAAGAACAAGTATTGAAGATACAATTATTCCCAGCTTTGAAAACCGCCTCTACGGGCTTAAAAAAATTCAATTCGATGAGTGGAAAAATAAATTCTTTGAAAGAAAAACACTCTATAAATATAAAATTAAAAAACGGCTAACTTAAGCCGTTATTTTTATTTTTGTATACAATAGTGTAGACATTTATCCACTTACTAGCGACTTATACACTGGCTTATCCACAGTTTTGTGCACTTTTACATAAAAATAAAAACACCCCTGATTGTATAGAGGTGTTTTTAGAAGTGGCCGAGCGCAATCCAAAATATGGAAAGGCTCGGCCGAAAAGGAACGGCGCGAAGGCCGGCGTAGCTATGGGAACGTGACGAGGCTGATGACCTTGTAGCCGTCGAGTGCTTGCCGTCCGCCGCAGGACTCGATCTCGAAGAGGAAGAGGAAGCCGGCGACGATGCCGCCGAGCCTCTCAACGATCTTGGCCGTTGCCGCGGCTGTACCGCCGGTAGCGAGGCCGTCGTCGACAATAAGGACCCGCTGGCCCACCTCGATTGCGTAGTCTGGCATCTCGATGGCGCTCGCGCCGTACTCGAGGCCGTACGACTCACGGACGAGCTCGGCGTACTTGCGCACCGGTATCTTGCCGGCCTTGCGCACCATGACAGAACCCTTGCGACCCCACTGAGAAATGGGCTCGCCGAAGATAAAGCCGCGGGCGTCGATCATGGCGACCAAGTCGAAGCCGATGCCCGCGAGCTCGAGCTGGCGCTGCATCTCGCGGAAGCAGGTCTCTTTGGCCGCGGGGTTCCGGAGCAGGGGGCTGATGTCACGGAACACGATGCCCGGCTGCGGGAAGTCCGCGATAGGTTCGAGGAACTGAGACAGGTAGTGAGCTGTTGAGCGGTTCATGGTCGGTGGTCTCCTTTTACCGATGATCCGGGGAGCTCCAGGCCTTTATGATGGCGCTGAGGCTGGCGTCGTTATCGCTGCGCATCGACTGGTAGAGCGCCTCGCTGAGCAGCTCATCGAGCGGCAGCACTGTGAGCCACTCGCTGTTACGAGCACAGTACTCCTGGTCGCGCGGAATGGACTCGGTGATGAACACCTCGGCGCCGAGCGCCTTGAGCCGTTCCTCAGCAGAACGCGGAAGGGACAATGGATCGCTACCCTTGTCCCGCGAAGGAGAGAAGACACCGTGAGTTGCCGCGATATATGTCTGGCGAATACCCTGCTGCTTGCCGACGGTGACCGATGCCTGAAGCGACTTGGCAGTGTCGATGAGATCATCGATGTAGACCGCATCCTTGCCATCGACCTCGCCTTCACCGGTGAAGTAGGTGATCTCCGCCTCGTTGGCGCGCGGACGTCGCTTGCCAAAGTTGTAGACCTTCACGGCTCCATCGATCATATCAGCGAAACGTCGCGCACGGGGCAAACCGCCATCGTCGGTCGAGATGACAACGAGGCTACGATAGTTGCCCGCATACCGCTCGCGAAAGTAGCGAGCGAAGACGAGGGCACCCGGCAGGTTGTCGGCAGGCCTCGAGAAGAAGCCCTGCTCCTGATCGGCGTGGAAGTCCATCGTCATGACGTTCTTGACGCTGTCACACAGCTCGAGCATGTCGGCCACGTCGCGTGCCGAGATCGGCTCGCGTCCTTCGGCCTTGCGATCCTGCCGCATGTACGGCAGATAGGGCAGGACGAGGAAAATGCGGTCGACCGAGGCGCGGTGGAGCGCCTTAATGGTCAAGTAGAGTCGCATGAGCTGCTCGTTGGGGTTCGGATGCAGCTCCCAGAAGAGGTAGACCTCCTGACGACGCACAGTCACCGGGATCATCGGCTTGCCCTCGCCGTTGGCGAAGGCGATGTAGTTGACGGTCGCCGCACGAATCGGTTCGCCGATCTGACGGAGACGCTCCTGGATACGATGCACGAGCGGGGCCATACCCTCGGAGCACAGAATAAGCCGGGGTGCACTGATCATCTTTACCACCTATTTCCTTGTTGTTCGTTGCGTTTCAGCAATTCTAGAACTGAGCCATGGCCGCAAGTATTGCATCAGCGATGACTCGCTCGCGCTTGAGGCGGCCTTGGCTGAAGATACTCTGCAAATCCTGGTGATCCGCACCTGGATGGGTCTCACAGTAGATCTTGCCCGCAGTCGTGGTCTTGAAGCCGCGCTTGCGAGCAATGTGGATCAGGTACGTCGGCACCTGGGTGCCAACCGACCAGACGCGCACTGTCTTGCCGGCCCGGTTACGGATAATGACGCAAGCAACATCGTACCAGCGGCGCGCCAGGCACTGTAGACCGCTCTCAATAGCGATCCAGTAGTCAGCCTTGGGGCAGGCCCGAACGATCGCCTTCAGTCGATTACATGCGCCGCGCTCGGTCTCAGTCGCACCAACCGGATTATCGCTGACGAGCGATTGAGCCGGGAAGCTGCGAACACTGTCCTTCGGGCAGGCAAGCTTGGCTGCGGTAATCTTGGGGTGACTCTTGGAAGACACAGCCACAAGAAGCTTTTTTCTTCTCACGGGCTCTCCTTGTTTCCGATATGTAGTGCAGCAGAAGCATGATCATCAAACTGCCGCTGCACTACATATCGTTTGGTTGTGAATGAACGGTCAGTAAAACCACGGACTTCAGACAGGCCGGAAAAACAGCCAACTATAGCCGACAATCTTATGTTTGTCAATGCTAAAGCATAGAGTTTTAAAACTCCTGCCTCCAGCATTTTTATTGTCAAAGAGCAGTTTGCGAGCAACTGACGTGCCAGCGCTCTACCCAGTTCAAAAACCGGGCAGAGAAATGGTCCGGTCGAGCATAGAAACGTCGACCGGAAAAGTTGAAAAGGCACACACAAAGCAAAACCGAACTACCGGTCACCCGACCACGTGCGGTTCACCTTCCGCTTCTTGTCGAGCGCTTCCTTGATCCGGAGCGGCAAGTCCTTCGGCGGCACATCGTTCTTCTTACCGCACACGGGGCACAGGAACTCGTACCGAGCTGCCTGGTTATCATAGCGCTCCGGCGCCATAAGATCTGCCTCGTCCACGAGAAGCGTCGCGGCGCAGTCCTTTTCGTTGCAGACGTACTCGTGACTCCAAGGATTCTTCCAATTGCCTTCTTTGAGGATCTTCATGGGTCTTCTCCATTGTGAAAGAGCGGTTCGTCAGCACTTCGCTAACAAGACAACTCTATGACAACAGCGATTTTATTTATATAATTTTTGGTATATTTTTTGACTAATTAAATAATTTACTTTAAAATAAGGCAAATATATATAAATATTTACTACGTAAAATTTAGTAGTTTATGTCTTTAATTAAAATTACCGCTCTGCAAAGCAAAGAAATTAATGAGGTACTGGGACGTTTTGGTTTAAACGATAAGGAGCGCAAGGTCTATCTAAAATTACTCACCTTTAAGCCCACAACACTCACACCACTCGCACGAAGTGCCGGATTACCCGTGACTACGGTACAGGCCGTGCTGGGGAGGCTAGTCGATTTTGGTGTTGTCAACGTAACAAAGCGCAAATCTCGTCATGTCTACGAGGCAGCTGAACCTGTTGTTCTTAAACAAATCATGGAACGTAAAGTTGAAGAAGCGACAGAAATAATTCCCTTTTTAAAATCACTCCAAGGGCAGAGTGAGGGTAAGGCAAAAATTCGTTTGTACTACCGCGAACGTATGAATGATATTTTTTTGGAAGCACTTGAAGCAAAAAATAAAACACTGTATGAAATTGTGGCCGGTAAAGAAATTCAGGATATTTTTGGTGAACGTTTTCACTTTACAAGGCGGCGGGTGGAAAAAAAGATTTTTCTCAAAAGCCTGCGTGTAGAAAGTAGGGAAATAAAAAAATACTCCCGCCTCAGTCATGTGCGAGAACTGCGTGAAGCTAAATTTTTAGCTCGTGAATTTACTTTTCAGGCCTCGATTTTTTTCTGGGATGATAGCGTTGCTTTTTTTAGTACCCGCGAAGAAGGCTTGGCCTGGGTTGTTGAAAGCAAAGTTATCCGAAAGATGATTGAACAAATTTTCAATCTCTGCTGGAGTCTGGGGAGACCAATGGAAACGGCTCAATCTTAAAAAAATAAATCTTCCTCAAGAGAAGATTTAAAACTTGGTGGACCTAGGCAGAATCGGACTGCCGCTCCGGCAATGCGAATGCCGTGTCATACCACTAGACCATAGGCCCGTTTTTTCTTAAATCTTATTCGTTCAATGCTGTGCCCCCGAAGGGAAATTTCACGCGTCGTTTCACTCCTTCACGAAAAGGGCTTCCGCCCTCTCGTGTGCTCTCCCGGGCAAAAGTGGGAAACTCCCGTTTCCCAAACCCTTCCCGTTCAATGCTGTGCCCCCGAAGGGAATTGAACCCCTATCTCACCCTTAGGACGGGTTTGTTCGATCCGTTGAACTACGGGGGCAACCACTTTTCGGGATAGCTCGTGGGCGTCATGGTAGCGTAAAATACTTCGTTTGGCAAGCAACTATATTGTCTACTAAAAAAATAAAAATCCCTTTGGTAAGGAATTTTTATGCAACGCTTTACTCTCAACATTAAAGAGATACTGTGGAGAGAAGAGCGGCGCCTGGGGGACAGGCGCGCGAGAGAATGGTCAGTGGCTACGGTGCGCAGACCTCAGGCGCAAAGGGTCTCGACGACGTACGCGACGTCCGGAGCGTCGGGGCGTCGGGGCCCTCGATCTCACGAATGAAGTCGTCACCCCCCAAGTCGAGGGCTGCGGCTGCGGCTGCAACCCTCTCGTCGTGCTCGAAGAACCAGCACTTGGGGATCGCCGGGAGCGTTCCCATATCGACCACGGTACCCTCCTCCACCGAGTCCACTACGGAGGAAGCAGGCAACGGTAGGGGCGGGGCCGTGCGGCCCTGGAGACGATCGAGCGCAGCGCTAAACGTCGCCCACGGGACGAGCCCGGTGGGGACGGGCTTGAGCGGAGCGCGGCGCGGGTAGCCCCGCAGATCATGCAGCGCGAAACAGGGCGGATCAGAAAAGAACGGCATTGGACACCCTCCAAATAGACGGTTACTTAGCAATTCAAACGATTTAAACAGCTAATTGACCGCTTATTTGGGGGATCCGTTATTTGAACTTTAAAACAAAAACCGGCCTTTCGTTCCGGCCGGACGCCGCAGCATAGCATATTTTAAGTCTTTTGTCAAGGGTGTTTTGGGAATATTTGGCTAATATTACTCTTTTTTTCCTTCTTTTGCTTGTCGCCCGGACCGAAACAAGCTACAATGGGGCTTACTAACTCTCTACATATATGGAAGCAGCCTCTGTACTTATCGGCATACTTATCATTCTCCTTTTAGCTATCCTTGGATTAGTTTTTGTTTTGTACCGAAAAATTCAAGCGGGCCAACAACCCAAAGAAGGCGAACAAAACATTTACATCATGCTCCAAAACCAGATTCAAGATTTAGGTCGCCTAGTAGATCAAAAAATGAACGACACCAATAGGAACATGAACGAGTCGCAGAAAAACATGCATCAAACCATTCAGACGCAATTTGGGCAGAGCGTCAAAATTATTACCGAGGTTACCGAGCGGCTCACCAAGCTGGACGAAACCAACAAACAGGTGATGGGTTTTGCCGACCAATTACAACAGCTGGAAAGTGTGCTGCAAAACCCTAAACAGCGCGGCATCTTAGGTGAATATTATTTAGAAAATGTTTTAAACAATGTGTTGCCGCCTGGCAGCTACCAGATGCAGTACAAATTTGAAAATGGTGACATTGTCGACGCGGCAATTTTTGTGAAAGATAAAATTATTCCGGTTGATTCGAAATTCAGTTTGGAAAATTATAACCGAGCGATTGAAGAAAAAGATCCGGATCGCCGGGCAGAGCTTGAAGCACTCTTCAAAAATGATTTGAAAAAACGGATTGACGAAACCAGTAAATACATTAAACCCAAGGAAAACACGATGGATTTCGCGTTTATGTTTATTCCGGCCGAAGGGATTTATTACGACCTGCTTATTAATAAAGTTGGCGCGCTCAAAGTAAACTCTGCAGCACTTATCGAATATGCCTTCAAAGAAAAACGCGTCATCATTGTTTCGCCAACATCGTTTCTTGCGTACCTCCAAACCGTCATGCAAGGCCTGCGCGCGCTTAAAATTGAAGAATCGGCCAAAGAAATTATGGGCCGCGTCGAAGAGTTGGGTCGGCACATTTTGGCGTATGATGATTATTTTAAAAAACTGGGCAATAACCTAGCAACAACTGTGAACTCATATAACACTGCCTACAAAGAACTCAACAAGATTGATAAAGACGTGATGAAAATTACCGGCAGCGAGAAAAAAATTGAAACACTGCTTATCGATAAACCAAATACGGAATTACTTTAAAATAAAGAAGGCTCCCGTGGCGCGCAGGCAATGAGCCGACGAACCGTGGGAACCAGGAATCCGTAAAGAGCTTTTCAGCGGAGCGTGCAGTTGATGTACCGTCCAGGGGTTTGCGGGCTGTAGCTCACGGACAACCCGTTTGCCGCGACACTCCGCGTCAACAGCCAGTGCCGGTAGCGGGGCGGCAGCGCCTCACCGGTCAGGGTACCCTTCACCATCAGGTAGC
Source organism: uncultured Gammaproteobacteria bacterium (assembly GCA_964540825.1). GTDB lineage: Bacteria > Patescibacteriota > Patescibacteriia > Magasanikbacterales > GWA2-37-8 > CAZECR01. Next base: position 136,375 of record CAZINT010000004.1, read on the forward strand.
AGTTCAGCTCCGGTCCGTCGTAGGTGGGGATGATGTGGACGAAGACGCTGAAGCGCTCCGGCGGACCATGCATGATTGGCCCAAACTGGTTCCCCGGGAGCGGCCAGCGCAGCTCGCACGCTGACACCCGAGTGCTTCCCGGGACCACCAGGAAGCCAAGGCGTGCCCGCTCTTTTCCGCATCCGTCATCAGCCTGAGGAAGTGTGAAAGGGAGGCCGTCCGCGAACACCTTCGGCACATCGTTGCCAAGGTAATTCGGTCCGACGAGCGACAAGGCAACAAGGGCAAGACTTTTGGCCTGCATCCGATTCTCCAAAACAAGTTGGTGGACGGACAGTATGTACACACAACACATCACTTTTGTCAACGCCTTGACTTTTCCTTACCTATCAGCTATACTGTGCGTATTCGCTCTCAAATTTAGTCTCTTACTTATACTATGCCTAATAAGCAAAACGCCAAAAAAGCTTTGCGCCAAAGCCGCAAACATGCCGCTCTCAATAAAGTTCGTAAAGACGCCTTCAAAGATGCAGTTAAAAAAACACTCAAAACGTCTGGCGACGAAGCTAAAAAATTAGCTCGCACTGCTCAGCAAGCCCTCGACAAAGCAGCCAAAAATGGTGTTATCAAAAAGAACACAGCTGCCCGCAAACTTTCTCGCCTCATGAAGAAAGTGAACGCGATGGCGAAGAAATAAGATTTCTGCTAAAATAGATCCTGAACGCATCGTGTGTTCAGGATTTTTTATTATGAACCAAAAGGAAGAAAATTTTTTTGAAAAGCTTGTAGCTCGAAAAATAACTTCTCGAGTAGTTGTTAAAGACTGGGCGGTCACACAAATTAACCGTGTCCTCGGTGAGCTTCGTGTCGAGCTTTTTAATCTATCATTTGATCCTCAACCTTTTCTTGAACCCGACTTTTCTCCAGACACCATTCCGCAAGGTGAGTGCGTTTCGTTCGCTCAAAACTTCGCCTTGTCAGAAAATGCAAGCCGCAAAGAAATTCGAGAGACTAATCGTAAAATTTTAGGCATTTTTACCACGCCTTTTTTTACTGAAATGAGCAGCCAGAACACTAAGACTGTACTGGTTGAAAACAAAGACGGTTCACTCGAACATGTGGGCATACCCGAAGAAGAAAACAATTTTTTTGAACGAATTTTTCCACCCACCACATACCCCAATCTGTATCAGGATCTAGAAAAAGGGACGGCCAATATTCTTCAGGTGCTTTCAGAGCGTTTTCCGGAAACTGTAGGGCGGGTCATAGAGCATGCCAAATCTGAAGCTTTGTTTGAAAAAATTAATGATCTGTTAAAGACTACGTTTGAAGATACTATTGCCAGCATCAAACGAGGAAAACGCTTTTTAGAAAAAACTAAAACCACCGCCTTGCGCGATATTAGCGAAGAGGAGCAGACTGCCGAACTAAAAAGTCAGGCGGAGTTACTTCTTAACGCTATTTCGCACGATTTAGAAACAGCTATCTACCGCAAGACAGAAGAAATCGGTCGATCAGAAAAAGAGTTTGAAAAATTTTTTGAGCGAACGATCAGCAATGGACATCGCGAACACTTAGTAGAAAAACATTTCGCGACAAGCGAACACCGCCTGCTTAGCTGGCGGCAATAAACCGATCAACCAATATTCCTTGATCTGCAAAACCAGTTTTCATTCCAAGGTCGATCTGCATAAGTTCGCGGTACCGGGCTTCAAGCTCGGCAAGTGAAAAACGCCTGGCAACTCCGGCGCTTTTTTTGACTACAAATGGAGACAGGCCGAGCAGCTTGGCGATCGTGTCGGGCGAAGGATTATTTTCGCGCTCTTGGCAGTCTTTGATCTCAAGTAAAATTTTAAATTGGCGCACGAGCATATTAAAAATAAAACCTTCTTCTTGGCCCTCGGCGCGCTGCGCCATAAGAAGGAGAAATGCTTTTTTGGTATTACCTTCAGCAACCGCATCGATCGCATTAAAAATCGTTTCCGATCCTTTTTGGTCTAAAAATAAAGCGACGTCCGGCTGCTCTATACGAATACCGTTTTTGTAAGCAACTAACTGATTAAGGAGCGAATGTAAAAGCCACATTTCACCGCCGATATTTTGAGCCAGATAGCCGGCTGCAGCCGGAGAAATACTGCCGCTGCGTTTTTTACATTCTTGATCGATAAAAGCCTGGAGTTTACTTCCGACAAGCAGCGGAAATTCTTGAACATATTTTTCCTTTTGCAAAAGCGCCTGTAACTCTTTAACTTCTTTTACTTTACTGAGGGGTTCTGCTTGCCAAAAGAGCACGGCGGTTGAATCCGGAATTTTTTGAGCTTTGATACGCTCAATGATTACGGCGAGCAGGGTTTTGTCAGAACTTGATAGAATGTTGTTAATAAGCACCATGCGGCGTTCGGCCAAAAAAGGGGCGGCCAAAAGCCCGTCCATAATTTTTCCTAAAGATTCTTTGGCGCCATCAAGCTCGGCCACATTGTAACCGGCCGGATCGCGCGCTTTTTTAAATTTTTCGATCTGTTCTACGGCGTAAGCACGACTGCGAAACGTATCTTCGCCGTACACGTAAATAATCATACTTTTTTACTCTTTGAAGGCATGGTTAAAAACTATCATATACCCAGATACCATGGAAGGCAATGGTTAAAAATACTTACGAGCGGTGCTCAGCGTTATTTTTTATGCATTCGTGCTATTTTTAAAATTTAACAATTATACCCAGTGTGCTATACTTCGCTTACTTTTAGTATTGGCATCTTTCTATGGAACAACCAGCCTGGCAAACAGACATTTTAATACTCGGAGCAGGAATTGGTGGTTATGAAACCTTTCGCACCCTCGCCAAGCTGCTCAAAAGAAGCGGCCTACCACAAAAAATTACCATTGTTGACCACAACAACTATTTTACCTTCACACCAATGCTTCATGAAGTGGCTTCGGGCTCAATTGAACCAAGTCATTGCACTATTCCACTCAGAGCACTAACGTACGGAACGCCGCACACATTTCTTAAAACGCGAGTGCTTGAGGTCAGGCCGGCTGAAAAAACAGTTATAACTGAAAATGGCCCTATCACGTACGGTTACGTTGTTATCGCTTTAGGTAGCGGCGTTAATTACTTTAATACTCCAGGGGCAGCTGATTATACCTATACAGTACGCACCCTGCCTGCAGCCATAGAGCTGCACAAAGATCTTATTGCTGCTTTTGAAGCGGCAAACGGGCCGCTGACGCTCACTGTTATCGGCGGAGGATATACCGGCATTGAAACAGCGGGGCAACTGCAATACCTTATTAAACACGACCTTATCAAGCTCTACCCAAAACAACAGACAACCCTCCGTGTTATCGAAGCCGGGCCGACCATTCTAAGTATTCTGCCGGAAAAAGTTCAAACTCGAATAAAACGCCATCTGATTAGAAGCGGCATAGAATTGTCGGAAGGGCGTCCGGTAAAAACAGTTTCAGAAACTGCTCTTACCCTGAGTGACGGACAAGAGTTCGCGAGCGATTTTACCATCTGGTGTGCCGGCATAAAAAATCAGGCGGACGCGTATATTAACGCACCCTACCAAGAAAACGGCCGGGTGCTCGTAGATGAATTTTTACAATCCCCGGTCGATCCAACGCTGTATGCAGTCGGTGATATTGCCCGCTTCTGCAATCAGGGTAGCACCCTACCTGCCCCGCAACTTGGCGAAGCGGCCCACAAAGAAGGCGGTTATGTTGCAAAACATATTATAGCGAGCATTCAAAAGAAAAAAATTAAACCCTTCTCATTCACTTCTCGCGGAATGCTTATTCCGGTCGGAGATTGGTATGGGGTCATGGTCTCGGGCTCGTTGATTCTTTTTGGGCCAATTGCCTGGTGGATACGACGTACAGCGTACCTTTTATTTATGCCCGGTTTTCTCCGAAAACTCAAAATCGTCGTTGATTGGACCTTGCATGCATTAAGTTTTCGCTATATAATCGACATTGAAAGTAAAAAATAACGTATTTATTTTTAATCTATTGGTATGACGTGTTCACATGCTTCAAAGTGTTGCCCTGCTATGGCCCCTATCGGACTTCTCGCCCTGCGCGTTGCTGTAGCCGCCGTATTTGTCTACATGGGCTACAACAAATTGTTTGTTAACACGGGCATGACCATACAAATGTTTAACGGCCTTGGTTTCCCGGCCCCATCTTTTTGGGCATACTTGATTGGCCTCGCTGAACTAGTCGGTGGACTCATGGTACTTTTGGGTGTGTTTACACGTATTGCTGCCGGCTGGCTCGCAATCATTATGGTAGTCGCGCTCCTTGCCGTACATGTTAAGGGACCCTATATGGCTGCCCTCTTGCCAATCATGATGCTCGGCGCATCGCTTGCACTCGCTGGTGTTGGGGCTGGACGATATCGCTTGGTACAAATGGAATGCCCATGCCCTAAATGCCGCGCCGCCTGTAAAGACGGCTGCGCTGACGGAAAGTGTGGTGACAAGATGGACGGCGCAATGATGCGCGGCTGCTGCGGACCGGACGGCAAATGCAAATGCGGCGACACGATGACGCAAAAGGATGAGGGAATGAAAAAATAAACTAAACGCAAAAAACCACCGAGCGTCGGTGGTTTTTTTATTACGAATATATATATTATTTTTTAATAGCGCTTTGACCCTCCGCCTGCGCTCGTCGAATCATCGCTTCAACTTCGGGCGCTGCATTCACAAACGGTATCTCCACATCGGGATGAAAATTTTTGTACACCCGGAAAATTTCATCAGCAAAACCCTGGCCGATAAATTCGACACGGTTGAAATCAAGGACAATGCGTTTGAACTCATCAAGACCAGCCAAAAGCCTTCGCGCTTGTGAGCGCGAGACAAAACTGTCTTCCATTGTGTAAAGCTCAACCTTAATTTCCGTTTTATCAAAGCGCTGTTCGCTGTTGGTAAACTGATTAAAGACGTCTTGAATCTTCTTTTGACTTGTCAGATTAATCAAAAAACCAACCAAGGTACCCATGCGTTGACGATGCGGCTTAATAAAAAAATCAGGAATTGTATTGTCTACCAACACTTCGGTCTTACTGCTGATAATCCAAAACTTATCGGCCATTTTGGAGGTGAAAAAAATACCCTGGCCCGAGTGCGTCGCTGGCATCGTGGTTTGTTTACCTTTAAAAATATCCTGGGCCGCTTCGATATCACTCGCCAGGTTTCGTTTTTGCCGAACATTGTGAAAAATACCGATACCGTGATCAACAATTTCAAATGAAAAAGTTTCTTTATTCGCGCGGACTTCAATTTCGATTCGAGGTGATTCAGAATGTTCAATGGCATTATTAAGCATTTCTGTAAATCCGTGTTCGACAATTCGGGCCACATCTTTAGCAAGATGTGCGCCTTGAAAGAATGAAGAGTTTTTGAGTTCGGCAAAGAGAGCCGACTCGCTAAGGTTGGTATTTTCAAGGCGACGGCGCCACGCCGCTTCACCCGGGAGAGCTATCCGCCCAACTTGTTCAAAGGGGACATAGCGCACATTGTTGGTTTGCCCCACACGAGCAATTTTTTGGCCTGTAATAAGCCTGTTTAGCACAACAACCACCGACTGTTTTGACAGTCCGGTTAAAGCGCTCACTTCCTTTGCCTGTATTGAGCCTTTTTCGGTAATTTGATCTAAAATACGGGTTTCGAGATTCATACACCTATATACTACCAAAATTTAACTAACTTGTCAAGATATAAATTAACTTGTCAAGCTACTTGTCAAGTAAACAAACAAGAAAAAACCGCTTATTGTAGCGGTTATTTTTCCATTTCACCCCAGTTTTGCCCGGTCTTAAGGTCAGCGCGCACCGGAACTTTGAGTTTAACAACGTTTTCGAGTGTTTCTTTGAGTAATTGTCCGACTTCTTTTTCCAAACCCTTTTTAACCTCGACAACCAATTCGTCGTGTACTTGGAGGATCATTTTCACATCACTCCCATATTTTGAAGTATGAAGCTTTTTATGCACCTCGATCATTCCCATTTTCATAAGATCAGCTGCCGTTCCCTGCACCGGGTGGTTCACGGCCATACGTTCACCGGCCGCGCGCAGCTGATGGTTTTTGCTGGCCAGTTCCGGAATATAGCGGCGGCGACCAAAGAGTGTTTCAGAGTAGCCTTCTTTGGTGGCAAATTCAACTGTGCGGTCCAAATATTTTTTCACCCCGCTAAATTGTTCAAAATATTTTTCAATAAATTCTTTGGCTTGCCAATACGGAATGCCGGCGCGCCACGATAGGCCGTGCGTGCCCATACCATACAGCACACCGAAGTTTACTTCTTTGGCTGCGTAACGCATTTCTTTGGTAACATTTTCCAAAGAAACATTATTAATGGCAGCCGCTGTAGCCTGGTGAATATCGAGGCCCTCGGAAAAAATTTCAATCATGCGCTTGTCTTCAGCGAGCGACGCCACAATGCGCAGTTCAATCTGGGAATAGTCAGCGCTAAGTAAAACATTTCCTTTTTCTGCTACAAAGGCAGTGCGCACTTCGCGCCCCAGTTCGGTGCGTACCGGAATATTTTGCAAATTCGGATCAGTGCTTGAGAGCCGGCCAGTTGCAGCAACGGTTTGGTTGTAGGTGGTGTGAATTCGACGTGTCGTCGGATTCACCAAAGTTGGCAACACATCAATATAGGTATTTTGCAATTTACTGAGTTCACGGAATTCCGAAATTTCATCAATGATGGGGTGAAGTCCGCGCAGCTTCTCGAGTTCTTCGGCCGACGTCGATAAACCGGTTTTGCCTTTTTTAATTCCTTCTGCTGGAATGTTCATTTTTTCAAACAGCACTTCGCGGAGTTGAATAGGGGAGGCAATATTAAATTCTTCGCCGCTCTGGTCATAGATTTTCTTGGTACACACGGCGAGCGCTTTCACTGTTTTTCGGGAAAGCTCAATGAGACGTTCGGGGTCAACCGCTACACCGTTCAATTCCATTTCCGCGAGTACACTACTGAGCGGTATTTCAATTTTTTCCATGAGCCCATAATCGTCAATCGCTTTCAATTCACGCGACAATTCAGGCACGGTTTCACTCAGTAAAAATAATTCATGCGCAAGTGTCTTGGTATCAACACCAAACAAACTTTCTTGGCCGCTGCCGGCCAAGAGCTCTTTCCCAAGAACCTTCAGGACCACGCTTGCCGGATCGTGTGCGCGACTGCCCGGGTGAAGCAGGTACGACGCGATCATGACATCGAATAATTTATTTTTAATTTCAATGCTGTGAATGGCGGCAATTTTTAGCAGCTGTTTAAGATCATGTCCGTTTAGCGTCAATTGGGGGTTTGCAAAAACCACTTGAATATTTTTAAAAAGATTTTTGGGAACAAAATAACCATGGTGGTCAACAACAAACAACGCTCCGACAAACGTGCTTGCAAAAAAATCTTTGCCCATTACGACCAGACGGGCGGCAAAACTTCCTTTCTCCGTTATATGTTCAACTAAAGTTTTTACTTCTGCCGCCGAAACTACCTCAGCATACTCAAGCGTTTTGGTTTGTTTTGCCCGTGCCACTATAGGCGACGGTGAAGATTTTTTTTCTTCAGTTACCGCCGGATTACCTGCAAAGTCTGGCAGGCGTTTAAGAAGCGAAATAAATTCAAATTTTTGAAACAGGGCGATTATTTTTTCTTTATCAAACGGTTTAATGCTGCAGTCGGTTACTGAAAAATCTAGTTTTGGAACAGAACAATCAATCGTAGCTAGATAATAACTCATTTCGGCGCTCTCGCGTCCTTCTGTTAATTTTTTCAGGATTCCTGGTTTAAAATCCGTGTGGATCGCGGAAGTGGGTTTGGCCAGCTCTTGATAAATTTCTTTAATGCCGCCGATTTTTTGAATGAGTTCGGTCGCAGTTTTTTCACCAATCCCGGGAACACCTGGAATATTATCCGACGTGTCACCGCGCAGAGCCTTGTAATCGACAATCATCTCTGGACCAAAGCCGTAACGCGAGCGAACTTCGGCCGGATCATACACCACAATATCATTAAGGCCTTTTCGGAGCGTGTAGATCTTGACGTGGTCATTCACGAGCTGGAGCGTATCCATATCACCCGACACAACATATACTTCTGGTTTTTCTTTAGAAGCGATTGCTTCTTTGGCAAGCGTACCAATAACATCATCGGCTTCAAATCCTTTTTTTTCAAAAATAGGTATTCCAAACACTTCAACGATCTGGTGCACGAGCGGAATTTGATCATACAGATCTTGATCAGCTTTTACGCGCGTGGCTTTATATTTTTCAAACTTTTCGTGACGAAAGGTTCCGCCGGCCATATCAAAAGTTACGGCCAAGTATTCAGGCTTAAGATCTTTCCAGACCTTGAGCAGCATGGAAACAAAACCATAGACCGCGTTTACCAAAACACCATCTTTGGTAGTAAGCGGAGGAATGGCGTGATACGCGCGGTGAACTATGGCGTTACCGTCGATAATGACAAATTTTGACATGGGGCGATTGTAGCAAAGTAAGAACTAAGCAGCGTAGGCAGAACAAATTTTTAAACTACTTGTTCTGCCTACGCTGCTTAATCTGCCTAAAACTTATTTCTTTATACCATACCCGGCCCTTGAAATGAAGTATGGCCTATGGTATCCTAAGTGCGTCTTTCTTATCCCCAGGGCCTGGTAGCCAAGTAGTAAGGCAGGAGTCTGCAAAACTCTTATGCGCGGGTGCGATTCCCGCCCAGGCCTCCACACGGAGCACAAACAAACGTTTGTGCTTTTTATTTTACATACCCCAGCGGGTTGACCCGTACCCCACCAACGATAACTTCAAAGTGCAGGTGAATACCGGTGATACCGCGCACATTACCGGTGTTGCCCATAAGCGCAATGGTTTGACCCTGCTCAACACGCTCGCCTACGGAGACAAGCAGTTTGGAAGAATGTCCATAAAGGGTCTTAATACCACCGCCATGATCAATGATGATTTCACAGCCATAGCCGCTATTCCAGCCACACTGAGACTTTTCAACCGTACCGCCCTTCGCGGCATAGGTTGGGGTAGCAAACGGACCAGCAATATCAATAGCGTGATGAGTATACCCAAAGTATTGCGTAATAAGGTGGGCGCCCGACGGCCAAACAAACCCTGAAGCACCAGCGGACTGACGGGACGATGGGGGAACAGCCACCTTGCCGATTGTTCCGGTTGTGCGGGGCACTTTTGCAACCACCTGGGATTCTGGTTTGACACCATCAGGAACCATAATCAATTCACCAGCCTTAAGGTCGGTTCCATCGGCTTTTAGCTTGTTAAAACCAACGATATCTTCTTCTTTGGCTTGGTAGAGACTAGCGATCTTTTTAAGTGTGTCACCGCGTTTTACGGCGTGCATTACACCAGTTGTCGGCGGAATTTTAAGCGAGTCACCGGGGCGGATAACCGACCTAACGCCCAAATTATTTTGCCAAAGAATGGTTGCAACGCTTACACCAAAGTCATAAGCGATGCTGCTCAGCGAATCACCGGATTCAACAACATACGTTTCAACTTCACTACGGCGACCACCCAGTGCTACGCCCGGCATGATAGCGGGTTTAGACAGTGCCGTGCCACCAGCCATAATGGCTGCAAAATCCTGATTTGGAACAAACGCTGTACCCATGCTCGGCAAAATCTCACCGTTTACTACCCCCTCACGCCACGAACTATTGGACGGATTGTATATAATGGCGTCAGCATTTTCTTCTTCAACACCTAAAATTTCTTCGGGGGCGGTCAGCGCAAAAGCAATAGCCTTTTGTCCTGGCAAAAAAAGGTCTTTTTGAGCATAGAGTTTAGTTTGGGGAAATGCGATAAAAAATAGTACAGCTAAGCCAAAAATTTGGAGCAGCGTACGCTTAAGCAGCAGTGCTCGCACGCGATTAAGGCCGCTTTTTTTAAGAAAATAGGCAACTTTATACCTAATAAAGAGTACGCTGCGCCCAATTACACCCACAAATCTGCCTAAAACAAAAGAAAATCCGGTACCAAGCCACCAGAAAAAGCGCTTAACAAAGATAAGAATGCGTAGCGTGCGAAGCCACAAACCGTATTTCATAGTTTTGCTTGACTATTTGAAGAGTTTACCATAGTATAGGGGGCAAATCAATCTATTTTTAAGCTTTTAATCTTAAGTAATGCTATGCTCATTATCGTTTTGGGAGCAATTGTTCCCGCGGCTCTTGCCATTCTGTACGGTCTTATTCTCATTCGCTGGGTTCTCGGCCAACCGGCCGGCGATGAACGGATGCAAATGATTGCGCGGGCAATTCAAACCGGCGCAAAAGCCTATCTTCTGCGTCAATACAAAACGATTGGTTTGGTAGCAATTTTCATCTTCTTAGCCCTTGGGCTTGGTATTGACTGGGTAACCGCCTTTGGCTTCGTGGTCGGTGCGGGTTTTTCATGCTTAGCCGGCTATGTTGGCATGACTATCTCGGTTAAGGCTAACGTTCGCACAGCCGAAGCTGCTAAAACAGGTTTTAAAGAAGCGATGACCCTCGCTGTTCGCGGCGGTTCGATTACCGGTCTTTTGGTAGCCGGTCTTGGGCTCCTCGGTGTAGCTGGTTTTTATTTGGTAACCGGGGGCGATCTTTCCGCACTGATCGGTCTTGGTTTTGGCGGCAGTTTAGTTTCGGTCTTTGCCCGTATCGGTGGCGGCATCTTCACTAAAGCCGCCGATGTTGGAGCAGACTTGGTAGGCAAAGTAGAAAAAGGAATTCCCGAAGACGACCCACGCAACCCAGCAGTTATTGCCGATAACGTTGGCGATAACGTTGGCGACTGCGCTGGCATGGCCGCTGATCTTTTTGAAACATACGCCATCACAACTATTGCCGCAATGCTTCTGGCCAGCCTTTTATTCCCTGGCAACACCAAAGTTATTGTTTTTCCTCTCATGCTTGGCGGCGCTTCAATCATCGCTTCAATCATCGGCACGTTCTGCATTCGCCTTGGTAAAAACATGAACGTAATGAACGCCTTGTACAAAGGCCTTATCGCTGCCGGTGTTCTTTCGCTCGCCGCTTTTTATCCTATTACTAACTGGCTCCTTGCTGATCTCGCCGGTCACTCTGTCTTGCGTTTGTTTGGCACCGCTGTTATCGGTCTTGCACTCACCATTGCAATGGTTTTTGTTACTGATTATTACACCTCTACCGAATACTCCCCGGTACAGCATATTGCCAAAGCAAGCACGACCGGACATGGCACCAACATTATTGCTGGGCTTGCCGTTTCCATGAAATCAACCGCCGTTCCGGTACTTCTTATCCTTGCTGCCATGCTTGGATCGTTTTGGCTCGCCGGACTCTTTGGGGTTGCGATCGCAGCGGTGAGCATGCTTTCCATGACCGGTATTGTGGTCACCATTGATGCCTACGGCCCAATCACTGACAACGCCGGCGGTATCGCTGAAATGGCTGAACTTTCTGATAGCGTTCGCGCCATCACCGACCCCTTGGACGCGGTTGGCAACACCACCAAGGCGGTTACTAAGGGCTATGCTATTGCTGCCGCTGGTTTGTCGTCACTCGTTCTGTTTGCCGACTTCACGCACAAACTTCCTGAATCCACAATCTTCTTGATTAATGATCCTAAAGTATTGGTGGGCCTCTTTATTGGCGGCCTCTTGCCTTACCTCTTCGGCTCATTCCTCATGGAGTCAGTTGGAACGGTTGCCGGCCAAGTGGTGGAAGAAGTTCGTCGTCAATTCAAAGAAATTCCGGGTATCATGGAAGGAACCGGCAAGCCAGATTATGCTAAAGCCGCTGACATCGTTACCAAAGGTGCGCTTCGCCAAATGATTGTTCCCGCCCTTCTCCCCGTTGCCGCCCCGATTGCCGTCGGATTCCTTCTTGGTATTCCAGCACTCGGCGGCCTTCTCGTCGGCACAATCGTTACCGGTATTTTCCTCGCTATTTCCATGACCACCGGTGGCGCCGCTTGGGATAATGCTAAGAAATTTATTGAAAAAGGAAACTACGGCGGCAAAGGATCGTTTGCCCACCAGGCTGCAGTTACGGGCGATACGGTTGGCGACCCGTACAAAGATACTGCCGGCCCTTCCATTAATCCAATGATTAAAGTGGCCAACATCGTGGCGCTTCTTATCGTCGGACTTCTCCTCAAATAATTGCTTCCTTCTCAAAAAGAGCGCTTACCCGGCGCTTTTTTTGTTTTGTTATAAGGATTGACACAGACATGGTTTTGTGCTATATTCTGACGTTGCCCTAGCAAACATGTGGCGAAATCTGCCCGCGTCTACGGTACACACCTTAGGCGTGGACAGATTTTAACAGCACAAGAGGTGCCCCAATGGATTTGCCCGACATCGTCTTGCCTCCGCCGCCGAGCAGAACTCCGCTCGAAGAAGCCGAGCACCAACTCGCTGAAGCTGAGGGTCATGCGCGCAGAATCGCCGCCCTGCAGGAGAAGAGCGGCCGGCGTATGCGCGAAGCCTTGACCGGCTTCGAAGTCCAGCGCGACGAGGCCGCGCTCGAAATCGCCTGTTGCGCCAACGGCGCGCTGTCGTTCGCCGCCCTGCACAAGCGCCAGGCCTTCCAGCAGGCCATGAGCGCCCTGACCCAGGCTCAAGCCGAAGCAATAAGCCTTGCCGAGCAGCTGCTCACGGCGGAAACGCTTGCCATGAAGGCACGCGCGAACGTCGAGCTTTTCCGCCAGCTCAAGCTCGAGCGAGCCGCCTAACACGCCACCACTCGCACCTCCCCCCTCGGAGCTCTGCGTCTTTGTCACTAACACAGATTAGTTGTAAAGACGCTCCGGGGCGGGCACAAAACAACCCTGCAAAAGCAGGGTTGTTTTAGTCTGTTTTCGTTGACACCAAAGGCTTTTGCTGCTATGTTTGCTCCATCAAGGAGCACATTATGAAAAGCGAGACGTCCTCCATGAAGGGGTTGAAGAAAAAAATTCGAAAAATTTTTCCTGGAGCATCATGCTTTGAAACAGAAAAAGGCAAAAACCGAATCCAGTTCCGAGCGTTAACAACACAACTAGGTGCTGACATGGTCTGGTTCTTCCACCTCAGCCAGCTCGCCACACTCCTCGGTACCAGCCGACTGTACGTTACGTGTGTCGCTGACACCGAGTACGAGGCCGTACCGCAGTTCCACGTCGTCATTGTTGCCGAGCGCGTCACCAACCCCGCGCTTCAGGCGTAGCCCTGCCGCGACGCCGATCACCTGATCCTCGTCGCGCCCTACCAAAAACACCTCAGCAAAAACTGGGGTGTTTTTGTATTGGTCACCATTTGACAAATCCCTTATTTTTCAATAAAATAGGCCGTATTCTTACTTACTCTTTTTACTGAATATGTCCTACGAAATCAAAAAAACTGACAAATCGACCGCTGAGCTGACTATTACCGTTCAACCTGCTGATTACAAAAAAAACATGGAGGCAGCCGCCATCCGTATATCGGAGCGCGCCGCCATCAAAGGCTTCCGCCCGGGTAAAGCACCATATGACCTGGTAAAACAGGAAATGGGTGAAATCCGCATTCTTGAAGAAGCCATGCAGTCAATTGTGGAAAGCAACTTTTTTAAAGCTGTCTCTGAAGAAAAACTCGACACACTAGGGATGCCCCAAATTAGTTTACAAAAATTTGCTCCAGGCAATGAGCTCGTCTTTACCGCAACCGTTGCTTTACTTCCAAAAGTTACTATACCCGACCTCTCAACGATCAAAGTCGAGGGTAAGCCCGTAAAAGTTGACAAAAAGCAAGTTGACGAAACAATGGAAAATCTCCGCCGCATGCAGGGCAAAGAAGTTATTAAGGCAGGCGCAGCGACCAAAGAAGACAAGGTTGTGGTCAACATGGACATGTTCATCGACAAAGTCCCGATGGAAGGCGGCCAAGCCCCCAACCACCAGGTATACCTCAGCGAGCCGCATTACATTCCAGGCTTTGCCGAAGAGCTGGTAGGACTCAAAAAAGACGACACCAAAGAATTTACACTTAAATTTCCTAAGGAGCACTACCAAAAACAATTTGCCGGCAAAGATGTTGATTTTAAAATTAAAGTAAACGAAGTCTACGAACTCAGCTACCCTGAACTTAATGATGAGTTTGCCAAAGCGCTCGGCCAAAAAAGTTTGGAAGCAATGGTTGAGCTTCTGACCGCCAACCTCACTCGAGAAGGCGAACGTAAAGAAGAGGAACGGTTTGAAATAGCGCTTCTCGAGCAATTGATTGAAAAAAGTAGTTTTGAAGTAATTCCTGATGTTTTGATTGACGCAGAAAAAAACAAGATGTTCTACGAACTCAAACACAATCTTGACGAACAAGGTATTCCAGTCGAAAAATATTTGGCTGACATGAAGAAAACTGAAGCAGAAATCTTGGCCGACTTTACCGCCCAGGCAGATAAGCGTGCCAAAGCCGCTCTTATCTCGCGCCAAATCGCCCTTCAAAACAATATTAAAGTTGAAAAGGAAGAACTCGAAAAAGAACTTACTGCTATCCGCGCAGCATATCCAAACAATCCTCAGGTAGAAGAAAATCTCAAACGTCAGGAAGTTATTCAAACCATTGCAACTACCCTGCAGAATAAAAAAGTGATACAGTGGGTGAAGGAACAAATTAAAAAATAGCCCTACTTTAAAAACCAGCCCGATAGAAGGGTTGGTTTTTTAAGCAGCGTATGATAGCTTAGTACCTATAAACTATTATAAATTAAACCTATGCTCTTCGGTGCTCATGTTTCCATAGCCGGCGGACTGCCTAACGCCCCACTGAACGCGGCCAAAATTGGCTGCGAGGTTTTTCAGATGTTCAGCCGATCCCCGCAGGGCGGCTGGATTGCACCCTTGGACGAAAAAATTGCTGCAGAATTCAAAGCGAATTGCAAAAAAGCCGGACAAAAAGAGTGGTATATTCATACCCCGTATTTTATTAACTTTGCATCAACCAATAATCGCATCCGGTTTGGTTCAAGCGCCGTTATTCGTCAAGAACTGGAGCGTGGGTCTATGCTTGGCGCAACGTACGTGATGACCCACCTCGGCAGCTATAGCGGCATGGGCGAAGAAAAAGGTTTTGAAGCGCTTATTGAGGGCCTCGAAAAAACACTCAAAGGATATACAGGTGAAACACAACTACTCTTAGAGAATTCTGCTGGCGCTGGCGCAGTAATTGGTGACACATTCGAAGAATTAGCCGAAATCGTGCACCACCCTAAACTCAAAAAATATAATCTCGGCATTTGTTACGATACCCAGCACGCTTTTGCCAGCGGGTATGATGTACGCACCCCGGCAGCAGCAAAGGCTACACTTAAAAAATTTGATGATACAGTAGGATTAGATCGCTTCAAAATGTCCCACTGCAACGACTCAAAAATTGAATTTGGCGGCAAAAAAGACCGGCACGAACATATTGGCGAAGGAAATATTGGTTTAGAGGGATTTAAAAATTTATTTTCCAATAAAAAAATTGCTAAGGTAAATTTTATCGCCGAAACTGAACACGACAAAATTGTCGAGGATTTAAAACTCTTAAAAAGCCTTCGTTAAGCACAAAAACAAAAGTATGTTGCTACGACTTCGAGTATTACCACGCTCAAGCAAAAACGAAGTGGTAGGGGAGGCAGGGAATAAAGTACTTACAATTAAAGTGCGTGCTGCCCCAACTGATGGAAAAGCGAACGAAGCTGTGCTTGAGGTACTCGCCAGCCACCTCAAGGTACCAAAAAATAAATTACGCTTGGTTCGAGGTCACAAAAGTAAAAATAAAATAGTTGAGATTTTAGACTAACCTTAAACAAAAAACAGCCTTTGGGCTGTCTTTTTTATGGCAAGTCCATTCCGCCTTTAGTCCACGGGTGACAGCGAATAATGCGCCAAAGCGCCGGCGGAAATCCTAAAAAAATTCCTTTTTTTTCAATTTTTTTATAGGCATAGACGCTACACGACGGATAAAAAGGACAAAAACCGTGCGGAAAACGATTTTTTAAGAGTCCGTGGTCGGGCGAAAATGTAACCTGATACAGTCTGATGCACGCCAAAAAAACCTGGCGAGGCAACAAAAATAATGAGGCTATGATAGTTTTATTTTTTGGCTGAAGTTTCATAAAAACAAGCGGAAGAAAACGGCTTGGGCAGCTATATTTTACAGACGCCGGAGCGTTTTAAGAGCATAGTGAGATCGGCGGATACGGCATCGTACTCTTTATTAAGAGCGTCTTTGCGAGCAACAACAAGTACAAAAAAACCTGGTTGTGGCACACCATTTTTAAAAGCAAGACGAACTATTTCACGCAGCTGCCGACGCAGCCGGTTGCGCACCACTGCCTTTTTAGAAATTTTTAAACCCACTGCAAAGGCTAACTTAAGCTGTTTTTTAAAACTTTCCGGATCTTCTTTAGCAGGAAAAAGTGCGCTATTTTTTTCTAAATTAAGCACTTTAAGGTCAACAAAGGCACCGTTATACCAACGGCCATGCTTAGTGACCAGATTAAAGTCACGAACTTTTTTAAGGCGGTGTTCGACGAGGAGCATAATCCCAGAAGATATTAGTAATTAGACAGTGGAAATTACAACAAAAACATCTACTATCTAATTTCTAATATCTTAGCACCTGAGCATAAACAATAAAACCCCCTAATGGGGGTTCGATTGGATCTTAGGGCTTACTTTCGCAATCGTTTTCCTTTCTTCTCGTCCGAGACCGTTAATTTTTTGCGGCCTTTGGCCCGGCGGCGGGCAAGTACGGTGCGTCCTTGTTTGGTAGCCATACGAGCACGAAAACCGTGTGTTTTTGCACGTTTGCGCTTTTTTGGCTGATAGGTTCGTTTAGTTGACATAGTCTAAAAAGAAGTAGTTAGGCGGCAACAATGTCCTTATACTACACTACTTTGTTGATTTAGTCAAACCGGTTGGTCTTTCAGCTTTTTTTAGAGGGGCAGGGGGGGGGCCAACCGCTTAAAAACTTTGGTATGTGGGGGGCTCTTTAAAAATATCCACACCTATCCACAAGTTATCAACAGTCTGTCCCCACCACCCTCATAAGGCCTGCTTTCCCTAAAAACACGCGTTGTGTTAGAATGAGTAAAATTACTTAAAAATAAGCTTTTTATGAATAACAGTGAACTCTGGCAAGCCGTCCTCGCTGAACTTGAACTGAGCATTTCCAAAGCTAATTTTATTACCTGGTTCAAGAATACTGGCATTATCTCGGTTCAGGACGGTCAGGTTCTCCTGTGCGTACCAAATGCCTTCACAAAGGCCTGGCTTGAAAAAAAATATCACCAAACTGTTATTAAGTCACTCGAACGCATTACTGAAAAACCGATTAAAAAGCTGGAATACAAAATTGATAACATTAAAAACATTGCGGAGACGCCAATCATTTTTCAATCTGAAACAAAACCAAGCGAGTTTTCAAACAACAATCTTCCTTTTTCGCCGCCCGCCCCGCTTCGTCCATCAAACAGCGAGACAGGCGGAGCGTTTATTATCAATCCTAAATATACCTTTGACAACTTCGTCGTTGGCGGCGGCAGTGAACTAGCCTATGCCGCGGCACAGGCGGTGGCTGCTCGCCCCGGCATTGCGTATAACCCGCTTTTTATTTATGGTGGTGTCGGACTGGGTAAAACACACTTACTCCAGGCAATTGGCAACGAACTTACCAAAAAAAATCCCGGCATAACTATTTTATACGTCAGCGCAGAAAAATTCTCTAATGATTTTATTTCGTCTATTAAAGACGGCGGTGCTAAAGACTTTCAAAACCGCTACCGCCATGTTGACCTGCTCCTTATTGATGATATTCAGTTCATCGCCGGCAAAGACCGTACGCAAGAGTCGTTTTTCCACACCTTTAACGAGCTCCATCAACAAAACAAACAAGTCGTCATCACCTCCGACCGACCGCCTAAAGCGATCCCTGCCCTGGAAGACCGCCTTAAATCTCGCTTTGAGTGGGGTATGATCGCGGACGTGTCAGCACCAGATTTTGAAACCCGAGTAGCAATTTTGGAGCGCAAATGCGCCGAAAAATCGTTCCTGCTGGAACCTAAGATCATCCAAACAATCGCCTCAGTTGTTCAAAGCAATATCCGCGAGCTTGAGGGGGCGCTCAACAAGATCATTGTTTTCCACCAGTTGAAAAACATGATCCCTACTCCGGAAACAATCAAATCACTCCTTTCTGGCCTCGAGGCCGGCTCTACCCGCCGCTCCATGACCGCCGATCAACTAATTGAAACTGTTGGACAGGTCTACAATGTTTCAACTGAGGATCTGCGCGGCAAAAGTCGTGAGAAAAAAATTTCCTTTCCGCGCCAGATTATCATGTTCCTCATGCGTGAGGAGCTTAAAATGTCCTATCCAGCGATTGGCGAAGGTCTTGGGAACCGCGATCACACCACCGCCATGCATGCCCACGAAAAAATTAAGAATGAACTTGAAAACGATTTAAAACTAAAACAAGAAATAGAATCACTGAAACAGCGCCTCTATGTGAATAACGTCTAGCAGGATGGTGGATAAGCTCTGTATAAGCTGGGCACAACCTGGGGACAAAACCGCTAAAAGCTCTGGAAAAGTCCCCTGTTTCATCCCCACCAAAAAGGAGTTATCCCCCAGCATAGCCAGGCACGGCAAAGTTACTGACAAGACCGCTAAAAATATCCCCGTTTCAAAGAAAGTTATTCCACCACCCTTTTGGCTGAGCTGAGACTAATAACGCACTTATCCCCGCTGTCCACCGTGCTTATTATTACTGTTATATATAAATATAAATATTTTAAAATAATACTAAAGCGATACCTGTGTATGAAATTCTCCTGTACCAAAGAAAATTTTCTCCAAGCGCTTTCTCTCGTAAGTAGCTTAGCTGGAAAAAATGTGAACTTGCCGATCCTGAACAATATTTTACTTAAAGCCGTTGCGCAAAAAGTAGAAGTTGTTGGTACGAACCTTGATTTAGCAATAACAGTTCTTGTTCGCGCTAAGGTAGAAGCACCTGGTCAGTTTACAGTTCCCGCCCGAACCCTTCTTGATTTTATTAACCTGCTCGCCGAAGAAAAGGTTGACATCGAACTTCAAGAAAATGAACTCCTCATTTCAGCCGGTAAGTCCTTCACTAAGATTAAAGGTACTCCGGCTGACGAGTTTCCGGTTGTTCCCACCCTCGAAGATGGTCAGGGTTTTGTTATTAAGGCCGAAGACCTCAAGCGAGGATTGTCACAAGTCCTGCCTGCAGTTGCCAAAAACGATATTCGCCCCGAACTCGCCGGTGTTTTCTTTTCCTGTAATATTGCGAGTGAGCGTGAAGTCGTTCTGGCGGCAACGGATAGCTATCGCCTGGCGGAAAAAAAGATTCACCTGCTTCAGGGAACCGATCAGCTCAAAACAGTTATCCCGGGCCGCACCGCTGTTGAGATGGTGCATGTGCTTGCAGCGCTGGCCACGCTTGGCGAAGAAGAAAACGCTCGTCTTTTGATTACGCCCAATCAAATCGCTCTTCATTTTAACAATATCCAGATGACGTCCCGCTTGATCGAGGGTGCGTATCCCGATTATACCCAAATTATCCCCACTGAATTCAAAACGACCGCTCTTGTGAACTCAACCGACTTGAGTAAAGCCATTAAAGCCGCCGGTCTTTTTACAACAACAGGTGTTAACGCCGTAACACTCCTTTTGAGTCAGAGCGATAGTAGTGTAAAGATAACCTCGTCGTCTACTCAGACGGGCGAATATAGCGCTGAGGTGCCCGCTAGCGTGTCAGGGGAAGACAATACGGTGCTTCTTAGCCACCGATACCTTCTCGACGGTTTGAACAACATTACGGGCGACAAAATTCAGCTCAAAGTAATCGACGGCGACAGCCCGTGCGTGCTCTTTCCTGAAGAGGATAAAAGTTTCTTATATATTGTAATGCCAGTAAGACAATAAAATAAAAAAACCAGCC
This sequence comes from uncultured Gammaproteobacteria bacterium, assembly GCA_964540825.1. Lineage (GTDB taxonomy): Bacteria > Patescibacteriota > Patescibacteriia > Magasanikbacterales > GWA2-37-8 > CAZECR01. Next base: position 156,347 of record CAZINT010000004.1, read on the forward strand.
CGTGCGAAGGGCTGGTTTTTTGTTTAGGCGCTATTTGATAGTGATGCTAAGGTCTTTCTGTGATACTGCTCCTTTTTTATCAGTAAGCACCGCTTCAAGCGTGAATGAGCCCGTGCCTGGTGAGTGTTTCCAAGTAAACGAGAGTTGCCCGGCAAAAAGTTTGTCGCTCGCGGAAGTAAATTCGTAAATTTGTTTTCGATCACTTCCTGAAATCAAGGTAATTTTAATAGTAGCGGCGTCTTCCCAGCGAAACGGAGTAAGCGACATAACGCGCGGGAAATCCCCCTCCGTCAGTGAAAGCGATGATCCGTCAAACCAGTCTACACTCGGCGGGTCAAGCTCTGCAGTTAGGGTAAAGGTGCTTACTGCGCTTGAGGCGTTGCCAACACTGTCAGCGGCAATTACTTTGAGTGTGTGGGTGCCTGGGGAAAGCGTCTTTGCATAATAGGACAAGGTAAAGGGCGGAGCGCTGCTGCGACCGACCGACTGATTGTCGATAAAATAATCGACGCGCGCGACCCCGTTGGGTGCTCCGGCAGTAACCATGAAGGACAGGTTGCGATTGTTCAGTACAGCGTTATTTTCAGGAGCATTAATTTGAATTTTTGGGGCGAGCTCGGGAGACACGGTGTCGTCTGTTTCGGTGGGCGGCTCTTCAAGTGTAACGGGTTTGCCGGCTTCTTGTTGGCGCAGCACCCAGGCTTGGAGCGATTGTTCCCAGTTAGTATATTGAGAATCATCAGCGGGGTTGGTCGGGGCCGGGCCGCGTGGATCATCTTTATTGACGTAGTATAAAATGGTGTGCGGTGGTAAAAAAGTTTTTTCTATAATCAGTTCAGGCGGGGTGGATGAAGTAGCGATGCGCCCGGTAACACTGTTAATGGGCAGTTTTATGCCGCCGTCGCTGCCGCGTAAGACTGCCTTATCTGCAGTATTTGGCGGCGGAGTCGGAAAACGTTCCACAGTCGAGCTCGCGAGTGCGGCGCGCATGAACTGGTTCCAAATCGTACCGGCAAGCGTGTTGCCGCCCCCCTTCATAGGGGAAGGAATGGTGTTTCCAACCCAAACACCCGTAGTGAGTGAGGGTGTATAACCCATAGTCCAGGCATCTTTACTGTCGTTGGTTGTACCTGTTTTAGCAGCTACGGGCCTGCCGGGTAAAGTAAGTGTACTGCCGCGGCCAAAAATATAAGCGCGAGCTGCATCGTCGGATAAAACATTTGAAATTGTTGCTGCAAGTTCAGGCTTAATAGCTTCGGTACCAGGCGTCTCTTTCCATTCGTACAGTACGTTGCCGGTTTTATCGGTTACCTTGAGAATAGCGGTAGCCGGGTGATACATTCCATTGTTGGCAAGCGTCGCATAAGCATCGGTGTGTTCAAGCAAACTAACTTCAGCGCCTCCGAGCACTAAACTCAAACCATAGTCACCGGTAAAGGTGGTGTAGCCAAAACGCTTGGCAAAATCCAGCATATTTTTAAGTCCCACCAAGTAGAGTGTTTGGACGGCTGGAATGTTCAGCGAACCCTGAAGTGCTTTGCGCATGGTAACCAGACCATGCTCCAAACCGTCGTAGTTCTTTGGGGTGTAATTTCCAAAATCAGTTTTAACATCATAGAGAACCGTTTCGGGTGTGTAGCCCTTTTCAAAGGCAGCTGTGTACACAAACGGTTTAAACGACGAACCAGGCTGGCGACGGCCAAGAACAGCTACATTGAACTGTCCGTCAATTTCTTTATTAGTAAAATCGCGCGAACCGACCATGCTCAAAATTTGAGCTGTTTTTGGATCCATTGCAACCAGCGCAGCGTTGTTGGCGTTGGCTGATTTGGCGAACTTGTCTCCCTGTTCTTTCACCACCTTTTCGGCAATGGCCTGTTTATCGTAATCGAGTGTCGTAATGACTCTCAGACCGGCTGTATCAACATTTTCTTCGCCAAACTGCTCGGCCAAAAGTTGTTTAACGTACAAAACAAAATGCGGCGCTGCGAAAATACCAGCGTTAGGGGTTATGTCGAGCTTGGTGGCTTTTGCCGCCTCTTTTTCTTCCTGAGTAATATACCCTTGTTCCTGCATGAGCGTTAAGACTGTGTTGCGTCGGCCTTCAAGAAGCGGCAGGTTGTTAAGATAACGCGTTGGCGACTGGATAATCGCAGCAAGCGTAGCCGCCTCCGCGAGACTCAAGTCTTTGGCATTTTTATGAAAGTAGCTCAGGCTTGCCGCTTCAATACCGTAGTTAACTGAGCCATAAGGAATTTGATTAAGGTAGAGCGTTAAGATTTGATCCTTGGTATATTTTTTTTCCAAACGAACGGCAAGAATTGCCTCTTTTATTTTTCGAAACAATCCGGCCAGCCCCCCGCGGGCGGTTCCGCCAATCGTATTTTTAATTAATTGTTGCGTGAGCGTGGAAGCGCCGCCACCGCCTGTGCTGCGACCAATGAGGTTATTAAAACTGGCGCGAGCAATACTGGTAAGGCGAACCCCATTATGTTCATAAAAATGTTTGTCTTCAATAGCGATAGTTGCCTTAACGGCCAAGGGGGCAATTTGGTCCAAAGGCACAATAGTACGTTTCTGACCCTGGTATATTTCATAGAGCACATGCTGCCCCGTGCGGTCATAAATTTTACTGCTTTCCGCAACTTTGAGTTTATTAAGATCGCTAGGGTCGGGCAAATCGCGGCTAACGACGACGACAAAGATCGTGCCGGCAATAAAAAGAATTGCCGCCACCAAGGCAGCACCCTTGGCAAGCCGTTTTTTATTCCAGCTATGAATTTTGGACCGGAGGCTCGGCCTCGCTTCGTTGGTAATATCACCATACGAACGGCTAGTCTTTTTTTTGAGTGAAAAAATTGGCATACCACATTAAAATGACGAAGTTTCCGTTGCCGGTGAGAGGCCGGAAAGATAAGGCTCTACTCATTATACTCTACCCCAGAGGCATTGACAAAAAGGCTGTTTTGTGGTATCATTTGTCGTTAACTCAGGAGATACCACATAGATGGTATCTTTTAATTACTGCATATGACCAACTTTACCCACAAGTTAGCCAAAATCAGTACTGTTTCACAGATTTTTACGCTAATCTTAGCCATTTTAGTTCAAACCGCGCTTCCGGTAATGGCCAAAACCCCGGATACCACTAAAACTACTACTTTGGCTATGGTTAGCCAAGATTCCGCAGTGACCCCGGTTCCGGCAGTAGAAGCCCCTGCCCCAGAAGCGCCTAAGCCAGATAAGCAAATTGCTGCCGTACTTACGGCTTATTCTAGCACCCCTGACCAGACAGATAGCGACCCTTTTACTGCCGCTTCCGGTAAACATGTCTATATGGGTATGGTGGCTAATAACTGTTTGCCGTTTGGCACCAAACTTAAGCTTACCTTTGCCGATGCCAGTATGCAGGAAAAGTATGGTGATGTAGAGTTTACAGTAGACGACCGTATGAATTCCCGTTATGGCTGTAACCGTTTTGATGTATGGTTAGATGCTCCACGCAAGGAAGTTAACCAGTTTGGAGTACGCCGCGCTACTATTGATGTGTATATGCAGAAAAAGGTGGCTAAAGTTAAACCGGTTAAGAAAGTTATTGAAATTGCTGACGCGAAATAAAGAAGTATCAAAAATCCCTCCAAATACATGGAGGGATTTTTAGTACAATGAATATAATAAAGATAACCCCTTGACTTTTTGTGGTTTTATGTATAGAGTGACTGGCTCTCTGCAAAGAACAGCAGAGAAAAAAAGGAGAAAAAAACAATGAACCTTGGCAGCGGCTCGAACGCAGCTTGGTTGGTCCTTGCCTTGTGGTCGATACCGCTCTATGCGGTTGCTTTTTTGGCGGTGGCCTTCTTCGGCAGGAACTTCCAATTCGGCGGTCTGCAGTACATGTTCTGGAGCTTTTTGGGCTCAACGGTGGCGTGTGGAGTGTATCTGCTCGCCAAAGGCCAGTCACCCGTTCCCGAACGAGGGTACCTGGCGCCACTCGTTTTCTGTATTGGCGCAACCGTTGTTTTCACGGCCAACGCCTGCCTCTATCGAGCGATGGCCAGCAACCCACCGAACCCCGCGCTGCCGCCCACGATTATGAGCGCAAATGTTGTCGTGGTTTTCCTGCTCGCGAGAATCCTGGCAAAATTACTGCCTGCGTATTTCGCTGCTGAAGAATTCTGTGTGCAGAAGTTCGCCGGGATTCTGTGTTTCGTGGCAGGCTTCTACCTGATCAGACGACCGTAGGTGGTGCTCTAAAATCTAGGTGATAGTCAGCGGCTTAGCCCTCAAAGAGCCGTTCCGAATTTCTTGGTACAAGCGAGAACTGCGGAACCTCTTTGAGAGGTTAGTCAATAATAAAACAGTCCCTTTCCGGACTGTTTTATTATTCAATCCGAGTTCTAAACTGAAGTGCTTCCGCAACATGTTCGGTTAGGATATTGGGGCTGTCAGCCAAATCGGCAATTGTACGGCTTAATTTAAGGATACGATTAAATCCGCGGGCCGATAAATGCAGATGCTCGACTGCGGTTTTGAGCAGGCTGAGCGGCTCAGCTTCAAGCGCGCAGTATTCACGCAGTTCAGCATTGCTCATTTCGCTGTTAGTAAAAATCGGCAACCCCTCAAAGCGCTCGGCCTGAATCTGACGGGCACGCTCCACTCGTTCGCGAACGTTTGCCGACGATTCGGCGAGGGTGTTTGTCGAGAGTTTTTCAAAAGCAACGCGCGGCACCTCAACATGCAAGTCAATGCGGTCGAGTAAGGGGCCGCTAATTTTTTTCTGATACCGATCAATTTGGGTAGGTGTGCACGTGCATTTTTGGTCGGGGTCAGATGAAAATCCGCACGGGCAAGGGTTTTGACTGGCTACTAGAATAAAGCGAGCCGGAAACGAAACGGTGCCCTGGGCCCGAGAAACGGTGATCACACCGTCTTCAAGGGGTTGGCGCAAACTCTCAATCACAAACCGTGGAAATTCTGGAAACTCATCGAGGAATAAAATGCCGCGATGTGCCAAAGATATTTCCCCGGGACGTGGAATGCGTCCGCCCCCAACGAGGGCCGCCCCCGAGGCAGTATGGTGGGGGTGGCGAAAGGGACGCTCGCGAATAAGGCCGCCAGGTAAAAGTCCGGCAACAGAGTAAATTTTGGTAACCTCAAGCGCTTCGTCGGTAGTAAGTCGGGGAAGAATCGACGGCAGTGTTCGGGCGAGCAGTGTCTTGCCGCTTCCGGGCGGGCCGCTGAGTAAAATATTGTGATTGCCGCTTGCGGCTATTTCAAGCGCCCGCTTCGCAAACTCCTGGCCCTTGATAAAGGCAAAATCAAGGCCGTTGACATCGCGGTTCTCAGGTTCGGTGACTTCTAGTTTTTGTTCGTAGGGTGTAATAAACTTTTTGCCCTGCAAATGCTGCATGAGTTCGGCGAGATTAGTGATCGGGTAGATCGTGAGACCGCTTACGAGTGCTGCTTCCGGAGCATCGCTCGCCGGAATGAAGAGACGCTTCATTCCGCGGGCACGTGCGTACAAAGCAAGCGGTAAAATGCCGGTGGTGTGGCGCACCGAACCGTCGAGCGCAAGCTCTCCCACAACGAGCGCGTCAGTTAAATCAATATCAAGATCGTTGCTTATGGCAATAATTCCAACAGCCATAGGCAGGTCGTACCCAGCCCCCTCTTTGCCAAGGTCGGCCGGCGCCAGGTTAACCAGAATTCTAAAATTAAATGGGTAGCTGAAAGACGCATTCTTGAGGGCTGAGTGAATGCGATCTTTAGCCTCTTTGATTGCAGTGTCCGCGAGTCCAACGATCGTAAAATTAGTCTGGCCTTTGTTGATGTCTACTTCAACATCAACCGGAAGACAGTCAAGCCCGACAACAGCCGCGGATTTGAGTTTAAAAAACATGCGAACGAACTAAAAACACAAATAACAAAATATAAAACAATTTTCAGTTGGTCAAAAGGCTACGTCGTTGGTGCTTTTTGTTTTGTATTTTGTATCTTCCAAAAGTATAGCACGAAGCCGGTTACTATAAGAACATCGCCTATGTTAAAGATGCTGATAATGATGCGAATATAATCGACCGTGTGGTGATAGAGCGTACGGTCAATTGCATTAGAAAGAGCTCCAAAAAATAATGCTGAAAGGGCTAAAAATTCCGTGCTTGAACCGTCGGCTGCGCTGTACTTCTTGTAAAGTACAGCGCCAAGTATGCCGAGGATGGGTGCGGTTAAAGCTAAAATAAGCGAGTTCGGAATCGGGATGCCAAAAGCAACCCCGGGATTATAAAAGGGGTCCCAGCCGACAAAACGGTTAATAAGGTTTGTTGTCTGCCAAGAGTTTGTGGCCAGCCACTTAAAAAGTTGGTCTGCAGCTAAAAAAAACCCGCAAAGGGCAAAAAGGGCCGAGTTGCGGGCGTGTGTAGTCATAAAAAACTATACTTCTTGAGTGATGGCTTTTTTGCAGCCAACACACGAACTGGAGGTCGGGCGAATGGTCAGGCGTTTTTCTTCAATTGGTTTTTTGCAATATTTGCAGATACCGTACGTGCCATCTTTGATACGGGCCAAAGCACCGTTTACGTCGCGCAAAAGTTTTTCGAGGCCCTGTTCAATTGAAAGATTGGCTGCATAGTCGGCTACTTCCATGGCGTTCTCTTCTTCATCGTCGCCGTAGTTAGGGAAACGAGCACGAAAACCACCCTGTTCTCCAGGATTGGTTTTGGTAACACTGCTTCGCTCCTGCGTCAGGCGTTCGCGTTCGGAAAGAAGAATTTGTTCCATTTCTTTAAGGAAGGCGGTAGGAAAAGGATTTGTCATACAGGAAAATGAGAGTGCGGGTAGTATACCTGCGAGCGGTCAAAACGTCAATTTGCTTAATGTAGAAAAAAATAACAACAAAAAAAGGGAGTATACCCTCAAGTGACTTGTTGGTTCTCCCTTAATTAGTTTAGGGAAGAACGAAAGCCGCCGATGAGGCAGTGTAAGCTCAATTACCGCTAAACTATTGAAAATTGGGGCCGCCCGCTTGGGGGTGTTAACCTCGCAGTAACCGTCGGTAAACCTCTAGTTACTATGGTTGGAGGGCACCTTACAAGGAGTACGGACTCACTGCTGCCAGCATGATTTAGATTTAGGCAACAGTCAGCCTCATTCTAACTTGTTTTTTGTGCAGTTCGGACCCATGTGTTGTTCACCGTGATTTTTTTCGGTGAAGCTTTGTTTAAGGAACTACAGTTAGTATACTCTTTTTTAGAAGCAGTGTCAAGAAATTTGTATAGGATAGTGTAGACAAAAATATTTAGGCTAAGATTAGAAAAGAAAAACGTTTCTTTGTGGTCTGCTTGGTGAAAGTTATGCACCAATCGAGCCTGTTATGCACTGACTTATCCACAGAAGTATAGATTAGTGTAGACAATTTTTAATAATTTTGATTTAAAACAAGAAAAGATAAGTTTTTGATTACAAAAAACTTATTTTTTAAAAGTATAGAATAGTATATACAAAAATTCTTGCCTAACTAAGGGTGGGGCACAAGTTTGTGACTCAATAAAAAAACAAGCTGCTGGTTTGATTGGTAGAGGTGTTTTATCCACCGACGCGGCCAATTGCTTTAGCGGTTAATTTTGTTATAATCGGCGCAGGCACTTATTTTTTTTCGCATTCTTATGAAGAAAAAAAGGTGGGGACTGTTGGCGTTGGTAGTGGCTGGCAGTTTTTTTATTTTTTCAAACGTTTTTTCAGCCAATTCGGATATCGTAATTAACGAAATTGGGGCATATCCGACCAGTACGCATGAGTGGATAGAAGTTTGGAACAAAGGAGCGGATCCAGTCGATTTGACGGGTTGGAAGTTTTTAGAAGACGGTGTCCGTCACTCCCTTGCTGCCACAGGCGCGACTGACAGCATTGTCGCGCCGGGGGAATATGCGGTGATAGCCCAAAAATCGGAACAGTTTTTACTTGATCACCCTGGGTTTGGCGGATCAATTTTTGGCTCTTCTTGGGCAACGCTCTCAACAACTGGGGAGTCGGTGGGGCTTGAGGATGCAAGCGGTACTATCGTTGAGCAATTTGTCTACTTGGCAGCGACGCATTTTTCTTTAGAGCGTAAAGATCCCTATGCAGCAGATTATTCGAGCAGTAATTGGCAGGAACATGCGAGCGATAATACTTTGGGGTTTGTGAATAGTAATTTTGTGGCGGCAGTCGGAGGGTCGCCCTCTGAAACAGCGACCCCGACCACAACAGCCGGCGTCACATCTACGGTTGATGTGTCAAACGCTTGGAACGGAGCCCTTAAAATAAATGAATTTGTTCCTAATCCCGATAGTGGTAATGAGTGGGTGGAGCTCTACAATACGTCGTCAAGCACCATTGATTTGACTGGTGGAACGCTGTGCGATAACCGTGCGATCGGTAGTTGTACGATTGCAATGCTCAACGAATCAGTTTTGCCGCATGGTTTTGTAACCATCTTTTTTGCAAGCGGTAAACTGAATAATGACGGTGATAGCATTGTTTTGAAAGATGCAGCAGGAAACACGGTCGATGTGGTGCGCTATGGAAGCGGTTCTATTCCAATACCCGCCAAAAACCAAGCAGGTGCTCGGCGAAGCGACGGGGTAGATACGGACAGTGATAGTGATTGGGCAATTACAACACAGCTAACGCTTGGTGAGGCTAATATAATTAGCGCACCGCCCGCACCCGTTCAAACTTCCTTAGCGGGTGGGGCAGCTTCGCAGACAAGTCAAGGCAGCAGCGCTATCAGCAACCGGTCGTTTTTTGACGTGCATACAGTTTGGGCGACGGTTAGTTCGTCGGTTGTTATCAATGAAATACTGCCCAATCCAAGCGGCAGTGACGAGGATGATGAATTTATTGAGCTAAAAAACAATTCTGGTGCAGTGCTCCCACTGGTTGGCTGGCAGATAGGAACCCGAGACAAACTCTTTGATCTCAGCGGCGCTCTTGAGGCGGGTGGTTTTAGGTTTTTTTCGAGAAGTGAAACAGGAGTTGTTTTGCCTAACACCACTTCAACAGAAGTACGCTTGTACAACAGCCAGCACCAAATCGCGGATAGTGTAACCTATACAGGCGCGCCAAGCGGGCAAAGTTATGCCAGAGGGGCTAACAGCACCTGGCTATGGACTGCTGCCATAACAAAAGGGGCAGAAAATGAATTTACGGACGGAACAATCGAGAATACTTCTGGTACAAAAACAGTACAGCCAATTTGGAAGATAACTGCCCCAGCCAGCGGTAAGCCGGGTAGTATTTTGCATTTTAATGCAACTAAAAGCGTTGATCCTCGCGGTGGAACGCTGTTTATGGATTGGGATTTTGGTGATGGCTCAAAGCTTGAGGGTGCAAATGTCGAACATGTGTTTTTACAGTCCGGTATCTACCAAGTACAATTGAGCGCCACAAGCAGCGTAGGAACGGTTGGCACAAAAAAGTTTGTCGTGCGTATTGCTGAGCCCGGCGTGCTTGCGTCGTCCGGTGTGATTATTAGTGAATTGTTTGTTGACCCGAGCGGTACGGACAGCGAAGAATTTGTAGAAGTGTTTAATGATAGCACGACTACAGCCGATGTATCGGGTTTCAAACTCCAAACCAGCGAAGAAAATAGTTTTGTGATTCCAGCCGAAACACATGTAGCTCCAGAGCAGTTTTTAGTCTTTTATCGTTTGGCAACGCATCTGGATTTAGCAAACGGCGGCGGGGAAGTAGATTTGGTTTCTGCCAGTGGAACGCTCGTTGACGCAGCGGTTTTTCCTAAAGGCGATGTTGGAAAAAGCTTTTCGCGCGATGGTGCTGTTTGGAAATGGGCGTCCGCTCCGTCCCCAGGGCGATTTGCGCTTGCGTCTGAAATAATTGAGGCACTGCCTCCACAAAAAGTGCTTGGAACGAAAATTAAAAAGACTGCTGTAAAAACAAAAAAAACTGCTCTACCACCAATTGCGGTAAATTTTAATGATACTGAAAATTTGGTTTCAGGGCGGCCTGTTATAGCGCGCGGCATTGTAACAGCGGTGCCGGGAGTGCTTGGAAAACAGTATTTTTATCTCAGTACTAGCGAAGGCGGGATGCGGATTTACCAAAGTAAAAAAGATTTTCCTCCGCTTGAAGTGGGTGATGTGGTGGAGGTAACCGGAAAAATTTCGGTTGTAGCTGGAGTAAAGCGAATAAACATTGCGAATCGTTCAGCGGTCGATATTTTAGATACCGAAAAAGGATTAGAACCGCAAGAAATTAAACTCAATGATTTGGGTGATGAAAATGCCGGGGAACTGGTTTTTGTTCAGGGAGAAATAACCGAGATAACCGGAAACCACCTGTATGTGGACGACGGTGATGGAGAAATTCCGGTGTATCTCCATACTAGTGCAAAAATTGATAAAAAAGATTTTAAGATGCAACAGCTCGTTAGGGTAACAGGGATTTTAGAACAAATTGACAAAGGCTGGCGAATCTCGCCCAGGACGCAAAGCGATATACGTGTAACCGGAGTTGCCAAAGACCCGCAGCAAGCAGTGGCTGGGGAAAAAATCAGCACTGGCCCTAAACATAGGTATTTTTCGACTGCTATAATCGGCGGAGCAGCTCTCGCGGTTGGAGCGATTGCGCTTAATCGCAAAAGAATTGCTGGCTTGTTAAAGTAATGGTGTGATGGACAGACAGGAAAATTTTTGCTATACTCAAGATATTATTTTTGATTACTACATATGAAAAAAGTATGGTTAATCGTGCTGGGCGTAGTCGTAGTGCTCGCGCTCTATGGGTTCGGAGTGTACAACGGCCTCATTACCTCGCGCGAAGCAGCGGATAGCCAGTGGGCGCAAGTAGAAACACAATACCAGCGTCGCTACGACCTGATCCCCAACTTGGTAGAAGCGGTAAAAGGCGTTATGAAACAAGAAACAGCGGTATTCACCGCACTCGCCGAAGCCCGCACTCGCTATGCCGGAGCCGCAACTGTTAACGATAAAGCCGCGGCTACGACACAGGTAGATAGTGCGCTCGGAAGACTGCTGGCGATTGTTGAAAACTATCCTCAGCTGAAATCCTCCGAAAACGTACAGACACTTATGAGTCAGATTGAAGGCACTGAAAACCGAATTAGTGTCGAACGCAAACGCTATAACGATCAGGTACAGAGCTATAACTTAAAAGTAAAAACCTTCCCTAGCAGCATTATCGCCGGCCTTACCGGGTTCACTGAACGCACTTACTACCAATCAGTTGCCGGCAGCGAAACAGCTCCACAGGTAAAATTCTAAAATAATTTTCTACCTTTAGCTCAAGAAAAAATATGCGCACACGCCTTATTTCCTTCTTCTTGGCAATTATTGGACTCCTGGCAATCCCAGGCGTCCTTTTTGCATATACCAGCCCCGGCAAACCTGCTGGCTTTGTTAATGATTACGCCAATGTCTTAAGCAGCGATGAAAAAGCGAGCCTAGAAACCAAGCTTGATACCTTTGAGGCAAGTACGACCCAAGAAATTGCCGTTGTTACAGTTCCAACTACGGGCGACGATTCTATAGAGGAATACGCTGCCGCCCTTTTTCAGGAATGGGGTATCGGTAAAAAAGACAAAGATAACGGAGTGCTTATTTTGGTTGCGGTCGACGACCGTAAGATGCGTATTGAGGTCGGGTATGGTCTTGAAGGCAGTCTAACGGATGCTAAAAGCAGTGACATTATTAACTACTTAATGAAGCCTGCGTTTAAAGAAAATGATTTTTACACCGGGCTTGATCAGGCAACTGACGCAATACTGCAAACCCTGGGCGGCGAAGCAACTGCGGAGCTTGATGCTCGGATTGAAGCAGGAAACAGTTATGGAATTTTTGACTATGTTTTTACGGGTATCGCCGCACTTTTCTTTGGTGGATTTGGTCTGGTTTGGTTTGCGAGTATCTTTGCTCGCTCAAAATCCTGGTGGGGAGGCGGTGTTGCCGGGGTTGCAGGAGCGGGTCTGGCCTACTATCTTTTTCATTCGTTGGTTGTGGCTGGTGCGGCCTTGGCAGTGCTGGTACCGTTTGGACTGCTGCTTGATTTTATCGTATCACGCGCCTATCAAAAAAGTGTTGCATCAGGCAAAAAGACGCCGTGGTGGGCGGGCGGCGGAACGGGTGGCCGCGGCGGTTTTGGCGGCGGCAGCTCGGGAAGCAGCTTTGGTGGTTTTGGCGGCGGGTCGTCGGGCGGCGGCGGGTCAAGTGGAAGTTGGTAAGAGACTCTTGAAAAACAAAAAATACTATGATATCGTAGGGCTGCGCCAAAATCTGGCGCAGTTCTTGTTTGGAAGGGCGACCCGCCTGCGCCACACAAGCGTCTTAGTGTGCACACCAAATGTAAATTTAATGGAGAGGTGGCCGAGCGGTTTAAGGCAACAGTCTTGAAAACTGTCGTCCATGAAAGTGGACCGTGGGTTCGAATCCCACCCTCTCCGCAGTGCGCAGAAAAATAAAAAAATAAACATGCGAACCAAAGATATTTTTGGTTCTTTTTATTTTTTAAAAAAATGGTATACTAAAGGACATCATACCTTTGTGAAACAAGAAGAACCACAAAAAATTTTTTTCGTTGAGGAACGTCAGAACAAATCAATGAAAAATAAGATTTCATTTGGTATTTTGATCGCGGTCATTAGTTGTGGCTTTGTTTTTGGTTTAGTTTTTTTTCTAGTCAAAACATATCCTGCCTTTTTTTCTCAGGCAGCAACAGTAACGTATACCGGCAGTACCAGCAGTACATGGAATACGGCAGCAAATTGGAGTACCGGCAGTGTACCGACCAGTGCGGATGCGGTAACGATCAGCGGCAGCAGCGCGACGACTGTGACGATCTATTCAGGTCAGGTAGCCAATTTTTCTTCGCTTACTATCGGCGGCGGCACTGCCACCACAACAGTTGTTTTGATTGGTACTATTGGAACAGGTACTGATATCACCATTCTTCCCAATGGTGTTTTGGAACAAAAAAATAATGTTCCGCAGACAATTTCGGGTACACTGACGGTTGGTGGAATGCTCACCCACACGGCCAACAATACCACTCAAGCTTATGTTGTTGATTTTACCGCTCAAACCATAACAATAAATGCCGGCGGTTCGGTTGATGTGATGGGTCGCGGGTATGCTTCCTCAGCAGGTCTTGGTAGTGGGCCGGGCGGCGGGGCGGGCGACACATATGCGGGCGGCGGCGGACATGGCGGCAATGGTGCAAACGGTAATTATAATGGTGTGGGGGATCAAGGCGGGGTCGCTTACTGTGACATTACGAATGTTAACACTATTGGTTCTGCGGGCGGCAGAGCGACTACCGGCGGCAAGGGCGGAGGGTTGATCCGTCTAAATGCTGCAGGAACAGTGACAATAAACGGATCGATTCTCGCCAATAGTGGAGCCGGGATAAATAATACTACAGCGGGGGGCGGCGCTGGTGGTGGCGTAAAAATAGTGGGTGGTACTATTACTGGAACACCGGCAAGCTTTGATATTTCAGGGGGTGTTCCTTACACCATTTTTGGTTATGGCGGTGGCGGTGGCGGCGGATGCGCTCAACTTGAGTATACAGCGAGCAATTCTATAACCCCGTCACAGATTACTATGAACGGGGGAAGCGGGAATGGAACGATTTTTAAAGGAGGCGCCGGTGAAGTTTATATTAAACAAACCACAGCCGCCTACGGAGATTTGTATTCCTACAATAATGTATTGGGGATAACCAATACGACACAAATAGTTTCGGCGCTTACACTCAACTCTTTATCATTATCAAAATCGACATATTATGTGCCCGTCGGGAAAAGTTTGGTTTTAAGTAATAGTGACGGCACTCCTTTTGCCAACTCTGCACCATTTCCAAATGCGGGAAAACTTTTGGTGAATGGTTCGGTTAATTTAAATACCGGCTCGATAAATAATATTAACTTGACTGTTGATGGGGGTACCATAACCAATTCGTCGGTACTCAATGTCTCGGCGGGGAGCGCGGCAGTTTTTAACAACGCTGTTTTTTCTGCGGCACCCAGTATTTTGAGTTATGGCACTACCACTATTTCGGGTGCAAACTCGGCTATAGCCGGAGTAACCGCTTATTCGGGAGCCTTAAATATTGGGCCAGGAAGTACCTCAATTACGTCAGTAAGCAGCACGGCCGTTTTGACTATTGCCACGAGTACCGCAGCTACGCTTACAGATCTCACCATAAATAATGCGGCAACTATTTCGGGCTTGACCAGTGCGATTACTAACTTAACCATTAATTCCAATACCACCACACTGAGTAACTATGCTTCCACGACGCCGTTGAATGTAACGCACTTCGTGATGAACGGGGGTGTTTTAACTCACACCAAGAACATCGACACTCAGTCCCATGTTATAAATATTGCTGCGACAGATATAACTATTGGCGCCCCCGCACGTGTTGATGCTGACGGAAAAGGATATCGTGGTGGTAGTTATATTTATAGTGATAGTTCGCAGTGGGCCGGCCGCGGGCCTGGGGGTGGGTATGGGGGTGATTATGCTGGGGCGTCCGGCGGGGGTACCCACGGAGGTAGTGGAGGAAACAATTGGTTGCCAACCTACTGTAATGTCAATAATGTTGGAACCATTGGTTCGGGTGGTGGGGTAGGTAACAGAAGTGCTGAAGTAGATTCGGCTGCCGGTGGGGGGCTGATAATTTTGACAGCATCAGCCACGACGACCATTAACGGTGTGATCACCGCCAAAGGAAATGGCTATCCTGGTCTTGGCAATGGCTTTAGTGGTGCGGGGGCAGGCGGAGGTATTAAAATTGCGGCTGCTTCTATTGCAGGAACACCGGCAAGCACTATTACGGCAGCCGGAGGAAATCCGAGCAATTTTTATTCAAGTACCTATGGGTATGGCGGTGGTGGGGGTGGTGGCGGATGTGTGCAAATCGCTTATGCCAACAGCACCTCAATTTCGACTGCCTCGGCCATTGGCGGTCGCGGGAACTATAGCGCTCAATACGGAGGTGATGGGGTAGTGACGGTCAGCAGGCTCACCCCGGGTTCGCCGTCGGTTTTGTATGTTAACGATACCGATGCGGCGCTCGGCACTTCTAATCCGAGTACTCTCACAACCACTACGCCTGTTTTTTCAGCTCTCTGCGCCTCTCCTGATACCTGTACGAGTGCTGATGTTCAAGTGGCTGAAGATAGCGGTTTTACTTCTCCGGTCTGGAGTCTGACGAACAGTTCGATCACCTCAATTGCCTCAAGCACACGAAGCCAAAATATATTCTATAATGGCGTGCCTTTAAAATATAATACGACGTATTATTGGAGAATTCGTTTTCGTAATTCTTATGGGGCAGGTGCCTGGTCAACCGAAAGCGCGACGTTTTTAATTCCGAAAAAACTGGAACTTTTTAGTTTGAATCATGGCGGCGTGGTGCGCGGCGGGCGACCAGTAACGATCCTTTGGAAAGCAAGCGGGGGTGGAAGTACTGATGCAGAAACGGTCAAGATAGAATATTCGAGTGATGGTTTTGCTGCTACGGCCGTCACTGTAACCAGTTCCTTGCCGTCAGCCGCTTCAACGAGCACGCTGCGTTCGTATTCGTGGAGTGTGCCGCAGCCCACCACTATTTGCGGGGCGGGCAGCTGCTCAAATGTAAAAATTCGTATTTCTACAAACAATGATGGTAATTTCACCCAGGTCACCAGCGAACTGCCGTTTACGGTAACCTCAGGGGCGGGAACGGGCTTTAGTTATGGTGCGTCATTTGTTAATGCTGATTTCTATTCGCTCAGTAGTAATGTGGTGGGTTTTTCCGGTGGGACCGCGTCATTGGCGCCGTCCTCAGCGTGGACGCGGCGTAAGTCCTTGTCTATTTTTAACAATAATGCCTCGACACTGACGGATTTTCAGGTTTCGGTTGCACTCACCTATGACAGTGACATGCAGGCTGACTTTGACGATATTCGTTTTACATCGAGCGACGGCACGGTGCTGAGCTATTGGCTTGAAACCAAAACAGACGGAACAAGCGCGACGTTTTGGGTAAAAGTGCCTTCGCTGGCGCCGTCTACCTACACAACCGTGTATGTGTATTATGGAAATGCTTCAGCAACATCAGCTTCGAATGCCGATGCGACCTTTTTGTTTGCCGATGATTTTGACAGTACCTTTTCTTCTTCAAAGTGGACAACGATTGGTACCCCGACAGTCTCGGGAGGAGCCTTAACGCTCTCTACAGGGAGTACAGGTATCTGGGCTACAAACTATGCTCTCCCAGGAAGTGTTGTGATTGAGTCGCGTATCAGTAAACCATCTTCTTCATATGGTATGATGGGGGCGGTGAACTCGGCTTCACGGTGGGCCGGCGAGCTTGGTTATGCGTCTGTGGGCTTTGATTATTTATATTATGGGTCGACAATTTATGCGGAAGTGGGTGGTTTTGAAAATGCCTTTTCCAGTTGGTTTAGCAGCGCCTATCGCCGCCAAAAAATAGTCTATAATGACGCAGCATCGGTAATAGTGTTTGACAATAGTTCTTCGGTTACGATGAGTTCGGCAATCCCAACTGCGGCGACGTCTGATCTTCATCCAAGTATCTATAGTCAATCAGGTTCACTAACCGCAGATTGGATTTTTGTCAGAAAATATATTTTAAACGATCCGTTCCTAAATACTACGGGAGCAGAAGAAACAGTATCAAATTCACTGGGTACGTCCGATGGGCTCGATCACACGGTGACGCTGCCGGGCGGCACACTGTTTACTACGGCAAGTTCGTTTACGGCCAGCACAACCGGGGCGGTTAAATTTCAGATCTCTAATGATAACGGGGTAAGTTGGAAATATTGTTTGGGAGACACGCCAACTGAAGCAACCAATTCTTCGGCGCTGGCCAATTTCGCCGGCGATATTACCAATGCGTGTCTTGCCCGTCTCGCGCCCGGTACGTTCGGTATTCGTTCGTATCTTTTGGCTACCACAAGTTCAGTCCCAAATGGCGTTGACTATGTGTCGGTTGTGCTATCGAATGCGTCAAACGCAGCTCCGGTAGCTCCGACCTCGACCGCGGCAGTTTCAGCGTCTGCTATTACGTACAATTGGACCTCCGGAGGAGGGGATGAAACCTATTTCACCGTGGAGTCGTCGACTGACGGAAATACTTTTACGCCGGTTGCTACGACCACACTGAGTAGCTATACTTTCACCGGCCTTGCCACAAATACCCCCTATTGGTTTAGGGTAGCGGGAGCGGATGGTCGCAGCGCAACTTCCAGTTTTGTTACTTCCTCACAGGTGTATACGTTAGCGGCAACGCCCGGAACAGTCGGTGTAACGGTAAATTCCGATACCAGCCTTACGGTAACAGTCAATAATGAAACAATTAATGGCAACGATACTGCTCTTAGTACCTTTAGAGTAAAGGACACCGGACCGCTTACGCCACTGTATTTACAGGCGGACGGAACCTGGGCAGCGTCAACCACCAACCTTTCCTACGCTGAGCTTGGCGCGGGAGCCGGGCTCAGCACGAGCGGACTCACTCCCAACAGTGCACATATACTGAGTGTTGCCGCAGTGAATCCGGACGGTGCTGCGTCAGCATATGGGCCAAGCGTTAGTGTTTATACCAAAGCGGCGGTGCCTCCTGCTCCGACAGTAACAGATGCTGATCGAACCACTGAAAAAGTTACCATAATTGCAGGTCCTAATCCTATTGCAACAGAGTTTGCTATCTATAACATCACAACGAATAATTATATTGCTGCTGACGGCAGTAATAATGGGTCAACCCCCGTTTGGCAAACACGCAGCACTTGGGGAACGATTACGGTTACCGGCCTCAGCGCCGATACTGCGTATCAGTTTGGAATGTATGCCCGTAGCGGCGATGGCAGTGTGACAGCAATGTCGGAGCCGAGTGTTGCGCTGCAAACCAGTGGTATAAATAATCCGGTACTCACGCCTTCAGCAAATGCGCTCTCACCCCAGTCAATCCGTATTACCTGGACTGCCGGTGAAGGTGATGAAGCGCGGTATATGCTTGAGTCATCAACAGACGGGGCGACTTTTTTACTGCTTGATACCGTGCCTGTTGGTACAACCTCGTACACAGCCAACGGTTTGTCGGCCAACACGCAATATTGGTTTAGGGTAGCGGCGGCCAATGATTTTGATGCAACTTCTGCGTATGTGGCTGCTGCGCCCGTATTTACTAAGGCAACACAACCCAATGCACCGGCCGCTATTACTTCAACGGCGACTACGACACTTGATATTTTAATTGATGAGACAACACTGCATGGAAATCCTGAAACAGCCGCTACGACCTATGTGGTTCGCGATGTCCGGGAAGGCGGAATATATTATGTTCAGCATGATGGAACGTGGGGAGAAGAACCGGTACAACTTTCCTACGCCGATCTAGGCGCAGGCGAGCGTTTTACAACGTATGGCCTTGGGGCAAACACGCGCCACGCAATCAGTGTCGCAGCAGTGAGTGGCGATGGAATAGTGACTGACTATGGTCCGGCACAAACCGCGTACACCCGTGCTTCAGTACCAAGCTCATTCGCGGTGAATATTAGCGCAGACAATAATATTACGATGACCTGGGAAGGTGACGGTGCTGAGTATCAAGT
This sequence comes from uncultured Gammaproteobacteria bacterium, assembly GCA_964540825.1. Taxonomy (GTDB): domain Bacteria; phylum Patescibacteriota; class Patescibacteriia; order Magasanikbacterales; family GWA2-37-8; genus CAZECR01. The sequence continues at coordinate 174,987 of CAZINT010000004.1, forward strand.
AAGCGGAAGTGTTGAGTTGGGGTGGACGAGTGAAAAACAAACCGCGCTCAGGAATGCGGCTTGTGGTACGTCATTTACCTTCAAGGTTCAGTCTCGTAATGGGGATGGGGTAGTCACGGAGTATAGTTCTGAACAGACAGTATCGAGCGGTCCTTGTGGTGGTTGGGCAGCCTGGCGCTTGCCGGTCGCTGTCCCAGTTGTTCTGGACACTCCTGTCATTGACCCTGTTTTAGAAAAAACGATTTTCGAAAAAATTCCGGATGTGACACAACCGGTTGAATTAGAATTTAATCTTAAAGTTGACACTGTTGTTGCAGTCGGTGAAACCGCGCCGGTAGTAATTGGCGGTGAAGAACATGTTGTAACGGTTCATAGCGTCGGTGAAGATGAGGTGAGTATAACCCTGCATTCAGAGCCGCTTAACGCCAAGCTTAAACTAAACGTTCCTCAGGACTTGGATAGTGACAGGGACGGAGCGGTGGATGTGCGAGCTTTGTATACGGGATTTATAAACGGTAAGGCGAATATTAGTTTTGTGCCCATCACTCCGGCAATAGTTGAGGTGCAAATTCCAACAGCTACAGTAATAATGGCAACAACCACTCCACTCTTTTCTTCTACTTCAACGCCTGCGGCATCGACTCAGCAGCGCCCACGTTTTAAATTTACTAAGCCACTCCGGCGCGGAAGCGTGGATGCTGAAGTGGTTGAACTGCAAAATCGTTTAAAGCAAGAAGGTTTCTTCCCGGTAGCCGTAGATACCGCCCGGTCGTTTGGCGCTATTACCGAATTAGCGGTACGTACCTACCAAAAAGCTCGTGGCCTAAGTGAAAGCGGTATGATAGATGACCCGACACGCGCGGTGCTTAATGGGGAAAAATCTGACGTAAAGCCAGTAAGTGATAAATATTTTTTTTCCCAAACCCTGCGCCGCGGTTCATTTGGGAACGAGGTTTTTGAGCTGCAAACTGCCCTTTTGGATTTAGGTTTTTTCCCGGGAAAGACACCCCGAGGTCGTTTTTTTGGGCCAACAACTGAAAATTCGCTTACCAAATTTCAAAGTAACCGCAGCATATTCACTGAGCGTGATGCGCAGGGGGCCTTTACCGGACCAAAAACTCGTGAAGAACTTAATAAATAAAAAAGGCAGTTGTCCACTGCCTTTTTTGTTGACGGTGTCCATTGGGGGGGGGGAAGAAAACAGATAGACACTGATGTGTTTAAGCTGTTTTTTTATTTTTTTCAGCTTCTTCAAGAAGAATAACTGCGCCCTGCAGCTCGCCTTTATGAAAAAAAGGTGTTGCAACTAAGTCTGCCGAAAGACATGAGCCAGCCTTGTTGGTAATATACACGCGGTTTGTTCCGGTAAACCGAAGAACGTCTTGTTCTTTAAATACCTGTTCGATAATCTCGGTTGAAGTGGCGGGTGAAGCGTGTTTTTTATCAGTGTTACAAAAGATAAGAACATTTTCAATCTTTTTTCCCAGTAATTCTTGTGGGGCTTGGCGCAAAAGGACGCCTGCCGCCTGGTTCAAAATAAAAACCTTTTTATGTAGATCAACGACGAGCAAGCCTTCGCCGATCGAAGAAAGGATCGCGTTAAGTTCTTGGTTTTTGTATTCGGCGGTACGGCGGGCTTGAATACCGAGGCCGGCAATAACCAAGACGGAAATAGCGACGATCAAAATTATCGGCGCGGCAATAAAAATTTGCATGAAGAGCGTGTCCATAGGTTTTCCCTCCAAAAAAAATGAAGTATATGGTATAGTATATACAAGTTTTGCAAACCCGTCTATTTCAAGACGAAAATCTTTTGTTTTAAGAATGTAAACAAAAGAAACGCCCTGTTTTTGGGCCTTATGTACGAAGATAAAAAACGCAATCTGAATTTATCAGAAAAAACAAAGCAAAAAACAAATAAAAAAATGCTTATTTTTGTAATTACCCTAGTAAGCACATTTTTTATTATTGCTTTAATTTTTTTACTGAATAGAATTTTTCCGACCGGTCTTTCACGAGCGGCTACAGTTACCTATACCGGCAGTACCAGCAGTACATGGAATACGGCAGCAAATTGGAGTACCGGCAGTGTACCGACCAGTGCGGATGCGGTAACGATCAGCGGCAGCAGCGCGACGACTGTGACGATCTATTCAGGTCAGGTAGCCAATTTTTCTTCGCTTACTATCGGCGGCGGCACTGCCACCACAACAGTTGTTTTGATTGGTACTATTGGAACAGGTACTGATATCACCATTCTTCCCAATGGTGTTTTGGAACAAAAAAATAATGTTCCGCAGACAATTTCGGGTACACTGACGGTTGGTGGAATGCTCACCCACACGGCCAACAATACCACTCAAGCTTATGTTGTTGATTTTACCGCTCAAACCATAACAATAAATGCCGGCGGTTCGGTTGATGTGATGGGTCGCGGGTATGCTTCCTCAGCAGGTCTTGGTAGTGGGCCGGGCGGCGGGGCGGGCGACACATATGCGGGCGGCGGCGGACATGGCGGCAATGGTGCAAACGGTAATTATAATGGTGTGGGGGATCAAGGCGGGGTCGCTTACTGTGACATTACGAATGTTAACACTATTGGTTCTGCGGGCGGCAGAGCGACTACCGGCGGCAAGGGCGGAGGGTTGATCCGTCTAAATGCTGCAGGAACAGTGACAATAAACGGATCGATTCTCGCCAATAGTGGAGCCGGGATAAATAATACTACAGCGGGGGGCGGCGCTGGTGGTGGCGTAAAAATAGTGGGTGGTACTATTACTGGAACACCGGCAAGCTTTGATATTTCAGGGGGTGTTCCTTACACCATTTTTGGTTATGGCGGTGGCGGTGGCGGCGGATGCGCTCAACTTGAGTATACAGCGAGCAATTCTATAACCCCGTCACAGATTACTATGAACGGGGGAAGCGGGAATGGAACGATTTTTAAAGGAGGCGCCGGTGAAGTTTATATTAAACAAACCACAGCCGCCTACGGAGATTTGTATTCCTACAATAATGTATTGGGGATAACCAATACGACACAAATAGTTTCGGCGCTTACACTCAACTCTTTATCATTATCAAAATCGACATATTATGTGCCCGTCGGGAAAAGTTTGGTTTTAAGTAATAGTGACGGCACTCCTTTTGCCAACTCTGCACCATTTCCAAATGCGGGAAAACTTTTGGTGAATGGTTCGGTTAATTTAAATACCGGCTCGATAAATAATATTAACTTGACTGTTGATGGGGGTACCATAACCAATTCGTCGGTACTCAATGTCTCGGCGGGGAGCGCGGCAGTTTTTAACAACGCTGTTTTTTCTGCGGCACCCAGTATTTTGAGTTATGGCACTACCACTATTTCGGGTGCAAACTCGGCTATAGCCGGAGTAACCGCTTATTCGGGAGCCTTAAATATTGGGCCAGGAAGTACCTCAATTACGTCAGTAAGCAGCACGGCCGTTTTGACTATTGCCACGAGTACCGCAGCTACGCTTACAGATCTCACCATAAATAATGCGGCAACTATTTCGGGCTTGACCAGTGCGATTACTAACTTAACCATTAATTCCAATACCACCACACTGAGTAACTATGCTTCCACGACGCCGTTGAATGTAACGCACTTCGTGATGAACGGGGGTGTTTTAACTCACACCAAGAACATCGACACTCAGTCCCATGTTATAAATATTGCTGCGACAGATATAACTATTGGCGCCCCCGCACGTGTTGATGCTGACGGAAAAGGATATCGTGGTGGTAGTTATATTTATAGTGATAGTTCGCAGTGGGCCGGCCGCGGGCCTGGGGGTGGGTATGGGGGTGATTATGCTGGGGCGTCCGGCGGGGGTACCCACGGAGGTAGTGGAGGAAACAATTGGTTGCCAACCTACTGTAATGTCAATAATGTTGGAACCATTGGTTCGGGTGGTGGGGTAGGTAACAGAAGTGCTGAAGTAGATTCGGCTGCCGGTGGGGGGCTGATAATTTTGACAGCATCAGCCACGACGACCATTAACGGTGTGATCACCGCCAAAGGAAATGGCTATCCTGGTCTTGGCAATGGCTTTAGTGGTGCGGGGGCAGGCGGAGGTATTAAAATTGCGGCTGCTTCTATTGCAGGAACACCGGCAAGCACTATTACGGCAGCCGGAGGAAATCCGAGCAATTTTTATTCAAGTACCTATGGGTATGGCGGTGGTGGGGGTGGTGGCGGATGTGTGCAAATCGCTTATGCCAACAGCACCTCAATTTCGACTGCCTCGGCCATTGGCGGTCGCGGGAACTATAGCGCTCAATACGGAGGTGATGGGGTAGTGACGGTCAGCAGGCTCACCCCGGGTTCGCCGTCGGTTTTGTATGTTAACGATACCGATGCGGCGCTCGGCACTTCTAATCCGAGTACTCTCACAACCACTACGCCTGTTTTTTCAGCTCTCTGCGCCTCTCCTGATACCTGTACGTCGGCCGAGATCGAGGTTGCGGACAATAGCGGGTTTACTTCGCCCGTTTGGCAATCTGGTCAGTTGTCAATTATTCCAGTTGCTAGCAGTACCAGAAGTCAAAATATTACCTACGCGGGTTCGCAATTAAAATATAATACGACTTATTATTGGCGTATTCGTTTCTATAATGCGTATGGTGTCGGGGCCTGGTCAGCGGGAACCAATACTTTTTATGCTCCGCGTACCATTGAGCTCTACAGCTTTAATTTGGGCGGAGCGGTTCAGTCAGGAAGAACTATTCCAATAACCTGGGGGTCAATTGGCGGATCAACAACAACTGCGGAGACTGTAAAGATTGAGTACTCGGTTGATAATTTTGTTTCAACAGTGGCAACGGCAACCAGCTCTGTTGCTTCCGGGTCATCCTCATCGACAGTGTATAGTTATGCGTGGACAATTCCTTCTGCGACGGCCGTATGCGGGGCAGCAAGCTGTTCAACGGTAAAGGTGAGAGTATCTTCTAACAATGATGGAAATAATTATGTTGTAACAAGCGAACAAAATTTTACTATTCAAAACAGTTCTGCGGCCGGCATTAAATATGGACGCACCTTCAGTGCCGCTGATTTTTTTACAACAAGTAATCCGGCATCGGTAACATATAACGGTACAAACGCAAGCGTTGCTTCGCAATCGTCGTGGACCCGGCGCAAAGCAATAACGATAACCAATAACACGGCATCGACGCTAACTAACTTTGAAGTCAGCATTCCGGTTACATATGATAGCGATATGCAGGCAGATTTTGACGATATTCGTTTTACTTCAAGCAACGGAACAACCTTTATTAATTACTGGCTAGAAACAAAAACAGATTCTACAAGCGCCACCTTTTGGGTACAAGTTCCCTCAATTGCCGGCTCTTCTGCCGCGACAATCTATATGTACTATGGCAATGCGCTGGCTGCGAGCGCGTCTAGCGCTACCAGTACGTTTTTATTTGCAGATGATTTTTCCGGCACGCTTGATACAAGCAAATGGACAACCATTGGAGCGCCGTCCAACAGTTCCGGTATTTTAAACCTGTCTTCAAGTAATTACGGTATTTGGGCAACGAGCTATACGCTGCCGGGCAGTGTTGTTATCGAGTCGTATATCAGCAAGAGCGTTTCTTCTGGTGGGGCAATGGGCGCGGTGACTGCCGCAGGCAGGTTTCAAGGCGAACTGACCACTTCGGGTTATGGTTTTGATTATCTCTATTATGGCGGAACTATTTATGGCGAAGTTGGTGCGGCAGAAACTGGTTTTAGCACCTGGTCAAGCTCGGCGTATCGTCGGCAAAAAATAATTTATGTTTCGGGGTCGTCAGTAAAGGTCTATGATAATTCGGCAAACACTACGTTTAGTAGTGGAGTGCCGTCTGCATCCGGGGGCTTTCATCCTGAAATTTATAATAATTCAGGCACCCTATCAGCTGATTGGATTTTTGTTCGTAGCTACGCTTCGACCGACCCTTCGGTTTCGACAGGATCGGAAGAATCAGCTTTCTTGTCCTCTGGCGGAGGAGCCTCGACAGAGTACACTATTGATTTTTTGGCCGGACACGCGTTTACCTCGGCCAGTTCGTTTACGGCAAGCAGTACGGGCGACGTTCGCTACCAACTCTCAAACGATAATGGTGCAACGTGGAAATACTGTGTTGGCACCACGCCGACCTCAGCTTCAGCGTCCGCTTCGAGTGCTAATTGGGCGAATGAAATTACCAATGCTTGTTTGGCAAACTTAACCCCTGGTACATTAAATATCCGTACATATATTTCTGCTCCTACCAGTAGTGCAGCCAGTATTGTTGATTATGTTGCGGTCGCCTTGAATACTTCGGTCAACAGCGCGCCAGTCGCTCCAACATCAACGAGTGATGTTACCGCTAATTCCATAACCTATAATTGGACTTCAGGCGGCGGGGATGGCACCTATTACTTGGTTGATATGTCGACCGATGGGGTTTATTTTTCCAATGTAGCGACAACAACACTAACAAGCTTTGCCTTTACCGGTCTTGCCACGAATACGCCGTATTGGTTTAGGGTGGCTTCTGCCGATGGGGTTGCGGCGCCTTCGGAATACACGACATCGAGTCAGACCTATACACTCGCCACCACCCCGGCCGCTCCGGCATCAGCCACAGTGATTGATTCAGGTTCTTTTTCTTTGCTTATAGACACGACAACACTTAATGGCAACGATCCGCTGACAACCACGTTCTATGTTAAAGATACCGGTTCGGTTTCCGCGCGGTATTTGCGGGCTGATCGTGTGTGGACCGGAACGCCTTCCGCTTTGACCTATTCTGAATTAGGTTCGGGGGCCGGTGTTACGACGCTTGGATTGACCCAAAACTCCCTTCATACCATTAGCGTTGCCGCTGTAAACGGGAGCGGGCTTGCCACCAGCTACGGACCAAGCGTGTCGCTCTATACTCATGCCGATCCCCCCGGCAGGCCGTCGGTAAGTGATGTAACGACGTCAACACTGAACGTTAGTATTATCAGCTTTGATAATCCGGATAATACTGAATACGCTATTTATAACGAAACAGCAGGCAACTACATTGCGGCCGACGGCACATCAAGCGGATCAACGCCGGTTTGGCAAACACGATTGGTGTGGGGGAACCCGGTTCGAGTAATTAATCTCAGTCCAAATACCCCGTATCAATTCCGTGTCTACGCCCGCAATGGAGATGGTGTGGTGACGTTGCCTTCAAGTTTAAGTGAGGCGATTTCTACGACAAGTGTCAACAATCCTTCACTCTCTCCGGTAACAAGCAACGTTACCACTAATTCAGTGCAGCTGGACTGGACTTCAGGAAATGGCAATGAAACGCTTTTTAGCATTGATTCCTCGGTAGATGGTGAAACATACACAAATGTGGGAACAGTGAGTGCGTCAACAACGTCGTATACGATCACGGGCTTGAATGTAAATACCCAATACTGGTTCCGTGTAGCATCGGGGGACGGGGGAATTAACGCGACTTCGAGTTATGTGGCGAGTGCTCCGGTCTACACTCATGCGGCGACACCGAATGCGCCAGCAACCGTCACTTCACTTGCTACATCAACACTGAGCATTACCGTTAATGCGACCACGATACAGGGAAATCCTCAAACAACAGCTACAACATACCGACTCCGGGATACCGCGGTTACGCCGGTACTTTACCTTCAACGAAACGGTTCTTGGGGATTAGTTCCCGCTGGGTTTACGTACGCTGAACTGGGCGGTGGAACTGGGACAACAATAACTACAGGCCTCCTGCCGAATACCCTGCATACCATAAGTATAGCTGCAGTAAACGGAGATGGAGTGGTGACCGCCTATGGCGAAGAAAAAAGCGCCTCAACACGTGCGTCAACACCTGCTAATCCAACCTTGGCAATTACTGCCGATAATAATGCTTCCTTGAGTTGGGAGGGTGATGCCAGTGAATATTTAGTAGAAGGAAGCGGGCTCAGCACCGCTTGGGAGACAAGCCTTTCTGCTACATTTATAAATTTAGCCTGCGATACGCGCTATACTTTTCAAGTTAAGGGGCGTAACCGGGACGCCGTTGAAACAGAGGCTAGTAGTCCGGTGTTCGGTGTAACCGCCCCGTGCGGCGGTTGGGCGCTTTGGAGACTGCCGCCGTCTACTCCCGAAACAGGCCTTTCGCTTGATGATGAGACTATTCCAGTAGCACCGGATGGTACGCCGGAATTTACTATCATTGCGCTTAAAACCGAAACCCAAGTTGCGGTGGGTGAGTCATCCCCGGTTACTATTGGCAGCGAGGTGCACACGCTTACGATTAATAATGCTACACCTGAAGCAGTCAACATAACGCTTCATTCTGATCCTATTACCGCCACCCTTAAACTCAATATTCCTCAAGACTTCGACACAGATGGGGACGGTGTTATGGATGTTCGAGCGCTCTATACCGGTATTGTAAACGGTAAAACTCAGATTTCCTTTACGGCCTTGCCCGGTGTGCCGGTCGTCGACGTTACGATACCGACCGTTGCTACTTCGACACCTGCTATCTCGTTACCAACCTCTACTCCGGCACAGGTACCGCCAACTACACCGGCGTATACGTTTACCGCAACACTTAAGCGCGGAAGTGTTGGGAGCGAGGTAATTGAACTGCAAAAACGGCTCAAGCGCGAAGGATTCTTCCCGCAAGCAGTTGACTATGCGACCAGCTACGGTGCTATCACCGAATTCGCGGTCCGTACCTATCAAAAAGCACGCGGTCTTTCAGAGACAGGCGTCGTGGACGAGCAGACACGCCAGACATTAAATGCTGTAAACAATACCATTAAAGTAGTCCCTGTTTCGGATAAATACTTCTTTACCCAAACCCTGCGTCGAGGATCAACAGGTGTTGAGGTGTTCCAGCTCCAAACATTACTGCTTGATCTTGGGTTCTTCCCTCGAAGTGTTATAACCACTAATTTCTTTGGGCCAATTACGCAAAACTCTCTTGATATATTCCAGAAAGCTAACAAAACCACGAGCGAGCGTGACAGTCGCGGCCCCTACACTGGGCCAAAAACAAGAGCTATCCTTAACAAGTAGAAGATTAAAAATACTCCGCCCGGGGTATTTTTTATCTGATCTATCAACAGACGTGAGCGTTGCGATTGATTGCAGCACATGGTACTTTGAATAAAGAGAAAACTACTCTTAATCCGTCGTACGTATGTATATGCTTCAAGTCGGTGACAATGTGCTTGATGAACGTCCTGAAGCTGAGCGTCAAACGTACGTATTGCGGGTAAAAGATCTTCCTCAAACCGAAAAGCCGCGTGAAAAATTACTTGCTTTTGGGCCAGCCAATCTTTCAAGTCAAGAATTGATCGCGATTATTTTTAATTCCGGTACAACCAAAGAAGGCGTGCTTGAAATGGCCGCTCGGGTAATTAAAGAATATGGAGAACGAGCTCTCGCTGGGCAGCGAGACCCCTCTAAACTAGCAAAAGACCTGGATATTCCGCTTGTAAAGGCACTTCAGTTAGTTGCTTGCAGCGAACTCGGCCGCAGATTTTTTGAAAAGGGGCCCGGTGCAGCCCCTGTCCTCCGCACAGCCAAAGATGTGTATGGGTATTTAAAAAACATGGAACAATTGCCCAAAGAACATTTGCGCGGGTTGTACTTAAATACTCATTTCAAATTAATTCACGACGAGGTTATTTCGATCGGGACGATTAATGCCAATCTGATTCACCCGCGCGAAGTGTTTAAGCCGGCAATTGAGTACAGTGCGGCGGCTATAATTTTGGCACATAATCATCCGTCGGGAGTGGTAAAGCCAAGTGATGCTGACCTTGAAATTACTGCTCAGTTGGTAGAGGTGGGCAAGATGGTGGGCATCCCACTTATTGACCATGTTATAATTGGAAAAGGACGGTTTACGAGTGTGGACATGACTTAATACTAAAAAATATCTCGATAATAAATCGGGATATTTTTTTCTCACCAATGTTCCTTTATAGAAATAGTAGTGAGACGCGAGGTGGTAGACACCTCGGTGGGAGTAAGAAAGAGCACGGCTCATGCGGCCGCCGCCTTGTGGAACGGCGACGGGAAGTGCGCGTAGAGCTCCTGGTTGGCCAGCGGGTCAGTCTGCCAGGTGTTGAAGTGCGTTTCGATCGCACAGATCAACCGGCCGGCCTCAGCTTCGAGCTCGCTCGCAACTGCCTGCTCGAGGCTCGGTCCAATGGCTCGGGGCTCGGGACCAGTCAGGCAGTCGGTCTCGAGCGCCACTTCGTCGATGTGCCGCCAGAGCACGAAGTTCGCGATGAGGCCAGAACCCGATCGGCCTTCACGATAATCATCGATGGCCCGGCGCAGGCGGTACACCCGGTGGCGCAGTGCGGACAGACGCCCGTTAGCGGTTTTTTGGTCCATGTTTGCTCCTTGTTTCAGCTTATATCGAGCGTAACAATTTAAGTCTAGGTCGTCAACGGTTTTAGTATTACATTGACACTAGTGCTAAAAAGTTGTTAAATAACGGCCTAAAGCGTGATCTATACGCTTACGGAGAGGTGGCTGAGTTGGTTGAAGGCACCGGTCTCGAAAACCGGCATACCCGAAAGGGTATCGAGGGTTCGAATCCCTCCTTCTCCGCATTGTGCGCGAGCAAAAGAAATTAATTGTTCGGCTTAGAAAATAAAAAACT
>CAZINT010000005.1:0-40209 GCA_964540825.1 uncultured Gammaproteobacteria bacterium
CCGCATTGTGCGCGAGCAAAAGAAATTAATTGTTCGGCTTAGAAAATAAAAAACTTTGTATTTAAAAAACCGTTTTGTTTTTAGGTATGAAAAGAATCAAAACGTATATTATCCTTATTCGCGGCATCAATGTTGGCGGTAAGAACAAAGTATCGATGGCGCGTTTGAGAAAATGTATGGAGGAATTGGGGTTTACAGGTGTCACAACGTATATTGCGAGCGGCAATGTAATTGTACGATCAGATAAAAGCGCCAAAGAAATAAAAGTGCTGGTAGAAAAAGTGTTGCCGACAAAGTTTAAGCTCGATAGCGCGCTTATTAAAGTTTTGGTATTGACGCACAAACAGCTTCACGATGTGTTTACGAGAAAGCCCAAAGGCTTTGGCAGTGAACCGAAAAAATATTATAGCGACGCAATTTTTTTGATAGACATTAGTTTGAAAAAAGCGCTTACTGTATTTGACCCCCGAGAAGGAGTAGATACAATTTGGCCAGGCACGGGGGTGATCTACTCTCAGCGCCTTGGCTCCAAGCGGGCACAGAGCAGGCTGAGTAAAATTGTCGGGACTTCGGCCTATAAATCTATGACAATTCGCAGCTGGAGCACCACGACTAAGTTGCTTAAAATACTCGAGGCACTTACTAAGCCTCAAGTGGCGTAGTAAAAAGTAGTTAAAAGAGTCCCCTTATTAAGGGGGCTGTTTTATTTTAGCCAGTACCCCTAACGGTCTACTTCCAAAAGTATTAAATTAGATATGGTGGAGGTCGGCAAAGGTACCTGTGATTAACTATTTTGGATTAAAAAAATCCTACGAATATGTAGGATTTTTTTATGCTTCGAGTTTCTTTCTCGGCACGCTTCAAATGAAAAATATTTTTTCACCTAGAGTGTTGGGCCGAGAAGGGGGGCCCGAAGAAGTGGTGTCGCCGCTGTGGGAAGGGCGAGGAGGAAGGCTGGGTGTTCGGTGCTAGTTGCGCTCGGCGATCAGGATCGCGTTCGCGGTACCCATGGTCGCGAGCTCGATCGTCGCGGACGGAGCGAGATAGCCGTTGTTGTCGTGGTAGAGCACGATGCGATCGTGGTCGGTCGCGTTGCTGACGACCACCGCGACGAGTCCGAGGCCGGTCGTGATGTCCGACGGACCCGCGCCGTAGTCGTACGTCGAGACCGCCGCGGCGTTGCCGATGTACTTGAGGGTGCCGTCGCTCGCGATCGCGAGCGACGAGACGCTCTTGCCGGCCGTGTTGGCCGAGACGAGGCGTCCGGTCTTGGTCGTGGCCAGCCAGCAGTTCGCCGCCTCGAGCGAGGCGAAGGAGTGCACCACGGTGGCGTTCACGGGGTCGATGACCACGTACATGTTGCTGTGGGCGATGGTCCCGATGACGTAGTCACCCGCCACGGTCATGCCGAGCGGGGTCTTGCGTGTCGGGAGGTTGATGTCGGTCGGGTAGTCGTTCGTGAGCTTGCCGTTCTCGTCGGTCGAGAAGGTCTCGATGACGCCGGTGCCCGGGTCGGGCAGGTCGGTGCCGCGCTCCGAGACGACGATCTTGCCGCGGTGGTAGAGGCCCTGGGCGCCGCTCGCGATGGTGAGGTTCTGGGTGTCGCTGGCCGACTCGTAGACGCCGGCGTTGTTCGGCACGTAGCTCGTGATCGAATCGGTGCAGGTGACGTAGAGGCGGGAGGCGTTCCAGGTGGTGCTCACCGGGTGCTCGCACACGGTGAGGAGCTGCTGCTTCTCCACGCGGTTCTTGGTCCAGTTGACGGTGAAGAGCATGACGCTGCCGCTGCCGTAGTTCACGGCCGCGTAGACGCCCGCGTCGTTGGTCGAGATGCCGCCGCTGTTGCCCTTCAGGCCGCCCTTGCCCTCGAGGTCGAAGATCTGCATGAGCGAGGAGACCTGACCGGTCGCCTTGTTGGCGGGGTAGACCAGCAGGTAGTTGGCGTTGTCCTTGTTCGTCATGTTGAGGGCGAAGCCGTTGACGATGAACTCCGGGGTCGGGGGCACGTACATGGGGCCCTGCGGACCGGTCTGGCCGGGCAGGCCCATGGCGCCCTGGGCGCCGGGCAGGCCGTCCTGGCCGTTGCGGCCGTCCATCCCGGCGGGACCGGTCTGGCCGGAGCAGGCGGTGGTGAGGAGGAGCGAGGCGAGGAACAAGAAGCGGTTCGAAGACATGTGGTTCAAGTTCGTTCTCCAAGAGCTGGTCAAAAACAGGTAGATGGAACATTCCAGAGCTACCGCACCAGAACAAGGCCGGGACCGTACTTTTCCTTTCACGTTGGTTTTCAATGAAATCGGCTTTTATGTTGAAAAAACCGAAAATCGATTTAAGCAGAAAAAACTGCTTCCGTCAAGGGTATTTGGGGATATTCCTTAAATTTTTTGCTGTGGATAACAAGCTACCTTGCATAACATAGTAATACCTGCTATAGTAAAAATATCTAACTATATTCTATGGAAAATTCAGCGACCATTAACGTTGACAATACCAAGGCCCAGATGCGCAAAGGAATTTTGGAATTCTGCATCCTCTTGATTATTTCCGAAGGTCAAACGTACGCCAATGATATTTTAAAAGAATTAAAGGCAGCGGATCTGATTGTGGTAGAAGGAACGCTGTACCCGCTGCTGAACCGGCTCAAGAATGCAGAACTCCTCAGTTATGACTGGTCGGAAAGTAAAAACGGGCCACCGCGTAAATATTATTCCCTGACGCCCGAAGGTAAAAAGTTTCTATCCCAGCTTATGTCGACCTGGCAGAACCTCGACACTTCAATCAATACTTTGCTCAAAAAATTTTACTAGTTTTATGAAAAAAACATTCTCAATTACGATCGGCGGACAAATATTTCTTGTTGAGGAAGATGCTTTTGCATTGCTCGATAGCTATTTAAGCTCGATGAAAAAACATTTTGCGGTCGAAAAAAATGCTGAAGAAATTTTAGTTGATATCGAATCGGGACTTGCTGATAAGTTTGCCGAAAAAGCGAACAGTACGACACAGGCAATCACGCTGGGCGAGGCCGAACGAGTAATTGCGATTATGGGCCAGGTCGAAGAAATAGCCAACAGTGAAACTGATGGCGGAACCGTGCCGCCCAGTGAAGCTCCTGCTGTAAAACGTTTATACCGCAACCCATCTGACACCGTTGTTGCTGGTGTCGCCTCAGGCCTGGCAGCGTATTTTGGCATTGAGGTGCTTTGGGTGCGCATCGCCTTTGTGGTGCTTGGTCTTGCCAACGGTCTTGGGGTACTCATATATATCGTGCTCTGGATACTGCTTCCGCGTGCTGAAACTAGTGCGCAGCAGCTGGAGATGCGTGGGCGGCCGATCAATGTAGTCGAAATTCAAGAAGTGGTAAAAGAAAAGGCGGCCCTACTCAAAACGGAAGGAGCGGAAGCGGTAGCGCGGTTAAAATCAGATAATTCTGTTGTAAAAAAATTCGTCAACATTCCAGTAATTATTTTACGAAGCGTGGTTGAACTTATTAAAAAAGTGGTTCGATTTTTCGTGCCAGTTATCGGAACACTTTCGGGTATAGCAATTTTATTGGGTTCATTATTTTGTCTGGTGGCAATCACGATTATGGCCGGTCTTGTTCTGTTTGGTGTTCGGTCGCCCTATATTGTATCTGACTTACCGCTGACCGAGCTTTCAGTGCGGCCGCTGTATTATGTTGGTATCGTATCGCTGTACTTGGCTTTTTTCTTGCCGCTTATTTTTATTATTTCGGTTGGTCGCAGTTTACTTCAGCGTAAAAATGTTTTTACCGCTCGCGGCATTGGCATCCTCGTTGCGCTGTGGCTTATCAGTCTTTCAGGTACCGCAATCGCTGCAAGTGATCTGGTTCCTTTTGCCTATACGAGAGTGCAGGCGATAAGTGCTGAAAAACACGTCACGCGCAATTACCCCGAAACCAATTTTGCCAAAATAAAAGTTGCGACATCGGCTACTATTACACTCAAACAAGGACCGGTTTTTGCAATTGCTTTTACCGGACGCGATGAACGCCTCGGCCGATTAAGTTTTACTGTCAAAGACGGCGAGCTCCTTATCGCTGAGAGCGCAGAGAAAAGAATCGGACCCTGTATTTTTTGTGGCTACGATGACGTTGAAGGGGAAATTACGTTGCCGACACTTACGGCCCTCACTGTTGGGGGGAGTGCGCGGGTAATGGCAGATGGCTTTGGTGGAGATATGCTTTTTAATGTACTTGATGCGGGCCGTGTTACCGCCGCTGTTCGAGGAGGAGTAGTCACAAGCACGCTTAAAGACGCTTCTCGGCTTACAATTACCGGTACGGCAACTCGGGCCCATTTTTTACTCAGCGATGCAGCACGTGTTGAGGCGGATGAATTCAAAGCTGAAACAATAACCGATAATCAGGCAGACGTTTCAAGGCTCACGCTTGTTGGCGAATCAGGAATACTTATGGCGACGACAACAGATGCTGCGGTGCTTGATGCTGAACGGTTGAGTGCTCAAAGGGTAACCGTCACCGCGCGCGATGCTTCGCGAGCCATGGTTTGGGCAACTGAATGGCTGCAAGGTGTGGTGAGTGATGCTGCACGATTGTTGTATGTTAATGAAAACATTCAGCCGACTATTCATCTCTCTGACAACGGCCGTGCGAGTACCTTGGAAGAGTAGTTTGGCAGATTGACGAAAATCAAAAAAAACAGTAGTATACTTTTTGTGCTAAAAGGACCTTGTGTCCTTTTTTGCCTTTTATACTGAATACGTATCTATGCAATCTAAAACAAAGTACGCTTTGCCGATAATCCTAGCCACAATTTTTCTCGATATGCTCGGGATTGGCATTTTGATCCCCGTTATTCCACTGCTCTTAGCCGATCCAGCCTCGGCCTATTATTTATTGCCTGCGGGCTGGTCAATTGATGGCGGATATATTTTGCTGGGTTTTTTGACGGCCAGCTATCCGCTCGCTCAGTTTTTGGCTGCACCGATCTTGGGTCAGTTATCTGATCGCTATGGCCGTAAAAAAGTTTTAATTCTTTCTTTAATGGGTACTTGTTTGTCATACCTGCTTTTTGCTATCGGTATCATCACCCGTAACATTCCGCTTCTTTTTATCTCGCGGGCTTTTGATGGTATGACTGGTGGAAATATCGCGGTGGCTCAGGCGGCTATTGCCGACATTACCGAGCCGCAAAATCGAGCTAAGACATACGGTCTCATGGGCCCGGTTTTTGGCCTTGGTTTTATTATTGGTCCGTTTCTGGGCGGGGTTCTTTCTAACCCCGAGCTTATTAGCTGGTTTAGCGCTGCTACACCGTTTTGGTTTGCAGCTATTCTGACCTCGCTGAATGTATTTTCGGTTATCAGCTTCTTGCCCGAAACCCACCCGAATCGCAACGAAAAACAAAAGATTGACTGGAGTAAATCGCTCCATAATATCCTCGGAGCATTTCGTTTTCCGGCGCTAAAAACGCTTTTTGGAACCACGTTTTTATTTTCCGCCGGGTTTAGTTTTTTCACCACGTTCTATGCGGTGTATCTCATTAACCGGTTTAACTACTCGCAAGGAGATATCGGTAATTTCTTTGCTTATATTGGTATCTGGATCGTAATTTCACAAGCAGTGTTCACGAGGCTTGCCAGTAAATACTTCACCGAATATCAAATTTTACGTTTTTCACTCATCGCCTGTGGAATTATGGTGCTAATCCACTTGGTACCGCGTGCCAGCTGGCAACTATTTTTGGTTGTTCCAATTTTTGCTATCAGCAATGGTTTGTCAGTTTCTAATCTTACAAGTTTAATTAGTCGCTCTGCTGACCGCTCGGTTCAGGGTGAAGTTATGGGTATTAATTCGAGTATCCAGGCGCTGGCTCAAGCCTTGCCTCCAATCGTATCAGGCTTCATCGCTGCCCGGTTTAGTGCGTCAGTACCAACGGTTGTGGCTGGACTCCTTATTATTATGGGCGGTCTTATTTTTGCTGTTACGTATAAAAATCAGGCGCATGCCGGAGTTTTAAAGCAGCGTTTATAATGTAGCTGTCGGTAAAATTGCCAGGTGTTTTAAAAACAAGTATAGTACAGTGAAATGTCTATATAATAAGCACAGCTGTACACTATGAGAAAAATTATGCAAATAGTTCTAGGATTGATAGCGGCACTGCTTGTCTTCTTGGTAATTGTAACGGTTGCTACTGAGCATAGCTCGCACCAAAAGGAGTTTTTGGCCGGCACGGTGCCTAGTACAGCGACGGACGGCTTCCTTAAAGGCAGTGCCGATTTCTACCAGGCAAGTTGGCAGGGTAAAAAAATAGACGCAGCTACGTCGTCGGGAATAAACATTTTTCAAAAGGATGGAAAAGATGTTGAACGATATCCTTTTAAGACGTATGTAGGCAAAGGGTTGCGCGACAAAAATACCAAGGTCTTTAAAATTGATTATGCAGGTACGGCTAGCCCGTGGTACGCTCGGCCCATACTCGACGAGATTGTTGAAGTCGCACCAGGAAAATATTTAGGTAAGATTCACTATCGCCTAATACCCGGCTACCCATTTGCCTTGTGGTACTTTAAACTTGAAAAATAAGCCTATGAAAAAAACATTTTTACTTGGTACAAGTCTTTTGGTGGGGGTGCTCTTGCTCGGCGCAGGCTGTTCGCGCGCCTCAGACACAGCGGTTACAGGACTCGACTCTTATAATTACGCTACCGACGGCCAAACCCCTGATCCTAATACTACTAATATTCAACCTGCTATTTCTAATGCACCAACTATGACTATCGACACCGCCAAAAGTTATGCCGCCGTTTTACACACCGACAAAGGCGACATTGAAATTGCGCTTGCGACCGACAAAACACCAATCACGACTAACAATTTTATTACCTTAGCTCAGAAAGATTTTTACAACGGTACAATTTTTCATCGCGTTATCAATGGCTTCATGATTCAAGGTGGCGACCCGACCGGCACTGGTGCAGGTGGTCCGGGCTACAAATTTGCGGACGAACCATTTGATGGAGAGTATACTCGCGGTACGGTAGCTATGGCCAACGCGGGACCAAATACCAACGGCAGTCAGTTCTTCATTATGCACGCCGATGTCCCGCTCCCTAAGAATTATGTTATCTTTGGCCACGTTACCAAAGGTATGGATGTGGTAGACGCAATTGCAACCGCCAAAGTTACAACCAGCGATTCCGGAGAACAGTCAAAACCGGTTACACCTGTTACCGTTAAAACGGTAACGATTGAAGAAAAAGCAAAATAAATATTCAGTGTAGATAAAAAACGTCCTAAAGTAGGACGTTTTTTTAATAGTTATTTTTTAGCCTCCAGAAACAGAAATAGAGGAAATTCTTTCCGTGCCAGATTTTCGGCTGGTGCTCTTGGGCCGGCGGCTGTGTTTTTTGGTGAGATCCATTCCTCGAGGCGGCTCACGAGAAGGCCGTGTTTGGTGAGGAGTTTAAAGTAGTACTGGAGGGGGCGATGAAACGAAACAGTTGTGGTCGATTTTTTCTGTCCCGGGTGCATATCAATTTCGTTTGTTGCTTCCGACATGTAGCGATCAAGGCGGCGATACTGCACTGCGTTTTCTGCGTCCCAGCCCCAGGAACTTTGCTTTGGAATACGAAATGCCGGGTGGTTGAGAACAAGTAATAATCGGCCGCCGGGTTTAAGGACTCGTTTGATTTCCGCAAAAACACCGTCAACTTCTTTAATATTTTGAATGGCGAGAATAATGATTGCTGTGTCGCACGTTTCGTTTTTGATAAACCCAAGCTGATCGGCAGGGGATACATGAAATGTTCCATCAGGAATATTTTTTTGAGCGAGCGCAATAAGGTCGGGCGCCGCATCAACACCAATAACGCCAGCACCTTCATTAAGCATGGCCTGCGAAAAAAACCCTTGGCCGCAAGCGAGGTCAAGCACAATCTTGTTTTTGAGTGGTCCCAGAAGGCGCAGCAGGTTCGGCAGAATAACTGTATTTTGGTACGAATCCTCTTTGCCTAAGAGGTCTTGATACCATGAGGCTACTTTGTTCCAGGAGGTTGATTTTGGTTTCATAATGGCTCAGGTTTGTTGTTTTCTAAAGGTGTCAGCTGAATGAGGGGTTAGTATAGATACAAACACTTTATTTGTAAAATAAGACCTCTTTTGGCCTGTTGTCCATTATAGACTTTACCCTGTATACTACAGTACTGTCTATGTCTCCACACGCTACCGAACTTCTCAAGACAACCTTTGGCTACGACTCCTTTCGCCTCAATCAAGAGGCGATTATTGATGCTGTCCTCAACAAGCAAGATGTTTTTGCGCTTATGCCGACGGGTGGGGGCAAGTCACTTTGCTATCAGATACCGGCACTCATGTTTAACGGTCTGACAGTCGTTGTGTCGCCGCTTATTGCCCTCATGAAAGATCAAGTTGATGCACTGCGCCTCAATGGCATTGAAGCCGCATATTTGAATTCGTCGATTGATCAGTGGGAGCGTGAAGAAGTTTTTCAGCAACTTCGCATGAATAAGTTAAAATTACTGTACGTTGCCCCGGAACGGCTTGTTGGCGGTGAAGGAAATTTTTTAGATTTTTTACAACGATTAAATATTTCACTGTTTGCGATTGACGAAGCGCACTGTATTTCGCAGTGGGGGCACGACTTTAGGCCTGAATATCGGATGTTATCGCAGTTAAAACAAATGTTCCCAAGTGTTCCGACCATTGCTCTGACGGCGACAGCGGACGAATTAACGCGCAGAGATATTGTAGAGCGGTTGGCGCTCCGCGACCCAAGAATTTTTGTCTCAAGTTTTAATCGTGCCAACATTCATTATTTTGTGGAGGAAAAAAAGAATGTTCGAGAGCGTATTATTGAGTATCTGCGTAACCACCGCGAAGATTCGGGTATTGTGTATACTTTGTCACGCCAGTCAGCCGAAAACATTGCTCAAGATCTTAAAGACTTTGGTTTTGGGGCGCTGCCGTATCATGCCGGACTCGACCCCGCGACGCGCGCCCGTCATCAGGAATTGTTTTTAAAGGACGAAATCAAAGTGATTGTGGCGACCATCGCGTTTGGCATGGGGATCAATAAATCCAATGTGAGGTTTGTAATTCATGCCGATCTGCCTAAAAATATTGAGAGTTATTATCAGGAAACAGGTCGTGCCGGACGCGACGGGGTAAAAAGCGAAGCGATTTTGTATTATAGTTCCGGCGATGTCATGAAATTAAAGCGATTTGTTGAAATGGAAGGTAACCCCGAGCAGAGCCGTATCATGCTTAATAAATTAAACAAACTCGCGGCCCTTTGTGAAACAAGTGTGTGTCGGCGCAAGAACATGCTCAATTATTTTGGGGAAGAAGCGCCTGAAACGTGTGCGAGCTGCGATGTGTGCCTCAGTAGTTACGAGCGCATTGATGCTACGGTAATTGCTCAAAAAGCAATTTCAGCAGTAGCGCGCCTTGCCGGTACGCACGGACTGACGTATGTGGTAGATTTTTTACGCGGATCAAAATCCGAAAAAATTAAAGCTGATCACCGCACGCTCCCGACGTATGGTATCGGTGCAGATATTTCTAAAGATGAATGGTTTCGCTATATTAAGGAACTTATTGCTCGGGGATTTTTGCAACAGGTTGGCGCCGAATACCCGGTCATTAAATTAACCCGAACGAGCGAGGCGGTGCTCCGGGGCGAATTGCGTGTTGAATTGGTGCGGTCTATCAAACGAGCTAGGAGTCAGACAGGCCACCAGTCCTATAATGAAGATTTATTTGACCTCCTTAAAGCTGAACGCGCGAATATTGCACGTGCTGAGAATGTGCCGGCATATCTGGTTTTTTCCGATGCTACGCTTATTGAGCTTGCCACGTATTATCCCCAAACGCTGGAAGACTTGTCACAAATTTCTGGGTTTGGTGAAGTTAAACTCATGAGTTATGGCCAGCAATTTTTACGTGTGGTTGTCGAATATTGTCGGCGATTTGGAATTAGTTCTAAAATGAACGAAAAAGAAGTTAAAATCAGGCGTGAATCTCGGCCCGAGAAGTCGAGCGATACAAAACGAGAAACACTGGGTTTATTTAAAGACGGTAAAAGCATTAAGCAAATTGCCGTTGAACGTAATTTATCGGAAACGACTGTGGAAGGACATTTGGCCTATTGGATCGAGGCGGGGGACTTGGCGCTTGAGCAGGTGGTTGCACCGGAGAAGATCGAGCTTATTAAAAGAGTTGCTTTAGAAACCGACGGTTTACGCCTCACCCCTATAAAAAATCTGCTTGGGGACCAAGTAAGTTATGGCGAAATACGAGCTGTTTTAGCCGCTTTAGCTCGCACAGCATAAGTATTTTTGGCTCAGCTATTGACAAAATCCCATTTTTGGGGTAGAATAAGTTGTTTTTAATTCAGTCCCTGCCTGACCGGCAGGACAGACTCGAATCCTCTAGTGTCTACATGCGTGACTAAAGTGGGAAGCGGGTCACGTATTTATTTTGTATGACACAGAACACTTCTGCCGAAGCGGTGAGTTTTCACAGCCTCGGTATTGCTCCAAAGCTTTTGGAGATCCTCGACGCGAACAAATTTACTACCCCGACACCCATTCAACACCAGGCCATTCCGCCGGCTTTGGAAGGGAAAGATATCGTAGGTATTGCCCAGACCGGAACGGGCAAGACCTTGGCTTTTGGCATTCCAACTATCCAGAATATTGCCCAGAACCGTGGCCGCGCCCTGATTATTTTGCCAACACGCGAACTCGCGCTCCAGGTTGATGAAACCTTTCAGAAAATTGGCCGTCCTATCGGGCTTAAAACGGTTGTCTTGATTGGAGGGGCCCCGATGCCACCGCAGATCCGTGGGCTGAAAGCAAACCCGCACGTAATTATTGCCACCCCGGGCCGCCTTGTTGATCACTTAGAACAAAAGAATGTGAGCCTCCATGATGTCAGTGTGCTCGTGCTTGATGAAGCTGATCGCATGCTTGATATGGGCTTTGCGCCGCAAATTAAAAAGATTTTATTGAATGTTCCAAAAGAACGTCAGACGCTTTTGTTCTCGGCAACACTTCCCCACGAGATCATGAAGATCGCTACAGGCTTTATGCGCCTGCCTCTGCGTATTGAAGTTGCGACGCAAGGTACGACTGCTGACCGCGTAGAACAAGAAATCTTCGTTATTCCAAATGATCGCAAAATGCGCCTGTTGGATAAAATTCTAGCTGACAATACCGGAACAATTATTATCTTTGCTCGCACCAAACACGGCGTTAAAAAAATCTGTCGCCAAATTCAGGCAATGGGTCACACGACCGCCGAAATTCATTCCAACCGTTCGCTCGCACAGCGCAAGCAAGCGCTCGAAGGTTTCAAATCCGGCAAATACCGCATCTTGGTAGCAACTGATATTGCCGCTCGCGGTATTGATGTTAATGATATTCGTTTGGTAATTAACTACGATATTCCTGACCAGAGTGAAGATTATGTTCACCGCATCGGCCGTACTGCCCGCGCCGGTAAAGAGGGTAAAGCAATTTCGTTTGTTGCTCCTGACCAGCAAAAAGACCTGTACCAAATCGAACGCCTCATTCGCAAACATTTGGTGGTAAGTCCACTCCCGGAATTACCAGTGGCCCGTCCGCCAGTTGCGATGCCGCCACGGGATTCTCGTCCGCAACAGCGCCAAGGTTTTGGTTTTGGAAGCGGTACTGGTGGTCGAGGTGGCCAACACCGCTCAAGTGGCGGAAGTGGTCAACAGCGACAGGCTGCTACTGGGTACCAGCGCCGACGCTACTAAAAAGTATTTCAAAATAATCTCGAGCTATTCGGGATTATTTTTATGATGATGCTGGTGTGACGGTGTGGTATAGTATAACTTCTTAACTATTATCACTATGGATGTTTTTTCTCATGGCCTCTGGAGTGCGACGCTCGTGAAAGCAAGTAATTTGTCGACCAAGAAAGTAGAGCTCAGTCCGTGGCATGCAGCCTGGTGGGGAGTTTTTCCGGATGTGTTTGCGTTTAGTATTCCTATAGCAGTTACTTTGTTTGGTTTGCTAACCGGAACAGTGGATCGCTCCAGCCTGCCGGGCCCGGGTTCTTCGGCGGGTGCACGGCCGGTTTTTGGGCTTGCTTTGTATCTCTATAACTATAGTCATAGCCTTATAATTTTTACCCTGGTCTTTGGGGTGGTTTTTGGAATACGGTTTTTGCGACAGCGAGAAAAATTGTGGTATAACCTCGTGCCCTGGACAATGCTTGCCTGGATGCTGCATATTTTGGCCGATATCCCTACGCATTCAACTGAATTTTATCCGACGCCGTTCTTGTGGCCGTTTTCGAGTTTTCGGGTAAACGGTTACCCGTGGGCGCACCCGGTATTTATGATTGCTAATTATGGTTTGCTTGTTGTAACCACTGTGTTCATCCATCTAAAGAAACGGTCTTTGAAGAAGTAAGATTAATAAAAAACAACCTCGATTTTCGAGGTTGTTTTTTTGGAAGGTGTAATTTATTTAACTGTAGCGCGTAACCATATGCCGGTAATCGTCATGGAGTCATTAAGTTGAATTCCATAGACACCGACTTTGTCACCGACGGCTACATCGCCAAGGGTGATCGCGGTCCAGTCTTTATTGAACAAAGAAAGTTTTGCGGTAGTTACCGTATATACTTTGCCCTTTTCGTTGGTAAGGGTGAGTGTTGTGTCGGTTTTAGCCGTTACTGTGCCGTTTACTGAAACAGGGCGCGTCTTGGCTAGGATATTGATTGTTTTAGCTGCAATATTGTTGTTGGTATTGTTCCATATACCATCAACCCGAACGGTTGCTCCAACAGTAATGTCGGCAAAAGTTGCGGTAGTGCCATTTTTCTTAATCGTGCTGCTGCTGGTTGTGTTTACGGTTTGGAGGCCACGTTCTTTTGTTTGAAGTGTGAAACTCGTTCCGGTAATAGTAACAACTGTACCGTTGAAAGTTGCATTACGCGCTTGCAATGATTCGTCGCGAATTACTTTGGCAACAACGGTGGTTGGGGTGGTGGTGCTTATTGTTCCGTTAACAAACAAAATGTCATTGACTTGGATGTCCCCGATAACCATATTTGCTCCAAATTTGCGAACAAGTTTGGCGTTGGTTGCGTCTACAGTGTAGACGACACTGTCTTTCGTGTTTTTTACCGCGAGCGTCATTCCATTGATGGAGGTAACGGCGCCGCTGATTGTTTTTTCCTGTCTTTTTTCTTGATGTTTTTCCATTTTTTCTCCAACTTTTGCTTTGAGGTTTGCTTCGATACTAGATAGACTAAAACCTGAATTGAGCGGGTGGGCCAGTGTAATTGCCGGCACAAGAAGGGTAAGAAGCGCGGCTGCGCTGACGAGTTTGGAAGTATGCTTCATAAGGATGTGATTAAAATTAAGAATTAGATGTGATATAAAAGTACGACCTTTTTCTCTCTCGCTATAAGTATACCCGGTAGCCGGGTAAAAGGTTACACAATAGAGAAGTGCCTGATTGACCAATATGACCCCTTCAATTACTATAAGGTATATATTCAGTAATACTATGTATATGAAAAAAACTTTGTTACTTGGCGCACTTCTCGGGTTGGTGATTGTAACCGCCGGCTGCAATTGGCGCCCCTGGCTCAAAAAAGGAGCGGCGACCTCCGGCCCGGACGTACCGCCAACCACTACATATATTGTTAACCCGGCATCGAGCACGCTCAAGTGGTCGCTAAAAAATGTCCGCGGTTTTAGCGGAACAGGGGAAGCAAAAATTGCTTCCGGAAACTTCGTCGCTGACGATACCGGCGTTACGAGCGGAAAAATTGCAATTGATACGGCTTCGCTTATCAAAAATGGCGGTAACACGCTCGCTGCTGATCATTTTAAATTAGACACGTATTTGAACGCTGCGAAACTTTTTAGTGCAACATTGACTATTGGCGAAGTGCGAAATGTCGACGTTCGGGCAGAGACCGCCACCCAATTTGAAGTGGAAGGAAAGCTTTCGGTCGGCCCGGTTACGAAGACCTTTATCTTCCCCATGACTTTTGTCAGAAAAGGAAATATGCTTACTGCTGATGGGGTAATTGCAACTAACGCTTCCGAGCAGGCGGCCCGCACCGAAGTTCCGGTTGAGATCACGAACTTTTTGAAAGGAACAAATGGTTCGGGGCAAATTATGCTCCACCTCGAGGCTCGTGCTCAATAACGCCCGCCAATCAATCACCTTGCTTTAGAAAAAAAGCAAGGTGATTGATTTTGTAGGTGTCGTAGGGTACGATGATGCCAGTTAAACTCAAGTGCCACCCTCCCAGCGTGGCTGGCCCTGTACAAAGTACGTGTGCACCCTTGATGCTTCGCTGGCCATGTATTTTGTCTCTGCTCCAAAACCGGAAGCTCAAAAATTAAAGTGGTGGAATTGGAAAGATTGATATGACAAGTGCGGAAATACTTCGAAAATTAAAATCACTGCGCAATGAACGAACTATTGCCGGAATGGCGCGTTTCGGCATCAACCCCACTGGGACGCTTGGCATCAGCGTTGTGACATTGCGAAAAATGGCGAAAGAAATCGGCAAAGATCATGCTCTAGCGCTTGAACTCTGGAAGTCGGGAATACACGAAGCGCGCATTCTTGCTGCGTTTATCGACGAACCAAAGCTCGTTACCAAAAAACAAATGGAAGCGTGGGCTCTCGATTTTGATTCGTGGGACGTGTGTGACCAGGTGTGCGGCAATTTGTTTGACCGGACACCTGAGGCTTGGCAGCTGGCAAAAGCGTGGGCCAAGCGAAAAGAAGAATTTGTGCGCCGAGCCGGATTCGTCCTCATGGCGACGCTTGCGGTGCATGATAAAAAAGCGACTGATTCGGACTTTGAACCCTTTTTCCCGCTTATGCTCAAATATGCGACTGATGATCGTAATTTCGTGAAAAAAGCAATAAATTGGGCGCTTCGGCAGATTGGTAAGCGTAACCAAAATTTGGCCCGGCTCGCGGCGCGTACGGCCAACGAAATGAAACAATTAGATTCCTCAGCGGCTCGCTGGATCGCCAGCGATGCCTTGCGAGAATTAATACAACACTATGAGTGAACGACCACACGGAGAAGGACACAAAATAGAACATAAAGAAACCAAAGCAAAACCTACGGAAGTAGCGCGTGTTTTTTTGTTTCAATCAATTGACCCGCGCAGTTTGCCGGAAACCGGAAATGTTGAAAATTGGAATTTTACCGAGACACTTTTAATTAAAAAAGCGGGGACAAAATCGACTGATCAGTTGTCGCCGGTTGGTGGCAAAATCAATACAGGTGAAAAGCCCTACCTCGCGGCGCGCCGCGAGGTTGTGGAAGAAACGCATCTCAGGCCAACCGTCGGCAGTACGCGTGAATTGAAGCATTCCCAGAACTACAGTCTTGATCTTGGAGGTGGTAAAAAAATGGAACGTACAGTCCGTTATTACGTGGGGCAAATTTTGCCGCGTCCCATGGATCGCCCATATGCGCTTGATGTTGAAGAAGATAAGATTGCTTCGTTTGAATATCTCAATAGAGATCAGTTTGAGCAGCTCCTTAGCGAAGGCACTGCGACAGTTAACGGTCAGACGTTGTCTGCTCTTGATAGTCTGCGCCGCGATAGCGGGCGAACAGATAAAATAATCACTGATGACGAAAGTTTGGATGCGATTCATAACGAGACGTTATCAGAATTTCGATTAGTAGAAGCGTCAAAAAAATTGTCTGTTCTTGAACATGCTATGTGGGCGGTCAGGCTTAAAGATAGTGCAAAGGATTCTCAGGAATACGAAATTTTTAATAAGGAACGGCAAGAGATTTTTTCGCGCATTGAAGCGCTGCGTAATATTCTGAAGAGGCCAAAAAAAGGAATTACTGAAGAAGAGATTGTTTCGGCTGTGCAGGAAGCAGAAGAGCTTTGGAAAGATGTTGTGCGGGCATATCAGTGCACGCCCGAGCAGGTTCGAAGGGCGCTCAAAAACTCTAATATTGAAGAGATGCGTGATCACGCGACAGAGCGTTTTGATCTGGAGTCTGGGGCGGGCGTGCCAACCATTAATTTTATTTTCCCGCTGCTTATTTCTGATGAGTCGGATCTGCGTGAGCGCCGCACCCTGATGCGCAACCCGCAAATGCTGCGGCTCATGAAGATTTCGGATACATTCTGGCATTTGCGCCAAGTGCAAGAGCATGGCGAAGAGGCGGCGAAAAGTATTGCTACACTTGCTCAACGTTTTAGGATTCCTCAAGAAGAGGTGTTGGCATTTCCTGGCGAAGGAATTCCTAGTCAGGCTATTAATTATTTTAATTCAGCAACTTTTGTTACACGCCACGAAAAAGATGCTGAAAAACAAAAGACGGAAAAGCGAACGCTTCTTTCCTCAGAATTTTTTAAAGCCCTGCCGGAACTAAGTAAAAAAATTGATGAGTACTTCGAAACACTGTATGCCGCAGCTGATGTTAAGGATGTTCCGCTCGATCAGCACGAACTTGTTAAAAACGCGAGCATTTTACAGTTGTGGGATATTGCTTTTAATACGAGTAAGGATATTCCAAGAGATCCCGAAGAAGCCCGGATGGTGCGCTTCGAAGCGTCGCGTAAGCTTGGTCTCATGATGATGCTTTTTGAAGCAGAGCAGATTCAAAAAGAAGTTCTTGCAACCGGAGTTAAGCCGATTCAAGATATTGAAAATGCGCTGGGTACGTTTGAGGTTGTTAAAAATCAAGGTACAGCTGTCGTAAAAGAAGGGGTTTTTGGTCCGGAAAATTATGCGGTAAAAACATATACTCGTGAAAAAGAATTGCTTTCCTATTTCCGTAAAATTATTGTCCGGGACGAAGCTTCTAAAAAGGAAGCTATGGATACTTTTGCTAAATCAATTGTCGTTACAGAAACTTCAGATAAAGCTCTCGCTGCGCTTGCGATGGAAACGGTTGATTTTAAAGATAAGGTGCTGGATAAAAAATATAAACCAATTGGTAAGGTGGAGATGCCTCATTTCGTCCGTGAACTTATTAGTGGAATTCTTGAGGAGGCTGAACGTCAGGGTCAGCGCGTCAGGATTGTGCAGTATAAAGAATTTCCTCCAGAAGGAGAAACCTTCAAAGCGAGCAGCGGACCGGGTGGAACGGGGAATGTACGTATGGGTAAGTTTTATGTTGAGCATACTGATAGTAAAGGCATAGTTCGCAATCGCGAAATGCAAATTTTCTTGCCACGCTTGGTACGGTCGAAGGACGGCAGTGTCGAGAGGATTGAGTCGGGTGAAATGGATTTTGAAGCCAAGAAGCTTGATGATAAGACCTATAGTGTTTCACGCCTTTTTTCGACTGAAGGCCTTCGTTCATTTATGGAACTGATGTACCCCGCTGAAATTTACGGTGATTCTATTCGCCCGATTTATAAAACCAAAGCGAAGTAGCGTATGGTTAAAAAATACCATTTTCCCAAAGGTTTTTTCTGGGGCGCTTCCACGTCGTCGCATCAGGTCGAAGGTCATAACACAAATGATTGGACTGAATGGGAACAATCCGAAAAACGCCTCAGGTATTTAACAGAAACCGGTCAACTTGAAAAGCACGGTAAAGCCAATTTTATTTCCGGCAAAGCCGCGAATCATCATCATTTATTCCGTGATGATTTTCAGCTCGCTAAAAAACTAGGCCACAACAGTACGCGATTTTCACTCGAATGGTCGCGTATTGAACCTGAAGAAGGGCGCTTTAGTAAAAAGGCGCTCGATAAATATCGCGATACGATAACGCACTTAGAAGAAATTGGTATTGAACCGTTTGTAACACTGTGGCACTGGACGATACCGCTTTGGCTGCGCGACAGAGGCGGCTGGAGTAATCCCAAAGTAATTGCGTATTTTGAACGTTATGTAGCGGAAGTCATGAAAGTAATGGGGGATAAAGTTTGCTTTTGGATCACGCTCAATGAGCCGGAAATTTTTACAACCCAATCGTACTTAACTGGTGTGTGGCCGCCGCAGCAGAAAAATCCAATTATGTATCTGCGCGTTTTTCGTCATTTAATTAAAGCGCATCGCAAGGCTTACCCGATTATTAAACGATACAACCCAAACGCACAAGTCGGAATTGCAAAAAATAATATTTATTTTGAGGCGCACACTAACCATGTTGTTAATCGCGCTGTAAAGCATGTTTCGGATTGGTGGTGGAACGAATATTTCTTAAACCAGATTGATCCGTGGCAAGATTTTATCGGGCTTAATTATTATTTTCATAATCGTACCAATTTTTTCATCACGCGAAATGAAAATAAGCGGTTGTCCGACCTGGGCTGGGAACTCCATCCGGAAGGTATTTTTCACGTACTTTCGGATCTAAAAAAATATGCCAAGCCCGTGTACATTACAGAAAATGGTTTGGCAGATGCGGGGGATAAAGATCGTGAGTGGTATATTCGTGAAATTTTAAAAAATGTTCATAAGGCGATCGAGTCAGGGGTCGACGTGCGCGGCTATTTGCACTGGTCGCTCATGGATAACTTTGAGTGGCATGAGGGGTTTCATCCTCGGTTTGGACTGGTGGAAGTTGACTATGAAACTATGGAGAGGAAACCGCGAAAGTCGGCGCTGTACTATAAAGAGATTGTCTTGAATAATGTTTTGGAGGAAATCATCGAGCAAGAAAAATAGCTTACAACGAGCTTTGACTTTGGGGAGACAGACGAGTATAGTGGTTCTATTCACATTAAAATTTGTTTATGTCTGCACTAGAAATTACGAATGTTAGTAAAATTTTTAAACAAGAGAAAAAAGCCGACCTCAAGGCGCTGGATAGCGTTTCAGTGCAGGTTGAGGAAGGTAAAATTTATGGCCTCCTTGGCCCTAATGGCGCCGGCAAGAGTACGCTTATCAGTATTGTCAGCGGCATCCTGGTGCCAACGAGTGGTGAGGTGAAACTTTTTGGTGTTGATGTTGCGAAAGAAACTGAAAAGGCCAAAATGTCACTCGGTATTGTGCCGCAAGAAATTGTAGTAGAAATGGCTTTTACTGTTGAAGAGGTGCTCTACTATTTTGCGGGTATGTATGGTGTCCCTGCCGCTGAACGCGCCAAGCGGATTACCGAAGTGTTAGAGGATTTGAGTTTGGCCGACAAGCGCAAAGAACGTGCCCGCAATTTGTCGGGTGGTATGAAGCGCCGCTTGATGATTGCGAAAGCCATTATGCATAAACCAAAGTTTTTGATTCTCGACGAACCAACGGCTGGAGTTGATGTGGCACTTCGTCAAAAGATTTGGGAACTTGTTCGCCGTTTGAATGGTGAAGGTACAACTATTTTATTTACCACGCACTATTTGGAAGAAGCGGAACAGCTTTGTGAGTCGGTCACGTTTATTAATCATGGTAAGGTTGTTAAGGAAGGTAAGCTCTCCAAAATTCAGCAAGAATTTTCCAAGAATGTCATTCATTTCGAGTTATTCGATCGCGCTCAACCTACGCTCGCCGGAGTCAATCCGGTTGGTAACGAATATGAATTTCCAATCACGGATCTGGCCGATGATATGACCAAAGTAATCAAACATTATGGTGAGAATTTAAAATCAGTTCGCAACGCCGCGCCGTCACTCGAGACGATTTTTCTTGATTTAACGAAATAATCCTATGTCCTACATGTGGGCGCTTTACGCGCGTGAAGTAAAACGTTTTCAGAAGCTTTGGCTCGATACGATTTTCAGTCCGATCGTTTCCATGATTTTATACTTGGCGGTTTTTGGAGTGGTCACCGGAACCCAGACGGTTGGCGGGCATACCTATTTGTCGTTCGTCTATTCGGGCCTCCTCGGTATGATTATGGTTAATAGTTGTTTTTCCAACCCAAGTTTCGCCCTTATCATTGCTAAGAACGTTGGAAGTATTGTGGATTTGCAGGTTGCTCCAATCAAGCCGTGGAAAGTGGGGATTGCGTACGCCTCAGCGGCGCTTACGCGCGGGTTTTTTACGATTTGTTTTTCAGCGCTTCTGACGGCTTGGTTTGTGCCTGGTCTCACGCTCCTGCATCCATTCATGTTGGTCGGGGTTATTCTGCTCAATGGTTTAGTCTTTGGCATGCTCGGTGTAGTGTTCGGTATGTGGGCCAAAAACTTCGAAGCACTGACCTTTATTACTACCTTTGTTTTGCAGCCAATGATTTTCTTGGCGGGTGTCTTCTATCCGGTTGCAAATCTTCCCGCACCCTGGTCAACGATTAGTTTGTTTAATCCTCTTCATCACACGATAAACCTCGTCCGTTATTCATTCCTTGGATATTCAGACGTGAATCCACTCATTTCTTTGACTGTAGTCACAGGTATTGGTATTGTGCTTTTCAGTGTTATGCAGTATTTCACCAAGAAAACAGTGCGAATGTAGCCAGGGGTATGTGCGGCGGCTGTGTGAGTACGGTCGCCGCCCTGCCTACCCTAAAAATTTTGTTCATGATAGGCTGTAAGAGAATTTGATTCTCTTTTTTTGTTTTCTAAAATCGGTATGCCGGATTTGGTTACGCTCGTAACGCCGCATTTAGCCATGAACCAGTTTTTGCTCTATGGCATTATTTTTATTATTTCCACTCTAGAATCCCTGGCTTTTGTAGGGCTCTTGGTGCCGGGCACAACGGTAGTACTCGCTGCCGGCGTCTTGGCGTCGCGGCATTTGTTGGATTTTAAAACGTTGCTCTGGTGCGTGGCACTGGGCGGAGTAGTTGGTGACACAATAAGTTTCTTGCTTGGAAGAAAGGGTATTACGTTGTTTGATGAAAAAAGTCGGTTTTTTAAAAAGGAGTATATGGAAAAAGGCCAGGCATTTTTTGTGAAACATGGTAATAAAAGTGTTTTATTCGCTCGTTTTTTTGGCCCGTTTCGCCCTATTATTCCCTTCGTAGCCGGGCTCGTCCGCATGGATTTTAAAATATTTTTGTTTTACAATATAACCAGCGCTTTTGCGGCTGCCGGAGTGTACCTCCTTTTCGGTTATTTCTTCGGCGAGACCTGGCGGCAAATTCGACATTTGCGCGGCGTTTCTGAGCTGTTGTTTTTAATTATAGTCCTTGCTGTCGGCGCGCTCATTGTCGGTAAAAAAGAAAAGAAATTATTAAAGTAATCTCTACGAGCATATATGCTTTCGTATCTACATGCCGCAATTCTTGGGATCGTCGAAGGCCTTACCGAGTTTTTACCGATCTCGTCAACCGGCCACTTGGTGCTCGCGTCTGCGCTCCTTAAAATTCCCGAAACAGATTTTATTAAAAGTTTTGAGATTATAGTTCAGCTGGGTGCGATTTTGGCGGTTGTGGCCGTATATTTTAAACGATTGCTATCATGGGAACTCATTAAAAGACTGTTTGTCGCTTTTTTACCAACCGGAATTTTAGGGCTTTTACTCTATAAAGCCATTAAGCATTATTTGCTGGGCAATGTTACGGTGGTCGCGGCTTCACTTTTTATTGGTGGTGTTGTATTGCTTGTATTTGAAAGATGGGTTGCAAAAAAAGAAAAAGTACCAAGCGATGCATCCGCACAGTCAACAATTGAAACAATGAGCTACCGTGACGCCTTCACGATCGGACTTTGCCAATCAGTTGCAATGATCCCTGGGGTATCGAGGTCCGCTGCCACTATTGTTGGGGCCATGCTTTTGGGGCATGATCGCAAAGTCGCAGTTGAATTTTCGTTTCTTTTGGCCGTTCCAACCATGCTGGCTGCAACCGGATTGGATGTATTAAAAAATTATAAACTTTTTAACGCAAGTGAGGCAGGGGTACTGGTACTTGGTCTTGTGGTTTCCGCAGTAACGGCGTTTGCAGCAGTTACTTGGCTTCTTAAATATGTCCGTACACACACCTTCAAACCTTTTGGCGTCTATCGGATTGGCCTGGCGGTTGCAGTCTGGCTTGGTCTTCGCTAAACACTCACTAAAAAACGTCCTTTTAAGGACGTTTTTTAGAAGTGATTTTTAGAGCTTTGGCAATGTCTTTTTGAATTTGTTCGCTCAGCTTTTTTGGGTCAGAAAACTTTTTTTGACGGCGAAGGAAACGTACGGTGGTAATGTTCAAACGTTCTCCGTAGAGGTTGGCATTGAAATCGAACAAATGCACTTCAAGACAATCGAGTTTGGAAAGTGAGTTATAGCCATAATACAAAAGGCCGCGGTATTGAGCAGTACTTTCTCCGATGCGGACACTGCAGGCATACAAACCTTTGGGCAGTTTTTTAGCAGCTTCAAGCGGGAGGTTGGCGGTGGCTGCGCCTAATTTTTTGCCCTGCTGATTACCCGGGTTCACCGTGCCCTCAATTACAAAACGCCTTCGGTGCGTTCGCCAGCGAGCAAGGAGTACTATGAGGACAAGACTGGTGCCAGTGCCAAAACCGGAAAAGAAATTCATAAAAATAAACGGAGGAAATAGAAAAGGGTGGTTTTGAGTATGCCACAGGTTTATAGTTTCGGCAAGGGTCTTTTTATCTAGACTGTGCAGGCATTTTTTGCTATAGTAGGTTTGTTATTTTTTATTTCGCTGTATGTCTATTCTGGTATCAGGTTCGCTTGCGTACGATTACATCATGAATTTCCCCGATACCTTCCGCAACCACTTACTGCCAGACCAACTGCATATCTTGAATGTATGTTTCACGGTCGATCGCTTGGAGCGCGGCTGGGGAGGAACGGGCGGCAATATCGTCTTTACTATTAACATGCTTGGCGCCGAGCCAACGATCGTGTCGGTAGTGGGTAAAGACGGTGAAGCCTATCTTAATTATCTCGAAGCAGCCGGGATCAGTACCAAATATATTGTGCAGGATGTGAAACGCTTTACAGCCTCGGCCTATATTACAACCGACAATGATGATAATCAGGTAACGGCATTTTATAACGGACCACTCGAGCGCGCCATAGAGACGTCGGTGCACAGTTTTAAAGAAAAATTTAGTTTAGCAATTATCTCGCCGACCGATAAAAATGTCATGCAAAAACACATTAAAGAATGTCGTGAGCTGGGAATTAAAGCAGTATTTGACCCTGGTCAGCAGATCACGACGTTTAATGATGTGGAGCTTCGCACGACACTCTGTCAAAGTGCCTTTGTGATTGGGAATGATTACGAAATTAAATTATTACAAGAACGCACCGGTTGGGATGCGCATGAAATTTTGAAAAATGTTCCGGTCATGATTACGACACTGGGAGACAAAGGATCGATCGTGACCACGGCCGAAGGAGAGGTGTTTGATATTAAACCGTGCCCGCCGGAATCGGTCGACGATCCGACCGGAGCAGGGGACGCCTACCGCGCGGGGTTTTTTGTGGGGGTAGAAAAAGGTCTTGATTACCAAACCTGCGGACAAATGGGGAGTGTGGCCGCAAGTTATGCGGTAGAGTCGTATGGTACCCAGCACCACAAATTTACTTTAAAAGAATTTAAAGATCGTTATAAAAAAACCTACGGAGTTGATTTAAAAATTAAATAGGAGGGTATGCATAAAGTACTTAGAACGCTCATTATTTCCGACCTTTTTATTGTTGGGAGTTTTGGTTTGATTCAACCGATATTCGCGGTGTTCCTTTTGAAAGGAATAAGTGATGCAACGGTTTTTGGGATTGGAATTGCGCTCGCGATTCAGCTCCTTACTAAATCATTATTCCAGATTTTGATTGGCAAGTGGGATGATGAAGAACCGGGTAATAGACGCGAGCTTTTTACACTACTTCTCGGTTCATTTTTAATTGCGATCACTCCGTTTGGTTATGCCGCAGCTTCGAGCATGCTTTTTATATACGCCTTTCAGATTATCTATGGTATTGGCGGCGCGCTCTCGTTCCCGAGCTGGAGAATTATGTTTACCCGCTACGCTCATCAAGAAAAGGAAGGGTATGAATGGAGCGTGTACGATACAATTATCAGTCTTGCAACTGCTGTAACCGCAGCAATTGGCGGATATATTGCCCAGGTATATTCATTCCGCTATTTATTCGTATTTGTCGGCTGCATGTCAATCGTTGGAGCCGGTTTTATTGTAACGATATTTAGAAATGAATTTACAACCCTTCCGAGCTGGGGAGCGATGATGGATGAAAAGAAAACGATTGTTTCACGGCCGCACAAAAAAAGAGCCGTGCCAACTAAAAAAAGGAAAAGTAAAAAAGTATGATAGGTTTGTACGTGCTTCTCGTAGTCTGCAGTGCTGTTTTTTTAGGTGTTGCGTGGAAGTGGTTTTCCCGGGCGCTCGGATTTTTGATCGTTGCACTTCCTGCGTATTTGGTGCGTCTTAAGATTGGTCCTTTTCCTTCAACGCTGCTAGAAGTTTTGTTTGGTTTGTTATTTGTAGTATGGCTTATTCGCTTTGCCAAAGATGATAGCCGAGTAATTAGTGAAACAATCAAAAAAAAGCCTTATTTTTTTGCTGCTCTAGGTATATTTTTTGTTGCTTCACTGCTGGGCGTTGCGGTCAGTGATATGGTGCTGCTGTCGTTTGGTCAATGGCGGGCATATTTTTTGGAGCCAATGGTTTTATTTTTTATACTGATTGGCCGAAGTAAAAAACTCGAGACGCGCGACTATCTTTGGCCGATTTTATTTTCAACACTGAGTATTAGTGTCTACGCTATAGTACAAAAGTTTACCGGATACGGTATTGCGACGCCGGAATGGACGGCCGCCGCTACACGAAGAGTAACCGCTTTCTATACCTCGCCAAATGCGGTCGCGCTCTATTTGGCGCCGCTTGTGCCGCTTGCTGCCGCGTTTGCTTTAAAACTGTATAAAGAAAATAAAAAATCAGCGGCCGGAGTTGCGATCGGCAGCGGTCTGGTTTCGCTTATGGCAATTGCGTTTACTTTTTCACAGGGGGCGTATATTGCCCTTGGGCTGGGATTTGTTGTAGGTATTGGCCTTCTTGGTTATAAAAAAAGTGCGGTTGCGCTGGTCGTGTTGGGTAGTATTGCAGCGGGAGCAATTATCTTTTTTCCAAACAGCTTGCCGATTCATTATAAATCGGCGGGAAATCGCGTCGTGCTCTGGAGTTATTCCAAAGAATTTCTTACCGCCTCACCGCAAAATTTTGCACTCGGCGCGGGAGTCAGGCAGTTTTTTCGCAAAATTCAAAAGCCGCATTATGATGTGAAAAAAATGGAACGCCTCATTTACCCGCATAATATTTTCTTAAATTTTTGGACTGAGACCGGGCTTTTGGGCATGCTTTCATTTACGGCCATCTATGTGTATTTACTCGTGTGCGCCTATCGTTATTATCGTCATCGAGACAAGCTGTTGGGAGCAGGACTTTTTGTAATGCTGGTTGTGTTGTTTATTCACGGGCTTATTGATGTGCCGTATTTCAAAAACGATTTGGCAATGCTTTTTTGGGTGCTGGCTGCATTTATTTTTACGATCGAAGCAAAACAAGTTCCTCAGTTTCAGAAGGTTGCTGTTTAAAGCGTTGTTCACTAGGGCCTGTGGTGTATGCTGTATTATATTCTCAATCTGTTGCTCGCGCCTGGAATTGTGCTTCATGAGCTCAGTCACGCTTTATTTTGTTGGCTTTCGGGCATAGAGATATTTAAGATGAAGTTATTTGGGTTTGGTAACCCGCCCGGCTATGTGGAGCATGCCGAGCCTGAAACTTTTATTCAGAATCTGCTGATTTCGTTCGGGCCGCTTATCTTTAATTCTTTTGGATCACTTGTTTTCTACGGTGGGATCCACGAACCATGGCTAACGTATCAAAATATAATTTTTGCGTGGCTTGCCGTAGTACTTGGGCTTGAGGCGATTCCTTCGGAAGGTGATGCAAAGGCTCTGTGGCAGGTGAGTAAACGACAAATTAAACGCAATCCGCTTGTGGCAATCGGTTTGCCGTTTGTTCTGCTTTTGTACTCATTGAATTTTTTAAGGAGATGGAAATTGGGGTTTGTATATATGGTTTTTTTGGGTGTAGTGGGAATGGTTTTACTTAAAAAATAACCTTTGTCATATGTCATCCCCGCGTAGGCGGGAATCCAGGGTTCGGAGCACCTGTTGACGCCAGCGAAATGCTAAACAAAAACCGCCCTAGAGAGAACGGTTTTTTTGTTTTTTGGATAGTTCGGGTAGTGGAGGAAGTGGTGGTGCTTGAGGTTCAAGATCTGTTTTTTGAAAGCGATGGTCGTTGAAAGCGAGGACGATGAGCATGAGTATTGTTGCGCCGGCGGCAAGAATAAAATACCGAACGCCGACGGCCATGCCAATTGCAGCCACCATCCAGAAGCCGGCGGCAGTGGTAAGACCTTCAATGTGGTTTTCGCGGTGAATAATAGTGCCGGCACCAAGGAATCCGATGCCCACAATAATCTGGGCCGCCACGCGCGAGGCTTCGCTGACACCAAAGGCGTTAGCCGAGAGGATGGTGAAGAGGGCAGAGCCAGCAGTAACGAGTCCGTAGGTGCGTGGACCGGCTGACTTTCCCCAGCGTTCACGCTGTAATCCAAGGATGCCGCCGAGTAACAGGGCGAGGGTAATTTGGCCGAGATAAAATAGTTCCTCCATAGTGTTTTTGGGTAAAAAAGAAGCATTCTGTATAACCCAGTATAGCACATATTGACGTTTATTTATATTATTGATAGGATTGTCTTGTTCAAAACGGGCCAATAGCTCAATTGGTAGAGCATCGCGTTTGCAACGCGAGGGTTTGGGGTTCGAGTCCCCATTGGTCCACACTTACATTCTTCTTCAAAAATTAATTTTACATTTCGAACTAGTGCAAAATAGTTCTTTTAATTTTTTTATGTCCACCAAACAGTCCACCATTGATTTTATTCTCGACCAGGTATCTGCGCTGGGCAATGTTGCAGCGCGTAAGATGTTTGGCGAGTATGCCTTATATTGTGAAGGTAAAGTGGTTGGCCTGGTATGTGACGATACCTTATATATAAAAATTACCGAACCGGGGAAAGAATTGGTAGGTGACTTGTATAAAGAAGGTGCTGCATACCCGGGAGCCAAACCTTCAATGGTAATTGCTGCTGAACAAATCGAAGACAGTGATTGGTTGGTTGAATTAGTGCGAATAACTGCTGAGGCGTTGCCTGTGCCAAAACCAAAAAAGGTTATCAAAAGTAATTCCAGCCTATGAACGCTCCAACCAATGACCCCTTGCACGGCAAAACGCTCAAAATGATCGTTGAATTTTTGGTTGATTATTATGGCTGGGACGGGCTGGGTGAACGTATTCAGATTAATTGTTTTGTGAATAATCCAAGCATTAATTCGAGCCTTACTTTTTTGCGCAAAACGCCATGGGCGCGGGAAAAAGTAGAGAAATTGTATCTCCGCACCATCTAAGGCTTTACGCAGAATTATTTTGCGGGTAGAATACAGGCGTAACAAAAATACATGCTTCACAATAACCGTACGAAAACATGGTCCAGTTTTACTGGAAAAGACGTCCAAGTATAATGTTGGGCGTAGGTTAACTTTGTTTGCTCCGCCCACCCGGGTGGTTTTTTATTTAATCTTTAAATTATGAATCAGCTAACTCCTGAGTCGCTTCGTAAAATCGTTATTGCCCTCGCCATTTATCTTACTTCGCTTTTTGCGGCCAACACGCTCGGGCTTAAAATTATGCCGTTTTTATTTGGCCTGCATGTGTCGGTCGGCGTCATCATGTTTCCGGTCGTATTCATTATGACCGATGTGGTGGGTGAGGTGTATGGCAAACAAATTGCCCGGTTTTTTGTGCTGGCCGGGTTTGTCAGTACCGCGCTTTTTATTCTGTATTCGTTCGCGTCGCTGGCGCTTCCCTGGTCGGCAAACGGAATGTGGGTACAGGATGATTATAATCAAGTATTTGGCATGTCGCTGCGTATTGCGGTTGCCTCGTTGGTTGCGTATGCGGTTGGCGAGTACCAAGATGTCGTGACGTTTTTCTTTTTTAAACAACGAATGGGGAGTCGCTGGTTCTGGCTTCGGTCGCTCCTGTCCAATATCTGGTCGCAATTATTTGATACGGTTTTATTTATGGTCATTGCTTTTGCGGGTATCTATGAAACCCGTATGCTGATAAATCTGATAGTATCTTGGTGGCTCTTTAAAGTTGCGGTCGGCGCATTCTATACGCCCTTATCGTATATCGGTATTTATTTACTCCGACCTCGTGCTAAAGAAGCACTGCTTACTTCTAACAATTAAAAACTATGTTTGTTAAACCTGTTAAAACAAGAATATTTAAGGAGAAAGAAAACCTGCTGGCATTTATCCTGCAGTATCTTAAAAAACCAAAAGATGGTTCGGTGATTGTAGTAACTTCCAAAATTGTTGCGCTTGCCGAAGGGAGGACTGCAGTGTCAAAAGACGAAGCGACAAAAGTACAGTTGATCCAAGAAGAAAGCGAGGTGGCGATTGAAACAAAATATGTCTGGCTGACGCTTAAGGATGGCATGCTGATGGCTTCGGCCGGGATAGATGAATCAAATGCGAACGGAAAATTAATTTTATTACCAAAAGATAGTTACCGTGCCGCGCATGTTTTACGCCGGCAACTGAGGCAAAAGTGGGGGCTTAAAAATTTGGGTGTACTGATTACGGATAGTCGCACGATGCCGCTACGGGCCGGAGTCACCGGGGTGGCGCTCGGGTATGCAGGGTTTAGAGGGGTGCGTGATTACCGTGGTAAATCAGATATTTTTAATCGTGCATTTAAATTTTCAAGAACCGATGTGGCGGATAGTTTGGCGGCAGCAGCAGTGCTCGTGATGGGTGAGGGGTCGGAGCGGTACCCGCTTGCTGTGATTGAAAAGGCGCCGATAGATTTTTGTAGCG
Source organism: uncultured Gammaproteobacteria bacterium (assembly GCA_964540825.1). Taxonomy (GTDB): domain Bacteria; phylum Patescibacteriota; class Patescibacteriia; order Magasanikbacterales; family GWA2-37-8; genus CAZECR01. The sequence continues at coordinate 28,802 of CAZINT010000005.1, forward strand.
TGGTGGACGGCAAAGAGCTCTGCATTGACCTTAAGGACGATATGTATGAGCCGCTGTTCCCACGTATTTTTAAGCGATAAGGGTAACTTATCCACCGCCAGCCTTGCATTCTGCCGATTTTGGAGTAGTTTGGTGTGCAACATTCTGCACACCGCTCTTTACCAAACCAAAGGGGGGATCTCATGGCCAACAAGCTAAATGATGACGAAGTGGATCCGGAGCTGCTCCAGCTTCTGCTGGAGTTCCAGACGGGTATTGCCCATGTGTCAGCTGAGCAGGCTGTGCGGCAGCAGTCGCGTGATGCGATCATACATGAGCTCAAGCTCAAGCATCCGGCACTGGCGCAGACGTCCCGCCGCCGTTAAAGATCTTGCGCCCTCTGGTGCTGGCCAATTAAGGCCCCGACTTCGGTCGGGGCCTCGCTATTGTTGTAAGTCTGCAGGCTGTGCTACAGTATGACCGTAAATTTTTTTATGACAATTCCCACTCATATTGCAATTATTCCCGATGGTAACCGGCGCTGGGCCAAGCAAAAAGGCCTGGCGAGTTTTTTTGGGCACCGCCAAGGCGCCCAGCAATTTGAAGAAACTTTGCTCGCCGCTCTCGATGAAGATGTAAAATACATTACTGTGTGGGGTTGCTCGATTGATAATGTTACCAAGCGTGATAGTAAAGAGGTGGCTTTTTTGTTTACGTTATTTGAACGCCACTTTAAAAAATTATTAAAAAGCAAGGTAGTTCATGGTCGTGGTGTCAGAGTTCGTTTTTTGGGTGTCTGGAAAAAATATTTTCCCGAAAGTTGTCAGCAAGTAATGCGCGAAGTAGAGGAAGCCACTAAAAAATACGAGAATTATAATCTTACCTTTTTATTGGCCTATAGCGGTGTCGAAGAAATGACTCAGGCCGTAGCGAAGATCGCGAATAAAAAAATTAAACAGCCAGAACTGGTGATTACCCCTGAAACGATTAAAACATTTTTGTATACTAAAGATTTGCCAGCCGTCGATTTGGTTATTCGCACTGGTTCAGAAAACGATCCGCATTTTTCAAGCGGGTTCATGATGCTCGATGTCGCCGATAGCCAGCTCTATTTTACAAAAATTTTGTGGCCGGATTTCGGCAAAGACGAATTGCGCAGCGCACTGGTACATTTTGCGGGCACCGAACGACGTAAAGGCAAGTAATTTAGAAAGGTTTTTTGGCGGTGCGGTGTTGACAAGACACCGTTTTTGTTGTAATACTCCGGTGGTCTTGGTTAGTTATAACCAAAGCAACTAACCTCAACAAACTTTAACTTGCGCGAGGAGAACTTCATGCTGCGTTTGCTGGTGATGTTTTTGTCCATGTCGTTCATCGTTGGGTGCAACAATCGACCAACGAAAACGCTGCAGGTGGATGCTGGCAGGGCCGCGGTTCCCCAGCAGGTTTTGAAGGGCGCGGGACGCCATCGCATTGTCCTCAAAACACCCGGGGGCATCTATGAGCGGTCGCCGCAAATAGAAGCGGTCTGCGAGCGTGCCGAAGAGGTGCTCGAAGAGGATTCGGCGCAGACGGCCTGTTTGAAGCTGCCGGTTACGGCAGTTACCTGGCGAGAAGAGGACTGTGGGGACATATATTCGTGCGTGGTGCAGCATGGCAGCGGGCCGGTCCCGATTCCATACCTTGCTTTTGGTACTGATGAGACTGGGCAATTAGCGGTTATGCCATGCTTTCCGCACGACGCCTTTCCGGCACAGGGTTTGACGTTGGCACCCGGTCGCCAAAGCCTTTGTGTCTTGACGAGCTGGCTTGATGATGAGTCGGGGGAAAGTCACTACAGCGCTGAGTGCAAGTTGTTCGGGATGCTGCATTAAAAAGAAGTGGCAGCAAGTAGGGTGAGCAAAAAACCAGAGGCTCACACGCTTTGAACCAAAGTATTTTTGGGGTAAAGCGTGCCGCTGGTTTTTTTATTTTTCATTATTTCTTCTTGACAGAAAGTGGTCTAAGGGCGCATGGTACCTATAAGCAGTTTATTCTTAAATGATTTTTCTATGAAATTGTTTCAAAAGATTGGGGTTTTTATTCTGGCAGTAACATTGGGGCTTGGGAGTCTTACTACTGTTTCATTTGCCGCTCAGCAACCGACCATTACCGCTGCTGCGCTTAATTCCGGTGATCGCGTACAAATGAGGGTAGCCGGCGATGCAAATAGTACGGTTAAGTTATTGGTTACAAGGCCCGGAGCAATGGACCCTGTTAGCTTTGATGTGTTTGGTACTACGGATGCTAGTGGAAATTTGGTAACCACAATCAGCAGCGGTACCTACGGTATTTCGCCAGGCGCCCAAGTAGCAGTAGTGGTAAACGGTCTTGCTTCATCCAATACGACCTGGCCAAATTACATAAGCGGTTTGACGGTTACTACCTCTGATACGGTGTATGTTGCGCCGGGACAAAACACGACCTTTACCGCCTCCGCTTCGCCATTGTTTCTCGCGTACAACACTAACAGTTCTGCGGCCAATGCTACGGTGAGTGCTAATCGCATCACCGTGAACGGCTTGGCGCTCGGCACAACTAAAATGACTTTCTGCGCTTTTGATGTTGGTTGTAAATCTGTTGACGTAAAGGTGCAAAGTGACACTCGTGCGCACGTTACTGTAAGCCAGAGCTCGGTTACACTTCGTCGTGACCAGTCAGTAGACGTCACGCTTTCGGGAGACTCGACAAATAATTATTTTGTTGAAACAAATTCTAATACAGGAGTTGTTGCTACCTCTTTTCCAAATGCAACGACACTTCGTTTGACCGCGGTTGGTTCCGTGAACGGTTCGGCAACAGTGAATGTTTGCTCGCGTACTGCCAACGTTGACTGCGCCACACTTGGAGTGAATCTTGTGGTTACTGCTCCATCAACGATTACACTTGGTCAAACTGCTATTGCTTTGCAACCAAATGTCACCCGCGATATCCCTGTTTCAGGGGGTGCTGGCTCATATGTTATTTCGAGTCGGTCAAATTTTGATACCGCAGTGGTTCAGGCGCAAATCAGAAACGCTACCTTGCGTGTTCGGGGTGGAGCTCAGAGTGGTTCGGGAACGGTAGTGGTATGTGCGGTTGAAGACACCAACAATTGCGCGACGCTTGCTGTTACCAATGCAGCGGCAAATCCAGAGCCGACAGCGCCTATTGTTCCAGGAATCAGTGTTTTTCAGACGCAGCGCATTGTGGTGCTCAGCTGGTTGCCAAGTAATCAGAGTACCGGTTATTCCGGGTATATAATTTACCGTTCCGAAACAGCCGGAACGCTTGGTAAAGTAGTGGGACGAGTTGATAAAAATGAAACTTTTTTTGCAGACACAAAAGGGCTTGCAGGTAAAACGTATTATTACGCAGTTGTCTATTATTGGGATTACACCGGTATGACCAATTTTCCTCAGACAACGGTACGTATTCCTTAACCCGCATCTTTAAACAACTAAAAATAACGGCTCTAAACAGCCGTTATTTTAATTGATGATACGCCGAGGATTTAAAATACCGTATTTTAGCCAAAATATTGCATAACCCCCTTGACAAAAGCCCCTTTTTATGCTACGGTGAGGAGCCTTAAGATGTAAGTTCTTGGGGTCGGTTCTTTACAAAGATTTTTGCGTAAGGTTGGGGAATGTACCTTTCAATTTTTTGAAAGGCGTATTCCCCAACTTTTACGAGGTGCACCCATGCGTTTCATCGTTCCGGTCTTCTGCCTTCTTGCTTCGATCGTCTCTGCGGCCTGCGCTCCCAGCCTCCATGACCCGGAGGAGTTCGCCGGCCCTCCGACCCTGCTCGCGGCCGAGGGCGTGGACGTTCGCGTCCACACGGACTTCGCGCCGCAGCCCCTCGCCCCGCTCTGGGACGGTAACTGCATCAACCCGGCAGCGCTGCCCCTCCTCATCGCCTGTGACTGGGTCGATCCCAACCAGGTCCGCAATTCCGGCAATGGCGAGCTGGTCAACCTGTCGAACGACACCTCCTGCGGTGGCGACGTGGTCAACTTCGTGACTGATGAGGGCAAGGGTCCGTTCGAGGTCGCGCTGAGTTCGATCGATAAGCACAACGACACCACCTTCGAGGCACACGCCTCGATCGAAGGCCGGCCCGGGTTCCTCACCTTCCGGCAGTGCTACCTGTCCCGCAAGTAGCCGCCTCCACGCTCCCACTGGAGCAGGGGAGGCGCACATTGACCTCGCGTTCTCCCCACTTTGTTTCTAAGAATTTGGAATTAAAGTGGGCGCGAGGTTTTTTGTTTCTCTGAATACACTTTTGACAGGTGTATTTTTTTCGTTCACTATACCAAAGACCCCCGTTATTCTTGAAATTGTGTGTATGAAAAAAACTATTCTTCCGCTTTTTGTATTAGTGACTATTCTAAGCATCTTTTTATTTTCCGCAAAGGCGACCAGTGCTGCCACACACCCAAGTATTTTATTAAAAGGCGATACGCTTGCAGCAGCTGAAAAAAAGAAAGCGGCTAATGACCCGAGTTGGATTGATTTGAAAACCGCTTGCGACAAATACGCGGCAGCAACCGTCGAGTATCCTGATGGGAAAGCGTATGGCAACAGTACGTTGATTGGCCTTGGCTACCAGGGTGACGGTTACAACGAACCAATTTTTGATTTAGGTATTTGTTATCAGCTTACCAAAGCAAGTGATAATGCCGCAGCAGCGAAGTATGCCGCCAAAGGCATTGATATCCTCATGAAAATGTCCGTGCCCCCGGGCCAGGCCCATGCCTATAACCCGCTTACTGATAGTGGCTATGGTATTCGTAATTTTGGTGTTGCTATGGCGATTGGGTATGATTGGCTGGGTGAAGCGATGAGTGCTGCGCAAAAGAAACAAGTGTATACAAGTTTAAATTATTGGATCAGTGAATTTGAACGAAACGGTTTTGGGTATAATCATCCACAAGGAAATTATTTTGCCGGATATTTTGCAGCGAAAGCACTAACGGCCTTGGCAACGAGTGGTGACAATCCGCAGGCAGAAAATCTATGGACAAGCTGGAAAACAAAGTATGACACGGTTGTGCAGCCGTATTACGAAAAATGGATAAAAGGTGGCGGATGGCCTGAAGGTTGGAACTATGGTGCGCTCGCGACGCAGAACATGCTCTGGCCCATTATTGCTGAGTACACTGCTAACGGAATTGATCTAACTAAAGACAGCACGCATCCGTTTGGTTTTGTGAATGATCAGGCGTACAATCTGATGCATTTTGCCTGGCCAAGCCTTGCATCGCTCGATGATGCCGGCACGGTGTACGAGGGCGACAATCCAACACCGACCAATTCGGCACTCTATACGTTTGAAGCCTTTACGCTCCGACTCTTAAAAAAGCCGATTGCGCCCGTGTTTCAAAACTATGCTCTAGCAACTCGCGCGGCAAGCGGTAAGGCGCCGCTGTGGCAAGAATTTTTACTCTGGGATGGTGCGGCTCCGACAGTGTCATACCAGAACGAACCGCTATCTTTTTCCGCAGTTACGCAGGCAGCAATGCGGTCGAGTTGGAAGGCAGATGCGGTGTGGGGCTCATTCACCGCGGGGCCATATACCAACAATCCTGACTCTGGCGAAGCATCATTTAATCAGGGTAGTCTTACGATCGTGTCCGGTAATACACCGTTTTTGGTTAATCCGACGGGGGCACTCAATCGTAACGCGGTAGTGGGTAAAGATGATCCGTCATATGGCGATCAGATTTATGATGATCGCTACGGTAGTAAAAAAAGACTTCTCGCTAATATTTTTTATCCTGGCAGCGGGCAGCTGGCTTTGTCGCCCGATTTGAGTGATCTGTCCAAAGCGCCCGCCACGCGCCTGGTTAATTTTGAAGATGGCGGAAGCTATGTAACCATGCAAGGCACCCACCTTGAAGCAATGTATCCAAAAAATACTGTTACAAACTGGACGCGAAACATTGTGTATGTGCGCCCCAATATTTTTGTCGTGGCAGATAGTACCAGTATTCCGGCAGCGCGTGATCAGTTCCAAGAATTTTATGTGTCTTCTGCGCCCAAAGAAGTAACATCAGTGGTTGCGGGTGCTCACCAGATTCGCGTGACGAACTCCGCGGGGGTTGTTGGAACGATCACTACACTTTTGCCTGAAGCAAATAAAGTAAATCTTTCCAATGTTTTCAATAGTAATAAGGTGTATCGCTTAGAAGTGCGCCCGGGAAATAGTGCGACTACTCAAAATTGGCTAACAACATTTGAAGTTGGTGCTGGCCAAACAGTGCAAAGTAAACTTGAGGTAACGGGAACGGCTGGTTCGTCAGGTGTGCTCCTTGGCGGAACAAAAAGTACTGCCGTGGTATTTAGTGGCAGTAGCAGTAATGCAACACTTGCGTACACGGTGCCCGCTGCACAAACCGAACACATTATCACCAATCTGAATCCCAACACCTCGTACGCAATTACTGTAAGTGGAGGTAAGGTTACCGTTGCAAGCGGTGCAGGGTTTACCGCTAGTAGTGCTGGTGTGCTTCATTTCTTTACGGACAAGGGTGTGATTGCTGGCGCACCAACCACTTCGCCGGCACCGGCACCCCAAAATCCCGCTCCGGCTCCAACACCAACGGCCACCCCCGGGCAAAATGTAGCACTGCGCCCAGTCTACTATTTGTACAACCGTACGTACGGTTTAGACTTCTATACAGTTAGTGCTCCTGAACGCGCAGCGCTCCTCAAAAACAGCGCTGTATGGCAGGATAAAGGAATTGTTTTTAAAGTTCCTGTGGCTGGGAAATGTACTAACCCCGAGATAGCGGTCGTGCGACGTTTGGCGCTTAAAAACGGACGCGGCTTTCGTTATGTAACGGGGGATTACGAAATAGATAGTCTGAGTGAAGGGGTTTACAAGGGGCAGTTCAATAATAATGGAACAGTTTTTTGCGGCACCGTCCTCGCCCCCTCAGCGGATACCGTTTCGGTGTACCGTATGGACCGTGTCAACGGCTGGAATACCCGGTTTACCACCTCGCTCACTGAGTACAACCGACTTATCCACTCCGGAAGTTGGGCAGGGAAGGGGATAGTATTTTTTGCCCAAAAACCTTAATGATTTCGAGCTTTGTTTTTGGTTGCCCCGGCGCGTCCCGTATGGTATACTTCTCTAACGCTCGAAGAGTACCCAAAAAAATCTAACAAAAACAATATGTAGTGTTGTTATCCACAGTTTGACCACTACAGGTAGTATTTGATCTATGCTATAATGAAATTCCTAACCCGAATTTCATTATTTTTTTAACTCGCCCGTATGTCGACGATACTCAAGATCAAAAAGCGCGACGGTTCGATCGCTGACTTCAACCCTGAAAAAATTGCGAGCGCCATCGCTAAGGCCTACAAAGAGGTGCGCGGTACGCCTGACTTGCCTAAAATTACTTTGATTACCCAGAGTGTCGTCGACCAGCTCGAACACTCGTTCCAAGAATCGACTCCGGCTGTCGAAGCGGTACAAGATTTTGTGGAACGCCAACTCATGCAAGAAGGTTTGTTCGATGTTGCCAAGACGTATATTTTGTATCGCTACGAACATGCCAAAGAGCGTGAAGAAAAAAAGAAAGAAGTGATGGAAAAGATTGAAAAGAATGATTTGACTGTGGTGAAGCGCTCGGGTAAGACCGAATATTTCTCGTTCGACAAACTCCGCCGGTCACTTAGCTTCGCGCTCAAGGGTCTTGAAGATTCAGTTAACCCGGAAGCACTCCTCAACCAGTGCCGCTCAGAACTTTACGAAGGTATTAAGACCTCGGACATTGCGCGCGCGCTTATTATGACGGCCCGCGCCATGATTGAACAAGATCCCGCCTATGCCAAAGTTGCCGCACGTCTTCTTTTGAACATTAATTACAAAGACACCATTGGTGCGGACGTTATTGATTTTACGAACCTGGAGAAACAATACCGCGAAGCCTTTGTGCGCAACATGCGCCGCGGTGTCGAGATCGAACGCCTAGATCCAAAACTCCTTACGTTTGACCTCGAAAAATTAAGCCAGGCGTTGGTGATTGAGCGTGACGATTTGTTTGTGTACCTCGGTCTTCAGACCTTGTACGATCGTTATTTCCTCAGCGATCACGCAACAAAGCAAGTTCTTGAAACTCCGCAAATGTTCTGGATGCGTATTGCGATGGGCAGCGCAATCGGTGAAAAAGAAAATCGCTATGAACACACGATTCGTTTCTACGATATCATGTCGAAACTGCTCTACACGCCATCAACTCCAACATTGTTCCACGCTGGCACCCACAAACCACAACTTTCAAGCTGCTACCTGAATACTGTTTCGGACTCTTTGGACAACATCTTCAAAACCTACGCCGATAATTCCCAGCTTTCCAAGTGGTCAGGTGGTATTGGTACGGACTGGACCAACATTCGTGGTACCGGCGCCTTTATTCAGGGAACTGGTGTTGAGAGTCAGGGTGTTATTCCATTTCTTAAAATTGCGAACGACGTAACAGTCGCGATCAACCGCTCTGGCCGACGCCGCGGTGCTGCCTGTGTGTACCTTGAATCCTGGCACTACGACGTGGAAGCGTTCCTTGAGCTTCGCAAGAATACCGGTGACGAACGTCGCCGCACGCATGACATGGACACTGCCAACTGGATTCCGGATTTGTTTATGAAACGCGTTCGCGAAGACGGGCAGTGGACGCTCTTTAGCCCGGACGAAACACCAGAACTTCATCATATTTATGGCAAGCGTTTTGAAGAACGCTACGAACGCTATGAAAAACTAGCAGATGAAGGAAAAATCGCGCTCTTTAAGCGCATGAAAGCCCGCGACCTTTGGAAGAAAATGCTCGCCATGCTTTTTGAAACCGGTCACCCTTGGATTACTTTCAAAGACCCGTCAAACGTTCGCTCGCCGCAGGATCATGTTGGTGTCATTCACAACTCAAACCTCTGTACCGAAATTACGCTCAACACTTCTGAGAATGAAACAGCGGTCTGTAACTTGGGCTCACTTAACTTTGCTAAATTTATTGTTAACGGCAAATACGACGAAGCGTTGGTCAAAGAAGTAGTTACGATCGCGATGCGCATGCTGGACAACGTGATCGATATTAACTACTACCCAACCGAAGATGCTAAACGCAGCAACATGCGCCATCGCCCGGTTGGCCTTGGTATTCGCGGCTACCAGGACGCACTGTACTTGCAAGGAATTAATTTTGATTCCGAAGCTTGTGTACAGTTTGCTGACTACAGTATGGAAGTAGTTGCCTACTATGCGATCCTCGCGAGTAGCGACCTGGCTCGCGAACGCGGCGCCTACGAAACCTTCCGCGGGTCAAAATGGGATCGGGGCATTTTGCCGCTCGATACCCTCGACCTCTTGGAACAAGAGCGCGGCGAACGCATTGATGTTGATCGAACAAGTCGCATGGATTGGAGCGTGGTTCGAAAATCGATCAAAGAACATGGTATGCGTAACTCCAACTGTCTGGCCGTTGCACCAACTGCGACCACTGCCAACATCGTGGGCTGTCTACCAACCATCGAACCGATCTACAAAAATATTTACGTTAAATCTAATCAGGCCGGCGATTTCATTATTATCAATCCATACCTTGTTGATGATCTTAAGAAATTAAATCTCTGGGACTTTGAAATGCTTGGTAAGATCAAATATCATGATGGTAATATTTCGCAGATTAATGAAATCCCGGAACACATTCGTGCTAAGCATAAAGAAGTCTTTGAAATAAATCCCCGCTGGCTTATCAAATCCGCTGCGTACCGCGGTAAATGGATTGACCAGAGTCAGTCACTCAATATTTATTTCAATGGAACGTCGGGCAAAGAGCTGAGCGAAGTGTATATGTATGCCTGGGAAATGGGTCTCAAGACCACCTATTACCTCCGCACGCTCAGCGCTTCGCAGGTAGAGAAATCGACTGTTGATACCGGTAAATACGGTTCTACACATGTTCGCAAAAGCACTTCAGACGGCGCTGCTACGACTTCGGCCGCTCCAGTAGTTGTTCCCGAGGCCCCTAAGAAGGAGCCGGTTGTTATGACCATGCAAACGAATGACCTGCCTGATCTTAAGGAAATTAAAGCCTGCTTAATTAATGATCCGACGTGTGAAGCTTGCCAGTCCTAAAAATTCTTACATTTAATTTTCTGATTATGGCACTTGAAAAAACAACTAATCGCGTGGATATTAACAAACGCCGCATTATCAACGGCGAAGATGCGGACGTGATTCAGCTCTACCCCATGAAACATTTGTTTGCATGGGAAGCGTACAATACCGGCAATGCCAACCACTGGCTGCCGACTGAAATTAGTATGCAGAAAGATATTGAGCAGTGGAAATCGCCAACGTTTCTTTCGGAAGACGAACGTAAGGCGCTTAAAACTGTGCTCGGTTTCTTTACGACCGCCGATTCGATTGCTGCAAATAATGTTGTGTTGGCCTTCTATAAACATATTACGTCACCAGAGTGTCGTATGTACCTCTTGCGCCAAGGGTATGAAGAAGCGATTCATACACACGCCTATCAATACATTGTTGAGAGTCTCGGCCTTGATGAAGGTGAAATCTTTAACATGTACCGCGAGGTAGATGCGATCTATAATAAAGATCAATTTATCCTTGGTTTTAACGATGGTATTTTCGATCCAAATTTTAAGACTGGTACGTTTGCGAGCGATCAGAAATTCCTGGAAAATATGTGTGTTTTCTCGCTCATCTTGGAAGGCGTATTTTTCTACAGTTCCTTTGCGGTCATGTTTGGGTTCCAGCGTCTCAATAAAATGATTGGTTCGGCGGAGCAGATTCAGTACATCATGCGTGACGAATCGCAGCATTTGAATTTCGGCATCAACATGATTAATACGATCAAAGAAGAACAGCCAGAACTCTGGACTCCGGAGTTTCAGGCGCACATTGTTGACCTGGTGAAACAGGCAGTTGTGCTTGAATACACCTTCGCTCAGGAAGTATTTCCAAAAGGTATCTTTGGTATGAATGCGGATGGCTTTAAACAGTATATTGAATACATTGCCGACCGCCGCTTGGCGCGCGTTGGGCTGCCTACCCAGTACAATATTCCTAACCCGTTCCCATGGATGAGCGAAGCGATTGACCTCTCTAAAGAAAAGAATTTCTTTGAAACTCGCGTGACAGAGTATAAAGTTGGTGGAACGCTCGATTGGTAAAATAATAATTTCTTCAAAACCCCTCGTTATCAGGGGTTTTGTTGTTTTAAGGGTTATTTTTAGGTTTTGAGGGTTCGAAGGGTCGTTGCCCGCCACTTGCCAGTTGACGGGAAACAGTTCTTTTGTTATCCTAGGCTCCAGTTTACACATTGCCGCGGTAGCTCAGTGGTAGAGCGCAGCCCTGAAGAGGCTGGCGTCGTCAGT
>CAZINT010000006.1:0-28327 GCA_964540825.1 uncultured Gammaproteobacteria bacterium
GCCGCGGTAGCTCAGTGGTAGAGCGCAGCCCTGAAGAGGCTGGCGTCGTCAGTTCGATTCTGACCCGCGGCACCACCTGAGTCATAAAGTGGGTAAAGTTTATAAAGTCAAAAGTCAACCAGTGACTTTATAGATTTTAAGAACTTTTGGACTTTACGGACTACTACGGGGTATGGCTCAATTGGCTAGAGCACCTGGTTTGGGACCAGGGGATTGTGGGTTCAAGTCCCACTACCCCGACAGATATAAAAACAGCGATTTTCGCTGTTTTTTGTTTTTTTAATGTACCTCATTGTAGTGCTGCAATACTGTTGACAGTATTCTTTTTTTATGGTATTTTAAGAAGTTATTTTTTCCGAAAAAGCGAGTAATGAGCTTATTTTTTCGGGAAAAATTCCCTACAAGGAGAAGGGTCAATGCCGTTCAAAACCGGTATCAAGCCTTATGAGCCCGATTAAGTAAGGCTCTAAACAAACCTGCACATTCAAAATTTTGAAGATTCGTTCCTCCTTCGAAGGTGCGGGTTCGCATCAACGGAGGAACAAGCAACCAGCGAAGGAGAACGACGACCATGAACGACGACCAGATCAAGAAGCAGCTCGGAGAGATGTACCAGGGTGGCACGCCCGAAGCGGTGGCTGTTCTGAGCCGGGCGATCGAGCTCGGCGCTTCGAGCAACCTCATCCGCTACACCCTGTTCGAGATGGACTACCAGGAGAGCGAGTTCCAGCTCGCCTTCCTCGAGAACCAGCTGGCGTGGCAGGTGTTCAGCCTGAACGACCTCATCCAGGTCTTCAAGCGCCTCGCCGAGAAGCACCCCATCCCGGTGCTCCGGTTGATCCGGAGGGTCGAGGACAAGGTTGGTCACGAGGCTGCCTACAGCATCATCTGCGAGGTGGCGAGCAACCTCACCTCCATCCAGAGCGACGATGAGCTGAAGCTCGTTGAGGGTCTGCCCCGCGACCTCAAGGAGCGGGTCGCGCGCGAAGTCCGCCTCGACTGGCGAACGATCCCGTTCGTCGTCCGTACCCTCAAGGCGCGGGCGAACAACTGGTCGTGGTGCGACCGACACCGCTACCAGCGCCCGCTCTTCCGCAAGGAGTGGCCACTCTCGGTGCCGGTCGGGCTCCGCTGGGCCATGCTCGGCGGAGAGGTGCGGCACTTCCCGGGTGACAAGCTCCCGCCCATCGAAGACGACTTCGTGGGGCTGCCCGGGCACCCCGAGGTGCTCACGTGGTGGCAGCAGCTGCGCCGGTCCGCCGAGGACGCGGGCTGGCGGTTCGTGAAGCTGAGGGAGCACGTGGTGCGCGGGGAGAAGGTCCTGCTCGCGGAAGTGGATTCCCTGATCAAGGGGGTCACGAAGGTGGTCTACGTCCACGACAACAACGGCCCGCGCGGGGATCACCTCAGCGCTGGTGACGAGGTGATGGTGCTCGCGAACCCGATCACGACCAAGATTCCGGTCGGTCACCTCCACGACCTCCGGACGCTCATCCACGAGCGCCGGGGGACCGAGATCTGGGTGAAGGAGCACGAGCTCCACCCGGTCCGCCCGCCGACCCCCGCGATGCTCAAGAACCCCAAGTCCTCCTTCCACGGTGAGGACATCCCCCTCACCCCGAAGAAGTGAAGAGAACAGACTGACCTGCCCCTTGAGCGACGACCTGACGTCGCTCAAGGGGCCTACTTACAAGCAGCTTTTTAGAAAGCTGCTTGTATTTTTTTAAAAAAGGTTGACGCACTAATGGGTGAAGCGTAGGATACTTTGTACTACTTATGTTTTTCTATGTCTCAGACTTCACTTGAAACTACTGCCAAAAAACTCTTGGCTTCGGCCGGTATCACGCTTAATGGACCTAACCCGTGGGATATGCAGGTTAAAAATCCGGCTGTATATCAGCGCGTACTTACCGGTGGCTCGCTCGCGCTTGGTGAATCCTATATGGATGGCTGGTGGGACGTTGAGGCGCTCGACGAATTTATTGCGCGGGTTGTGGGCACTAAACTTGATGCGAAAGTGCAGGACAAGTCGCGTATCGCTTGGGAATATTTCAAAGCAAAAATGGTCAATTTGCAGTCAAAAGCCCGTGCTTTTCAAGTAGGCGAGCAGCATTATGATTTGGGCAATGACTTGTATGCTGCCATGCTCGACGCGCGTATGGTCTATACGTGTGGTTATTGGAAAGAAGTCAAGACACTGGACGAAGCACAAGAAGCGAAACTTGATTTGGTATGCCGAAAAATTGGTCTACAACCAGGAATGAAAGTGCTGGATGTTGGTTGTGGTTGGGGTGGTTTTGCTAAATTCGCCGCTGAGCGCTATGGCGCTACAGTAGTTGGTATTACGATTTCTAAAGAACAGGCCGCGCTTGCCCGCGAACGCTGCAAAGGATTGCCAATTGAAATTAGAATTCAGGATTATCGCGAAGTGAACGAACAATTTGATCACATTATTTCACTCGGCATGTTCGAGCATGTGGGCGAAAAAAATTATCGAGAATATATGGAAGTAGCGGCACGTTGTCTTAAGCCCGGTGGATTGTTTCTGCTCCATACCATTGGCTCGAATGAAAGCAATAAAGTGATGGATCCGTGGATCGACAAATATATTTTCCCCAACGCTTTTTTACCGTCGGTACAGCATATTGCCAAGGCTAGTGAAGGATTATTCGTGATGGAAGATTGGCATAATTTTGGTACTGATTATGATACGACGCTTCTGGCCTGGTATCATAATTTTGATCGGCATTGGTCGGAATTAAAAAATCGCTACGATGAGCGATTTTACCGGATGTGGCGTTATTACTTGCTCAGCTGTGCTGGTCTTTTTCGAGCCCGCTCAACGCAGCTTTGGCAGATTGTTTTTTCTCAAAAGGGCGTCCCGGGCCGGTATGTATCAATTCGCTAATCACTCTCGGTTTCTAAAATAAAAGAAGCGAAAAATTTTCCACAGCCACCGGAGTAAAAGAAATGTAATTATAAGAAGCAGCCACCACGTGCGCAGTATAAAGATAAGTGCACCTAAAAGCCAGCTGTAGAGGCGGCCGTTACTTGGAATATAGTTATTGGGGATCTTTAAAAAGGTAAATTTATTTTGAAGGGCAGTAAAAGGTTTTGCTAAAAGAACGTTTGGCTCAGGATTTGTTTCTGCGGCCAGTTTTTGGTCAAGCGAATCTTTAGTCGCTGTTAGTTTTTGAGCAAACTGTTCTCTAATGCCTGTGGCCGCAGTGTTCGGTGCAACCGGCGCTGGAGTATTTTGGGGGGCCGAAGATCCGGCTGTGTTTTCTCCGGAATAAGTGGCGCTACTCGGCGAAGTGGGGCTGTCAGTGTTTGTTCCTGAGCTTACCGGAGTGCTTTGTTGATCATTTGTTGACTCCGTTGGTTCCGAGGAAGGCTTATTAAAAATTGTGTCGGTTATTTTTTTAACACTTTCTACTAATTTTTCTAAAATATTTTTATCATCAGTTTGAGCGGTTGTAGTAGCTGCTGTGTCAGAAGCTGATGTGGTTGAAGAAGAAGTTTGCACACTGCTTGTGGTCGTGGTGGTCGGGGTCGGGATTTCGGGGGCAAGGTGGTCGGGGTCGAGGGTGGCTATTTTTACGTCTGGCGCCGACGCGTCTTCGACGAGGGTGATTGGAACAGGTTCCTTGCCAATTTCTGATTTGCGCGGGTTAACGATTTTGGCGTAAATATTATGGGTGCCTGGAGTGACGGTCCAATCAGTCCAGCGTTCAATAAGCTGACCATCAACCACCGAAAAGTCTGACGAACCAATCACGCTTTGACCGTCGTAGAAATTTATTGTTCCGATAATATCGTAACCTGAATTATTGCGCATGGCCGAATAAATACGAATTTTATCACCGATAAAAAAAGAATTTTTTGAGTACCAAATACCGCTAATAAAGCCGGCGTTCATGGCTGCTGGGGCATCAGTTTCAGCAAGCGTGTGAACAGGGAACAGCAGCCAAGAAAGCAAGACCGCCAAAAAAACAGTTTTTTTCATACATAAAGGAATATTTGCCTATAGCATAGAGGAAAAAACCTATTCCAGCAAGATAAAAATGCTGCTCGGCTCTTTTAAAGAGCGGTGAGTGCAAAAATTATCCACTGTTCTATTTTTTTCAATTTTTGAAAGAAATATGGTATGCTTCAGGCGTTGTAAAGTATATATCCAAAAAAGATAAAGAAAATTTACCGATAAAATCCAGCTAATGCTAGCTAGAGATTTTTTGTCTTTAGAAACTAGTAAGTTTAATTCAAAAATTTGTTTTATTGGTCTGTCTACGCTAGGAAACAAATCAGCCCGTCTTTACTATGGAAAGTTACAAAAAATTTTTTATCATCGCGGCAGCGTTGTTGCCGGTGCCTTTAGCTACAAAGGCGGCGTTTGATACTGTAACGATGGGTGATAGCTCTGTTTCCATTGTTCTTCCGGGGAATGGAAAAACGTATACGATTGATTCAACTACAAAAGTTAACTCGTTTAGCGTAAATACTAATTCTCTAAGTTTTGATATTAGTAATAATTCTAAAGTTTTACTTAAGTCTCCGGATCGCAGTAGTTTTGCTATATCAGGCGACGTTGATTGCAGCGTTGCTCAAGTAACCTGCGACTCTACTGAATCTACAATTTTAGTTAGTTGTGTTAGTACAACTGATATGCCGCACAGCTTGGTAATTACGCCGGGAGCAACCTGTTCGGCAGAAACAACGGGTGGTGGCGGCCGTGGTTCAACCGGAGGAGGTGGAGCATCAAGTAGCGGAGGCTCCTCAGCTTCTGGGCCGGTTGTTTTGCCGAGCCCTCCACCTACACCCGCAACCAATCCTCGGGTACCGACAAGTGCTGCTGCCACCCCAAACCTCTCGACACCAGTTCCAACCCCGAGGCCAGCTGCACCACTCTTTCAATTCAGAAAAAATCTGGCCCCCAATTCTAGAGGAAATGATGTAAAACAGCTCCAATTACGACTTCAGAAGCTCGGTTATTTCCCGCTTACAACTAGAGCAAACGGTGTCTTTGGCCCTACGACAAATGCTTCGCTTAAAAAACTTCAGGCAAAATACAAGATTAAAGAAACTGGTTTAGGTTCCAAAACACGGACGCTACTTAATTCTCTCAAATAATATACAAAATAACCCTGATACGCTGAGTACCAGGGTTATTTTGTATATTAAAGATTTTTAAAAAAGAGTATACTATATATAAATTTGTCTTGTGATTATGTTTTTTGGTGAAGTTGGAACAAAAAAGAATGCGGCGCTCTATGAGTATTTAGGTACTCGAGAAAATGGTCTTACTGAAGACGAGGTACTGCGCGCCCGCAAACGCTTTGGTTTAAACCAGCTCAAAATTACCCGTGTTTCGTGGCTAAGCGTTTTAGCGCGTCAATTTAAATCGCCGTTTTTGTATTTACTTTTGTCCGCAACTGTTTTGTCATTTGTGATGGGTGAAATTGTTGATGGGGTTATTGTGATTGGTTTTATAGCTATCAATGCTGTATTGGGTTTTGCTCAAGAATTTCATTCTGAACGCCTTTTGACACTTTTAAACCGCTATGTAAAATCAGAAGCGCGTGTGAGAAGAGATGGTAAAGAGTTCGTGATAGCAAGCACTGATATTGTGCCGGGCGATATTCTCATTGTTGAAACAGGCGATATTTTGGCGGCCGATATTCGTTTGGTTGATAGTAATGCTTTAACACTCGACGAAAGCAGTTTAACGGGCGAGTCGGCACCTGTAGATAAAAACGCGGAAGTAATGCGTACGCCAAGTAAAGAAATAGCTGCTGCCCATAATATTGGTTTCGCTGGTACTTTGGTGGTGAGTGGTAAGGGGATTGGGGTCGTGTTTGCAACTGGGCGATCAAGTGAAATGGGTAAGGTCGCTGGTCTAACAATGGAAACACATCACCAAAGCGGGTTTGAGAAAAGGATTGCGCGGTTCAGCCGTTTTATTTTACGGATGATTTTAGCGATTTTAGTAATTTTATTACTTGTTAGTAGCATAATCAAGCGGGGTCATGTCGATATTTTTGAACTGGTTTTATTTTCAATTGCTTTAGCTGTGAGTGTGGTGCCGGAAGCTTTACCGGTTGTTACTACGATTGCTCTCTCAAAAGGTGCGGCCAGGCTCGCTAAAAATCAGGTGGTTGTAAAACGTCTCTCGGCAGTTGAAGACTTGGGAAGTATTGAAGTTTTATGTACAGACAAAACAGGTACGCTGACTGAAAATAAATTAAGCGTTGCGGCAATTAAGGCGGCCAATGCCCAGAAATGTTTATTTCTTGCCACGCTCGCCTCATCGTTTTTAGGTGATACCAAGCGCGAACCTAACAATTCCTTTGACGTTGCGTGCTGGGACAAGCTGCCGCTGATTGATCGCGAACAATTAAATCGGTACCACAAAATTAACGAAATTCCTTTTGATCCTACGAGGCGCTATAATAGTGTTCTGGTTGCTCGGCAAACTGGAGATGCAGCGCTGGTTATTCGTGGGGCCCCGGAAGTGGTTTTGGGGCTTTGTACGCGGCTCTCGGCTGCTCAGCGAGCCCATATTATGAAATGGGTAGCCGATGCCGGGGTTCTCGGGCAGCGCACCATTGCGCTGGCTGAAAAAAAGGTTGCCCGCTCATCTGTTCGGTATAGTGAAAGGGAAGAGCGGGGCGCAACGTTTGTGGGTCTTATTTCGTTCGTTGACCCTATCAAACCTACGACAAAGTCGGCGGTTAAACAAGCCCGTTTATTGGGGGTTGCAGTTAAGATTTTAACCGGCGATGGGCCAGAGGTCGCAGGAGCGGTTGCAGCCGAAATTGGGCTTATTGATACGCCTGACCAGGTGATTACCGGAGAAGCGCTTGAAAAATTATCCGAAGCAAAACAACTTCTTGCAGCGCATGAATACAGTGTCTTCGCTCGCGTTTCGCCGCGCCAAAAGTATCATGTTATTGAGCTGCTTCAGAAGACTAAAGAAGTTGGCTTTTTGGGCGAAGGTATTAATGACGCGCCGGCCCTTAAAATTGCTAATGTCGGGATTGTTGTGAAAGGCGCCTCGGACATTGCCCGCGAAGCGGCTGATATCGTTCTGCTTAATAATAGTCTGGGGGTTATCATATCAGGTATTCGCGAAGGGCGGGAAATTTTTGCGAACATCATTAAGTATATTCGGATTACGTTAATTTCAAGCTTTGGTAATTTTTATTCCGTAGCTACCGCTTCGCTTATTTTACCCTATCTTCCAATGCTTCCGGTGCAAATATTGGTTCTGAATCTGTTGACGGATTTTCCAATGATTGCTATCGCTACCGATCGAGTTGACGGTTTTGAATTAAAACGCCCGCGCAGCTACAACGTGCGGTCCATTATTTTTGTTGCTATCGTACTTGGATTTATCAGTACCCTGTTTGACTTTATTTTCTTTGCGCTTTTCTATCACGCGGTACCCGGGATTCTTCAGACGAGCTGGTTTATCGGTTCGGTTATGACCGAGCTGGCGCTGATTTATTCGGCGCGGACTCGTTTTTTCTTTATGCGCTCCAAATTCCCAAGCCTGAGCCTTGTCCTGCTGTCACTGGCAGCTGCGGGACTTGCAATAGCGCTGCCTTTTACAGGTTTTGGACAGAACGTTTTTCAGTTTATTCGTCCGGAAATAATTAATTTAAAAGTTATTGGGGTTATAATTTTGGGGTATTTTATTTCCACTGAGTGCATCAAGGTTCTTTATTATCGATTGGTTACACCCAAAGGCTAAAGCGGATTATTGACAAAAAAAGTCATTATGGTTATACTAAAGCTCGTATTCAAAAAATGGTCATTTAAACAATAGTTTTTGCGGTAGTAGTTCAGTTGGTAGAACGCTTCCTTGCCAAGGAAGAGGTCGCCGGTTCGAATCCGGTCTGCCGCTCCAAAAACATCGTCCTACAAAAAATACGGCATGCTTTACGTAAAAGCAGAAGTTCTTATTTGTCTCGCTTTCTGGAGTTCATCTCTGTGGACAGTAGAAAGCGGGGTGGAGCAGCCTGGAAGCTCGTCGGGCTCATAACCCGAAGGTCGCTGGTTCAAATCCGGCCCCCGCAACTAAAAAAACAGCCTGAATGAGGCTGTTTTTGTTTGTTCGTTTTGCGGCGAAAACGGCTAGTTACTTGTCAGTTCCCGCCGATAGTATGCTTCATAGATTTCCCAGAAGGCCAAGAAGAGCGAAGCGATAACTGGCCCGATTACAAAACCAGAAATACCAAACAGAGCGATGCCGCCAAGCGTTGAGAAGAGAATAATGATGGGGTGCATTTGGATGTCTTTGCCGACCAAAATAGGACGAAGAAAGTTGTCGATGGTGCTGATGACAAGTGCTCCTACGATGAGAATCATTACCCCTTGCCAGATATTGCCGGTTAAGAACATGATGATGGCGGCCGGCAGCCAAATGATCGAAGATCCGGCGCCAGGAATGATCGAAAAGAAAGCCATGACAATACCCCACAGTATTGCTCCTTGAATGCCGGCAATGCTAAAAACAATCGCGCCGAGCGTGCCTTGAACACTGCCGATAACGATAGTTCCTTTAATGGCGGCGTTAGCAGTCGAAGTAAATTTTTTATAGAGCAGCGTTTCATATTTGTCGCCCAGCGGGAAAATGCGCATTAGTTTTTGCAGAATTTTTTCTCCGTCACGTAAAAAGAAGAAAAGGGTATAGAGCATTAAAATAAACATGGCGATAAAGGTGACCGAGTTTTGCGTCAGGTTGGTGAGCGATGCAAATATACTCGCGAGGCCGGTTTTAGCAAATTCTGAGATTTTATCGCTTAAAAATGGCTGGTTAATTCGAAGGGTTTTGGTAAATGAATTATTCCTTAGGAAGGTAATCGTTTCTTGGATGGTTTGGTTTATTGGCGAGTCGGAAGTATTGATCGAACCGTAAAGATTGATGGACTCCTTAACAAGAAGTGTACCAACCGTTGTCAGTGGAACAAGAATAATAATGGTGACAATCGTTAATGTGATAAGGCTGGCAATGTTGGGGTGGTGAAAGAAGCTGTTGAGCTTCTGGTACAATGGGTAGGCCATAGCGGCAATTACCGCTGCCCAAAAGATCGGATAGGCAAATACCTTTAGAAGCGAGAAAAAAAGTACGGTCACGAAAGCGAGCGTGCCAAGAAAAACGTAATTGCGAATTTTATCAAAATCCATAGGAAATAGTTAAGATAAGACTATGCTAACAGGTTTAGTTGAGTTTTACAATTTTTTCGCGTGTCAAGATGTCGCGAAGTGTGGTTTTTGAAATAACCTTTAAACCAAATGCTGTGAGTGTGTAGACAGTGATGCCAAGCAGTAGACTGACGGGGAGCGGGCTGAACCTGGCGTAAAAGATAATCAGCCCCATGATTAAGCTGGCAAGTACGATTTTGGCAAATGTGTATAAGCGGGGTGCAAAACGCGTGTAGTACATTGCCAGTGCAAGCAAAAGAAACCCAGCATAAAATTCTGAGAATATCGTTACGCCAATTGCGCCGAGCGCGCCGTAGCGCGGAATAAAAATAAAGTAGCCAATAACACTAAAGACAGCGTCGCTGGCGTAAATAAACAGCGCTTCTTTTTGGCGGTTGATCGCTAAACAAACGTGGCCGAAAGCCATGCCAAAACAGGTGCCAAAAATTGAAATACTGAGCCATGTCAAAACCGAGGCCGCGCCGCTAAATTCAGGCCCGGCAATAAACGTCATGAGGGGGGTGTGCAAAACAAAAATACCCACCGTAATAGGTATAAGGAAAAAAGCTACTAAATCAAGGCTTAGCTGGTAATACTTTTTAAATTCCGGGA
Organism: uncultured Gammaproteobacteria bacterium; assembly: GCA_964540825.1. GTDB lineage: Bacteria > Patescibacteriota > Patescibacteriia > Magasanikbacterales > GWA2-37-8 > CAZECR01. The sequence goes on from CAZINT010000006.1 coordinate 9,817, forward strand.
GGTTTTGCCGCGACCAGGCGAACGTAACGAGCGGCATCAGTATGCCCATAATCATGGCCGCAAGTTGGATGGTAATATCGAGTACGCGGTAAGCCGCGCCATAGTAGGCAATAACGCTTGGGCCTACGAATAAGGGAAGAATTACTCGGTCGCCCTGGAGATAGAAAGCGTTAAAAATAACCGACAAGGCTGTTGGCCACATTTTACGAGCAATGGCGTAGGTAATTTCGATGTCAAAACTAAATCGTACCTCAGCATGTTTGGCGATAAGCACCACGGTGTTAACGATTGAGGCGAGCGTAATAACACTCATAACGGCCAAAAAGTTGTGATCGGTGAAGCCGACAATCGCTACGCCAACAACAAGAACAATACGGCCTAGTACTTCGCCGATCGTTTGAATATAGGTGCGTAAATTTGCCTGGTAATATCCAATAAAAACCTGATTTAGGGCAATGGCAAAAAATGACAGTGACGTGATAAGAACAGCGGTTTTAACTTCGGGTGGATAGGGAAAAAAGAGGATGATGAGCGGGGCGGCTGCTTGAAAGATAAAGGCGGTAATGAGGCGCCAGGTAAAAAGTGTGTTAAAAAGTTTGGTTTTATTAAAATGTGGTTCGGCGAGCATGTTAGCCGTTGTAACTGTAAAGCCAAAGTCGCTGATGATGCCGATGAATTGCAGAAAACCCGTCGCGGTAACATACCAGCCAAATTTTTCGACGCCAAGTGTGCGTGTCATAATAGCGACCGCTAGAAGTCCGAGGGCCGTCGAAATAATCCGGCCGACGAGCTGCACGGCAGTGTTGTGAGCGATTTTCTTGGTAGTAGACATGTTTTTAGAACAGAGTAACGAGTCGTAGTATACCATTCGTTGTCCGTGCCAGCAATTGGTGGTATAGTACCTTTCTATGAAAGAAAGGATTTCTTTTTTATTAAAAAAATACTGTAGTACCATGCTCTATGGAGTGCTTGGTTTGTGTATTTTGACGGGTTTTGTTCCGAGTGCGGTAGCAGCCGAACGATATGACAAGCCGGCCGCAACCAATAGTCGGTATAAGGGTAGGTATGTGAGTCAGAGTGTTCCTGATCCAATTCAGATTACTGCTGGAGAGACAAAGTCCGTTTCCGTTACTTTTAAAAATACCGGCACCGCCACATGGAATGCCAAGGGTCCGGGGTACGTATCGGTTTATACAATAGCTCCAAAATATCATGATAGCGTCTTTGCTTCTAAAGACTGGCTGCGTGCTAACCAGCCGGCTGCAATAACTGCAGCTCTTAAACCAGGCGCTTCGGCGAAGGTGGTATTTACGCTCACTGCGCCTGCTCAGGCCGGTCAGTATACCGAATACTTCGCACTGGCAGCTGAAGACGTTACCTGGATTCAAGGAGCTACATTTTACTTCAAAATTACGGTTCTTCCGTCAAAAAGTGTTAGTACAGCGCCGGGTAAAGATGTGCTACCTGAAGCAGTGTCTCAAGCGGTAACTGCAGCTTCGTCAACGAGTGCCGCGCCACGCGTCGCCGAGCTGTTGTCGGCTGCCCCGCTGCTGGTTGAAGCAGCCGGAGGGTCGCAAATTACTGTGAATCTTGAGTACCGCAATAGTGGTACCAGTACGTGGGATGGCTATGAATGGCGCGAAGCTTTAACTCGCCCCCTTACGACGTCCACGATCGGGCTGCCTCTTACCATAGCAGATAGTTCATGGCAAACCGGCTCGGTTATTAGCAGTGCAGCAACAGCTGTTGAACCAGGAGAGTCGCTGCCGCTGACATTTACATTTCGTACTCCTCAAAAGAAAGGTAAATATTTAGTTCGTTTTGCGCTCCGGACAGAAAAACAGGTAATTTCCGGAGCAGTGCTTGAAATACCGGTTATTGTAACTGAAGATGTCCCTGAAAATTATCAGCCAGCTACGTTTCAAACTGATCGAGCGCTGCTCGCGCCGCCAAATATTAGGGTAGGATTGTATGTTGCTACTAAACCAGTAATTTTTGAGTCAGATTTTGATTACGAAGTTTGGAGTGGTACAACTGATTACGGAGTTTTGCCGGCAGGCGAAGAAGCTGCGCTTGAGTATAAAAACGGCGGGTATTCTTTTGTCGGCGGCGCTTTCAATTTTGAAAGCAGTACCCCGCTTCGACTTGTGCCGAAAGATCCGGCTGCCTTTTTTACACTTATTGGCTACGAACGCCGCGTAGCTGGACGAAAGCCTAATTTTAATACGTACCGTGGAACAGCTGAACTTGCGTTCGCTCCAGCGAGTAAAGCCGTATACCTTATCAACGAATTACCGCTCGATGCCTATGTGGCCGGAGTGGCTGAGACATCAAACGACGCTGCGCTTGAGTATATACTCGCACAATCAGTTGCTGAGCGCAGTTATGCTTATTATAAATTGACCTATTCCAGGGCAGCTAAAAAAATGATTTTTGATGTAGTGCCAACTACCGCTGATCAGCTTTATCTGGGGTATGCAGCAGAAATAGCGTCGCCTAATGTGGCGATGGCGGCCTACGCGACAGCGGGGCAATTTGTAACGTATCAAGGCGCACCTGTAGTAACGCCGTACTTTACGCGAACTGACGGGAGAACACGAAGCTGGAATGAAGTCTGGGGCGGGCCGGCTAAGCCGTGGCTCGTAAGTGTTCGAGCGGTGTATGATGCGGGTAAAACAATGTCAGGTCACGGAGTTGGAATGAGTGGGGCAGACGCGAGTCGACGAGCCCAAGTGGACAAATGGAAATACGATCAGATTTTGCGCTATTACTATTCCGGTACCGAAGTAGAACGAATGTACTAATCTGTTTCATTAAAAAGACCGTACATTCATGTACGGTCTTTTTGCTTTTATTTTTCAGGACAAACACCCTCGGTAATATTTTTCGCTCCATCCTTTTTAGCAAAACAATCATTCGAGTAGGTTTGTTTAATTGGCGGGCAAGGGGCTTTAATGCAGTAAACAGTTTTTTCACCGCAGACTGGTTGGTAGAGGTTATAACACACGCTTGCATCATCAGTAGTTGGTGGTTGAGCTGGTGGCGGGGAGTTGGTGTCCATCGCGCAGCCACAACCGCCGCTATTTATAAAATAATGCTCACCTGGTTTACAGGCAAATTTCATAGTTTCACAAGCTTTTGGGTTATTCGAGAGGTACCGATCAACAGCTGTTGGCGTTTCAGGTGTAGTGGTAGCAGCTGGCAGCGTTGAAACTGGGCTTTGGGTGCCTTGAGTGCTGTCAGCTGAGGAAGGAGTTTGTGCGGCACACCCAGCACCGAGAACGAGCAAAATAATTGGAAGAAGAAAAATTTTTTTCATAAAAAAGCAGGTAAGCATGCCTAAGGTGTTATAAGTTCGTTCCGTCTCCAGCGTGAAATTTACGATCTTCCTCGGCCAGTTCCAAAATTTGTTGGCGCAGGCCGTCGGGATTGTGCACGCTGTGAACTTTAAATTTGAGTACGGCACCAGCTGTTTGAATGGTGAGGTCGCCGTAGTTAAAAAGTGTCGCAAAAACGCCCACTACCTCTGAACTAACATCTTGTATCTGGTACAGATCAGCTTCCGCAATTGCGCGTGCAAACAAATTACGCTGTTCGACGTCAAGCAAGCGATCGTTGGTAATAACAAGCATGTCCAGGTAAAAAATAACAAAAGACGAATAGAAAAAAATGCCAATCGAAACGTAGTACAGACTGATAAACAAGAAAAACAGCGGCAGTAGCTGTGAGGCGTCTAAAAAATCCGGGAAAAGTTTATCAAGAAAAACCTTAAGAATTATAGGGATAAAAAGTAAAACAAGCGTGAGTGCGATTGTCGGAATGAAAGTAATAAAACTGCGCCTAACCGTACGTACAATGTGTTCGTAACTTTTTTGGTGGATAAAACCAGAAAGATGCATAGATGCTTATTAAAGCGTTGAAGTAAATGAAGCACCGCTGCCCAGCGTGATGGGCAGTTGCCAGTTGAGTGTGCCAATATAACTAACAGTTATGGCTACAACAAACAATATAAAAGCGCTGGTAACAAGTGTTGCAACCGTGCTCCAAAAGGTGATGGTGCCAGTATGCACTAAATGCATCAGGTTAATAAGAAAAAAAATGCCGATTATCCCCAGCAAGACAAAGTAGATGAGAATAAATACTCCGAGAGCAATAGAAAGCATTCGAGGAGATTAGGTGAATAAAATTAGAATAAAGTTTGTTTTGGAGGCGGATCAAAACCAAGGTGCAGATAGGCGGCCGGCGTTGCCATGCGCCCGCGCGGCGTTCGTTCAATAAAACCAAGCTGCAAGAGAAAAGGCTCGTACACAGTTTCAATCGTATCCATTTCTTCGGCAACCGAAGCGGCCAGGGTATTAAGTCCGGTTGGTCCGCCATTGAATTTTTGGATTAAGATAGAAAGTAATTGACGATCAACTTCATCAAGGCCGTGTTCGTCGATATTTAAAAGCGCTAAAGCTCGTTTGGCGACAGTTTCATTAATCAATCCGTCATTTTCTAATTCGGCAACGTCACGAATACGTTTCAAAAGGCGGTTGGCAATGCGCGGCGTGCGGCGTGAACGGCTGGCAATTAAGGGCGTAGCGGTTGGGTCGAGCGTTACGGAAAGAATGTTTGCGTTACGGCGCAGGATTTTTTCAATATCAGCAGGTTCATAAAAAGTGAGGTGGAAAGTGTGGCCAAAGCGGTCGCGGAGTGGGGAAGAGAGGAGGCTAAGTTTGGTAGTTGCTCCAATAAGGGTAAAGCGGGCAAGCGGCATCCGGATCGTGCGTGCGGCCGGTCCTTTGCCGATAATAATATCAAGTGAATAATCTTCGAGGGCCGGATAAAGAACTTCTTCAATTGTCTTATTAAGACGATGGATTTCGTCAATAAACAGAATGTCGCCTTCCTGCAGGTTAGAAAGAATGGCGGCCAAGTCGCCCACTTTTTCGAGCGTCGGACCGCTCGTTACCTTTACGTTGGCATTCATTTCGCGGCCGATGATGTGGGATAATGTCGTTTTGCCAAGGCCGGGGTTTCCGTATAACAAAATATGCTCCAAGGGTTCTTGGCGTTTTTTGGCGGCCTGAATAGCAATATTCAGGTTTTGTTTAATCTGTTCTTGGCCAATAAAATCCTCGAAGTGTTGTGGGCGCAGGGTAATTTCAAGCGTTGTCTCTTCGGGGGTAGCCTCGGCCTCTACCAGGCGCTCCTCTCTGGAATTTTGATTATCAATAGCCATAATGCTATTATTATAGCGGGTATACCGGTAACCGTCCACACTATGTCATTTGAACAAATCCCAGAAAATCGTTTTGGCCGTAACCGCACTGAGCGTCAAGAAAGTACTGCCGAGACAAAAGAAAAATCTAAGGATGATGCCCTCGAGAAGGCGATGGGCGCCCGGGAGCGGGCTGAGGTTGTGTCTCAGGAAGTGCAAAACACTCAGAAGCAGATGCAGAATATTACGATGAATATGCAGCAGGTAGTAAAAGCAGTGTCAGCCCTTCGCGCGCAGCTCGCGCTTGCAGATGATGGGGTTATCCCGTCTGTGGGCCAGGATAAGCAGGTTTTAGAGCGGCTGCAGAAAAAAATGGTTGATTTAAAAGGTCAGCTCGGTGATTTAAAAAAAGCTTTAATTATCGAAGAGCAAAAAAAGATTACAGCAGAAAATCCTGATATGACCGAGCTTCAAATAACGGAAGAGGCGAGGAAGCGCGCGGGTTCACTTTTAAGTATTTTTGAGGAAAGCGTTTAGTGGTTTTTACAATTAAAATAAGCAGTCCTAAAATGACTGCTTATTTTTATTTTGTGCCGCGGGCGGGAATCGAACCCGCATGACCGAAGTCGCAGGATTTTAAGTCCTGTGTGTCTACCAATTCCACCACCACGGCTTTTGACTGCCGACTATAATAAGCAAAACAGCTGATTTTGTCAAAGAATTAGGGGCGGCTCAAAAGCATTCTTAAAATATGATATACTTACATCATGAAAAAAACTCAAGCAGGCTTTACACTTATTGAAGTCGTGGTGGCCATGGCTGTTTTTGCTTTATTTGCAGTTGGAATTTATAGTGCGATTCAGGTGACTTTAAAAGCAGTCTATCAATCGCGTCTGCGAACTGTGGAAGCAGCACTGCTTGAAGAAGTGCTTGAGACTGTCCGTAATGTTTCCTATGGCAATGTGGGTGTTATGGGTGGTATACCAGTCGGAGTTTTGCCGCGCGTGCAAACGATCGTGCGCAACGGTATTTCGTTTGACGTTACGACAACGGTTCGTAATATTGATGACCCGTATGACGGAACAATTGGCGGAGCGACCAATGATACTTCACCGGCAGATTATAAATTAGTTCAAGTAGAAGTGCTCTGCACGACGTGTGGTCAGCAAAAACCCCTTGTCGGCAGTGCAATAGTTGCTCCCAAAAATTTAGAAGGATCAAGTGCAAATGGGGCATTGTTCCTGCATGTTTTTGATGCTAACGGCATAGCCGTGGCTGGCGCCTTGGTGCAGGTGGTTAATACAATGGTGACACCAAATATTGTAATTGACGACACCACCGACAACCAAGGCATGCTCAAACTGATTGATGTGCCGACGAGTACGCTCGGCTACCAGATTACTGTAAGTAAAAACGGATACTCGGCAGATTTTACCACTTCGAGTTCAGCTTCAAATCCGCACCCAAGTAAACCGCCTGCAAATGTAGTAAGCCAGGCAATTACGGATCTTAGTTTTGCTATCGATCGTTCAGCCAGTGCTCTAGTAAGGGGTTTAAGTCCCGCCTGCAGCGCTGTACCGAACACGTTATTTAATTTTTGGGGTGATAAACTTATCGGCTCAAACCCGGCAGTATATAAATTTAAACAAAAAGTATCTACTGATGCCGCCGGGCTCTATACATTTAATCCAATTGAGTGGGACACGTACCATATAAGCAGTTCAAGTACAGCGTATGATTTGGCTGGAACTATTCCTTTGTTTCCACTTACTATTGTGCCAGGGTCAGACAATCAAGTCTCGTTAATCTTGAGGCCCCATACCCCTCATTCGCTGTTGGTACGCGTCCCAGATGCAGGAACAGGTCTTCCGCTTTCCGGAGCAAGCGTCACCTTGAGTGGAACTGGTTTTAACGAAACGGCGCTTACCAATCTCGGCTACACCCGTCAAACAGATTGGTCGGGTGGGTATGGTCAGAGTGAGTTTACCGATCAAACCAAGTATTGGTCTAATGATACTAATGTTGAGACAACTGCTTTCCCTGGGGACATAAAACTCAAAAAAATTGGTGCTGCGTATGTGGCAAGCGGTCTTCTTGAATCGTCAACTATTGATTTAGGGACTGGTGTTACTTTTAGGTCAATAGTTTCAGAGCCGCTCAGTCAACCAATGCAAACGGGGCAAAACGCAATTCGTTTTCAGCTGGCAACAAGCTCAACCAGCACGCCTGACGTGTGGAATTTTGTCGGGCCAGACGGAACTGCCGGCACCTACTACTCGCTGAGCACAACGACAATTTATTCCGGATCAACCGGCGATCGTTATTTTAGATATCGTATTTTTTTGAATACAGCCAACAGCGCTTTTACGCCGCTCCTTTCCGAGGTAGCTTTTACCTATACGACTGACTGTGTCCCGCCGGGACAAGTATTTTTTAACGGCCTTGCTGCCGGCTCGTATACGCTCACGGTGAGCGCGCCAGGTCACGACACCAACACGGGCACAGTAGTGGTGAATGGTCAAACTGAAACCACAGTACCTTTATCGAGTAACTAGTTTTTTGTGCTTACTTTTTTTTCTCGACCCATAACGCATAAAGGCTTCACTCTGGTAGAAGTTGTAGTTGTGGTAGGTATTATGGCACTTCTTATGGGGGCAATAACAGAAGTATTTATCGTAAGCAGCCGTTCACGAACTATTATTTTTAATCAACTGAGTGCGCAGGGCGATGCCCGGCGAGCAGTTGACGTATTTGTTAATCAGGTTCGCCAGGCAACGTACTCTGCAGTAGGCGCATACCCAATTGAATTGGCAGATGCGCAGCAATTTATTTTTTTTACTAATGCCGATAGTGACGGTGCTCGTGAACGAGTGCGTTATTTTTTGTCGGGCACAACTCTTAAAAAGGGGGTAATCGATCCGGTTGGCAATCCAAGCACCTACCCGGCGGCTAATGAAGTTGTGGTTGATGTTGCAACTGCAATTACGAACGGGGCGCAGCCGCTTTTTTACTATTATGATCAAAATTATACCGGTACAGCAACGACTTCACTAGCTGTGCCTGCAGATGTTTCCAAGGTGCGTATCGTTGGCCTTAAGCTTAGTATCGATAAGGATCCAGGAAGTTCTCCGGTACCGTTTATTATTGAATCCAAGGCGGCCATTCGAAACCTTAAAAGCAATTAATACGGCTGTATGTTTTTAAAGCTTAAAAAATTGTTTAACGACGTGCGTGCTAACGATCAAGGGTCCATGCTTTTTTTTGTACTTATTTTTGGTTCGCTCGCTTTCACGCTTATTGTCTTCGGAGTAGCAAGTTACAGCATTATTGAAACTCGAGCGGCACGCTATAAGGAAAATCGTGAAATGGCTTTTCAGATTGCCGAAGCTGGTGTTAATTATTATCGGTGGCATCTGGCTCACAATAAAACCGACTATCAAGATGGCACGGGCATGGCTGGCCCCTACATACACGCATACACCGATAAAGATGGTGCGGTTATTGGTCATTATTCACTCACCATTACTCCGCCCTCGAGCGGTTCTACAGTGGTAACAATTGCTTCAACAGGCTGGGTTGATGCTCAGCCGGGGAGCAGGCGCACCATTAAAGTGCGGGTTGGTTTTCCATCACTTACAGATTTTGCGCTTTTGACCGGAGCAGATGTTTGGATTGGCAGTACTGAATCGACGCACGGTAAATTTCATTCTAACGGAGGCATCCGTTTTGACGGGGTGGGGGATGCTCAAATCACCAGTGCTGTGCCGACGTATACGTGTCGGTCGCTGCATGGGTGTGCCAACGAGACTAAGCCCGGGGTTTGGGGTGCGGGGAGTCCTTCGTCACTCTGGAGTTACCCGATGCCGGCTCAAGATTTCAGTGCGGTAACAGCCAAACTTTCTGAAATTAAAGCAGGTGCTCAGGCCGGGGGATTATACTTATCTTCTTCGGGTAAGCAAGGCTGGCGCTTGCAGTTTATGAATGACGGAACGGTAAAAGCCTACAAAGTTACTGGCACCAATTGTTATTCCGGCCTCGATGTGAATGCGACAGCGTACCAGTTTTATTGCATTGATATAAAAACAATGGGCACAGCTACGACGTATGCCATGCCAGCCAACGGATTAATTTTTGTTGACGACACCGTGTGGGTTGATGGAGTAGTAAAAGGAAGAGCAACAGTTGGAGCGGCAACCGGCAAATCGATTATTATTAACGGAAATATAACGTATCTTGCTAAAGATGGAACCAATGTATTAGGGTTAATCGCTGAACAAAATATTCTAATTCCGCGCGACACGAGTGCTACTTTGGAAATCAATGCTGCGCTCTTAGCTCAAAATGGCGGAGCTAAGCGTTATTATTACGCTAACAATGTAAAGACGAATCTTATCATTTACGGTTCAGTCATTTCAGCCGGTACATGGACCTGGAGCTGGGTAGATTCGTACAATACGGTGATCTCGGGTTTTCAGACAACCAGCGCAACGTATGATGTTGATCTGACCTATAACCCGCCACCCGGCTTTCCCGTCGGATCGGAATATAATTTAATTTCTTGGGAAGAACAGCACTAAGTTGGCATGTTTATTGAATGTTCGGGCTGTCTTTGGTATACTTTCCAAGAAGCTATTTAGGGCCTTTAATTTTTCTGTATGACTCAAACTGTCCGTAAATTAGTTATTCCGGTTGCTGGGCTCGGTACCCGATTTTTACCAGCCACCAAAGCCCAGCCAAAAGAAATGCTGCCGGTTATTGATAAGCCGATTATTCAGTATGTGGTTGAAGACGCGGTAGCTGCCGGCATCACTGATATTATTATGGTCACGGGCCCCAGCAAACGAGCAGTTGAAGACCATTTTAGCCCTAATTATGAGCTGGAAAATTGGCTTAAAAAACAAGGTAAAGATGCGCTGGCCGAAGAAATTAAAAAAATTGCCGACTTAGCCAATTTTGTTTTTGTGCGGCAAAAAGGACCTTATGGAAACGGGACACCGGTACTTTGCGCCAAGGATGTTGTGGGTGACGAGCCGTTTGCGGTTATGTGGGGTGATGAATTTTTTTATACCCCTAAAAAACCGCAACTCAAACAACTGATTGATGTCTACGAACGCTATGGCAATCCGGTTTTGACAGCGTATGAAGTTGATGACGCCGGAACAGAGAAATACGGCATGCTCGACGCAACTGCTGTTGAAGGTGCGGTTTATGAGGTAAAAAATATTGTGGAAAAACCAGGTGCAGAAAAAACACCTTCGCATCTTGCGAGCCTCGGCGGTTTTGTGTTAACACCTGATATTTTTCCTATCCTTGAATCAACAGCGGTTGGTAAAGGCGGGGAACTATGGCTTGTCGATGCTATTTTTACGCTGCTTAAAACTCGTCCAGTGTATGCCTGCCGAGTAGAAGGGACGTATTATGACACCGGTTCTAAGCTCGGATATTTGAAAGCAAATGTTGATTTTGCCTTGCGCGATCCTAAGCTCAGCGATGACTTTAGAAAATATTTAGAAAGCGTGGTATAATAGTGAAAATGACAAATGTCAAAATTCTAATGTCCAATGAATAAATTTGGATATTTGGATTTTTGTTAGACATGGGTCATTATGATTTTGTCATTCAGTTTCAACTAAAGGTATGAGTCGTTTGCCTCGCAGCCTAACTCTCCTCGTTCTGGTAGTTGGTTTTGTTATTCTCGGTTTTGGCTGTAAAGGCGCTTCAACTGCCGATCAGGCAGCAACTAAACCGATTACTCTTGAGTATTGGACGGTTTTTGACGATGTTGATGCGCTTCAAAAACTCATTGCTAAATTTCAGGGTTCACATCCATATATAACGATAAACTTGCGGCAGTTAAGTCAGGCAGAACTGTACCCACGCCTGGTTGAAGCCTTGGCTGAAGACAAAGGACCGGATATTGTTTCGGTTTCAAATCGTTCTGTTCAATCGCTTAAAACCAAGCTGGCGCCAATGCCTGAAGCGGTGAATGACACCACGGTTGCAGTCGTAAAAGGCACTATCGGTACCAATACCGTTATTACTACGGTTCCAAAAAAATTGGTTACGCCAACCCAGCTTGATCGGGATTATGTGCAGGCAGTTAAAAACGATGTCTTGATTGATAATAAAATTTACGGTTTGCCGCTTTCATTTGATAGTTTGGCGCTGTATTATAACAAGGATTTACTCGACCGGGCGGGTGTCCCTGAGCCGCCACGAACCTGGGAGGAATTCCAAGCGGCCGTTAAGAAAATTACCAAATACAACGCCAAAACCGACGCTATTACGCAATCGGGTGCAGCGCTTGGCACATCAAATAATATTTCGGTCAGCGATGATCTTATTTATGTTTTGTATAAACAAAGCGGCTTAGACTTTGTGGCAAAAAATGGCCAGCCTGTTTTTAATCGCGTTCCGGCCGGCGTGAATAACGGCTCAGAATCGCCAGCTATGGCCGTCATGAATTTTTATACTGATTTTGCTAACCCCGCCCGCGATACGTATACCTGGAACGAAAATATGGATAATGCGCTTGATGCTTTTTCAAACGGATCAGTCGCTTTTTTCTTCGGGTATAATTACTATCTGCCAGTCATTAAAGCCCGTGCTCCGCAGCTTAATCTCGGAATTTTGCCGCTCCTCCAGCTCAACCCGGAACGCCCAATGAATGTGGCTAATTATTGGGTGCAGGCGGTTACGGCTAAATCAACCAAGCAAGCAGCTGCCTGGAATTTTATAGATTATATTACGCATTCAGCGGCTACCAAAGAATATCTTGATGCGACGGGCCGTCCGACAGCCTTGCGCGCTTATATTGCAGCGCAAAGCCAGAATGTTGATTTGCTGCCTTTTATTTCGCAGGTTTTAATTGCTGATAACTGGTATCGCGGCAACAATTATGAAGCGGCCAGCAAGGCGGTAAAAGACATGATTCATGAATGGCTCCTGCCGCCGCCTGATCCCAGCAAGATTGTCGAATGGCGTCAAAACATTTTAAATCGCGCCGCACAAAAAGTGCAGCAAACATTGTAATTTAGTATGCTTCGAAATTTTTTTATCAGCTGCGCCTGTCTTGTGCTGGCCCTTTCTGTACATATTCTGCCGGCCCAAGCGGTTACAAGTGAGTTTTGTTTGTGTAATGATAATTTGGATACCATAACAACAGAAAATTATAAAACCAAAGATGCTGAGTTGCAGCAGGGAAATTACTGTGCCTTGAAAATTCCTCCTGCTGAATGTAATCCTGAAGCGATACAAAAAAAGTTTGCTGGAACTGGAAAATATGCCGAATGCACCAGCGATTTCGATAACCTGACGAGCTGTCAGGATGAGGCGAAAGCATGGGAGCTTACTAAACAAGAAAAACTAAAAGCGGCAGCCGATGCTACCGCAGGAATTAAATCGACCAAAAGTAACTTTATTCCCGACTGTGCCCTTGCCGACACGCTCGCTCCACCGTGCGACGATATTAGTATTTTTTTGATTCTGGCAATTAATATTAGCCGCTACGTTTTTTCGATTGTTGGCGGTTTATCATTGCTCATGTTTGTCTATGCTGGTTTTACCCTTATTATTTCGCAGGGTAATAGCGAAAAAATTGAACAAGGTAAGAGTATCATGACCGCGGTAGTAATTGGGCTTCTTATCGCTTTTGGAGGGTACTTGTTGGTTAATTTCTTGGGGCAAAGTCTTGGGTTACAAGCAAATTTTCGATTGCTCTAATTATTTGGTGGTATGAAAAAAAGATTTTTATTTCTCGCAGCATTGACTATTTTGGTTGTGGGGGCAGGTATGCTGCCGCGCCCAGTACGCGCTTCAATGCAAGGTGACGCAATAGTTACACGTCTTCAGCAGGAACTAAATGGAGAGTGTGATGGTTATTCGGATAATGGTGGGCAAAGATATTGCTCATGTGATTTTGTGCTTGAGGGAAAAACAACACCAATCAAGCTTTGCAAAAAAAGAACTCCGCAAAGAGTGGGTGCTGTTCCGGGGGATAACACCACTATCTCCGCATATGTTGATCTGCCAAAAGGCGAGTGCAGCATGGGAATAATTAAAGGCCCTTTGGGTGAAATTGAAATGAACTGCAAAATTGTTAGTGTTAAAAAGCCGGATGGTTGCAGCTGCCGCTACACGCCTAATGGCTATAAGAATGAAAAACCCACTACTGCCATCGTTGCTTTTGGAGGGCAGAGCCTGGAAATAAGGCCCCCCGCAACACTGCTTTCCGAGCACCAGACCGAGCGCCTCACCGAGATACTTCCCTTCTTTGATAAGTATGAATATGTCTGTCCTCTAAACACCATTTATAGTTCTGGCGGTTTTTTTGACAGTTCCAAGTGGGATTGTTCTGAGCCTGTGTATAGAGATTCAACCAACTGTTGCTGTGCTGCTCTCGAAGCAGGGTCTGCTACAACTAAGTATTCTTGTGAAAAGAAAACGGGTTTTGGAACAGCCTGTGGAACCGACGAAAAAGCTTTTCCAGTTGATGCGGATGGAACGTGTAACTCACTTTTGACTCAAGGTAAAGTAGTTGTTGATAAAGAAAATTTAGGAGTTGGCAATGATAAGCTGCTCTCTGAGGCCGCAACACTCAACCAATTAAAGGGTTTTACGACGCCGCAAGCGCTTATCGGTAAGGTTATTAATGTAATGCTGTCGTTCCTTGGTTCCATTGCTTTGGGTTTGTATATCTGGAGCGGTGTGCTTTGGACAACGGCGGCAGGCAATAGCGAACGTGTTGAAACCTCTAAAAAAATAATCATCTGGACAACTGCCGGAGTAGTCGCAATTTTATCAAGTTACGTTTTGGTTAAATTTATTTTTAGCACCTTGGGTAGCAGTACCTAGGGTTAGTGTGTATGGTAAAAGCTATTTTAGTAACAATTTTTTTTGGAGTTTCGCTATTGTGGCTGCCAGCACAAGTGTTTGCAGATACACCAGCACCCACAACTCCAGTAGCTACGAGTAGTACAACGTGTCCTAAAGGGCGCCAGTGTTTGGAAAATCCCTTGAAAATGAAAGACCTTACCATACCGTCGCTCATTGGAACGATTATCAAAGTTGCGCTTGGTGTTATTGGTTCAATCACCTTGCTTATGCTGGTCTGGGGAGGGTTTTTGTGGCTTACTTCGGCGGGAAATGATGAACGTGTGCAGCATGGTACGCAAACAATGCTCTGGGCAGTCATTGGGCTCGCAGTAGTTTTCAGCAGTTATTTTTTAATCACGACGTATTTAAATCTGTTAACTGGTGCAAAATAATTCAGTGTGCTATACTAGCAGCACTTTTATCCGCCAACTATGAGCACACAATTTCGTTTTGGAAAGGAGGTGAAGATATGACACGATTCAAACAAATTCTCGCTAGTTTCGCAACTTTTTTGGTACTTGGTATGACCGCAGTTTTCCCGCTCGCAGTAAGCGCTCAGGGAGCTGGAACAGTTCCTTCTGCACAGCCTACCAATGCAATCAATGAATCTGACCTCGGTATTCAATACGGGGCAGCAACCGGACTCGGATCAACCGACGTTCGCGTAACAATTGCAAAAATTATCAGAGTAGCCATGGGGCTCCTTGGTATCATCGCTGTAGTTATCATTTTGATCGGTGGCTTTACCTGGATGACTGCAGGGGGCAACGACGAAAAAGTTGGAGAAGCTAAAAAATGGATTTTCAGTGGTATTATTGGTTTAGTAATCATCTTGTCCGCTTACGCAATTGCTAACTTTGTTGTTAGTAGTCTCGTTACGGCAACCACATCAACTGGTGGAAACTTGTAGTAAAAAACCTTCCCTAGAGGGGGCTAGCAGCGCTGAGCCCCCTCCCCCCTGGGGAAGATTTTGCCTCAGGCACGTGTGAAGTGTTCTTTGGAAATTATTTCAAAAGAAACCTTTACTCTGTCTGCCAAAGTAAAAACTGCGGCATTAAACAGTTTATTTTATCCTATGTCTTCTCTTAAGGCGCTCATACTACTCTTTATAGTAAGTTTGGGCTTTGCCGCTATTCCGCTTATGGTAAAAGCGGATAATTTTGGCGTTGATGCGACGCAGCAAGCAACGGGCAATCTGTTGCCAAAAAGTATTGCCGGGGCATCCAGTGTTCCTGACCTTATTGGTAAAATTATTGCAATTGTTTTGTCGCTCCTTGGTATCGTCTTTTTTCTTTTAGTTTTTTACGCCGGTATTCTCTGGATGACGGCTCGCGGCAATAGCGAAACAGTGCAAAAAGCCAAAGATATCATGCAGGCAGCAATTATTGGCCTGGTGATTGTTATGGCATCGTACGCAATATCTAAATTTGTCTTTACCAGCCTGGTTAGTAGTGTTCAGACTGGATCGGGCGGTGCAGCTTCGGACGACCCAGCAGTGGTTGCATGTCGCAGCAAAGTTCTCGGGGATG
This sequence comes from uncultured Gammaproteobacteria bacterium, assembly GCA_964540825.1. Lineage (GTDB taxonomy): Bacteria > Patescibacteriota > Patescibacteriia > Magasanikbacterales > GWA2-37-8 > CAZECR01. The sequence goes on from CAZINT010000006.1 coordinate 25,423, forward strand.
TTTGTATTCTTAATCAAAAAGCCGGATCCTGCGCTCCACAAGGAGCGGCGGGAAGTGTTCTGGCTTGTTTGCCATCAACTCCAAATTAGGCTTACTTATTTTTTTCTTATGAAGAAACTTTTTTTTATACTGGCTCTTGGGGTGGCAATCTTGCTTCCCTTTACCGCAACTCATGCTCAATTGAAAGCTGGGATTGATAAGCTCGATGCGGCGAACAGAAGCACGGGCCTTAGCACGGCCGACCTCGGCCAAACGGTTGGCAGTATTATTGCCATCGTTCTCTCGCTCATTGGTACTATTTTTTTGGTGCTGCTTATTTACGCCGGTATTCTCTGGATGACGGCCCGTGGCGACTCCGAGCAAGTTTCGAAATCTAAAGACATTATTCGCGCGGCCATTATTGGGCTCGTAATAGTGCTATCCGCCTATGCCATAACGTATTTTGTGGGTACACGTCTTAGCGGTGCAGGGTCAGCCGCCACCAATCCGTCGGTAAGCGGCAATGCTAACTGTGGCCAGTATACAACTCCCAATGAATGTTCTTCGCAAAGCAATGGATTGTGCGTCTTCGATAGTAATGTAGGAGTCTGTTTGCCTAATGGAATGTAATAATTTTTATTTCGTAGTATGAAATTTTATTTGTTTTTTATCGGTCTTGCTGCCGCTGCTTTGTTTGGAGCTTCGATTGTTCATGCCGCACCAGATATTGGCCTTGGCCCCAATGGCACGGCCACTAATATTGCCACGCACGCCGGTTATGATTCGGGTACTAATGAAACTGCACTTTCTGAGACTGTTGGTAAAATAATTAAAGCAGTCTTATCTTTGGCTGGTATTATTTTCTTGGCCCTCACCGTGTATGCTGGTGTTCTTTGGATGACTGCCCGTGGAGATTCAGAACAGATAGGCTCCGCCAAAAATATTATAACTGCGGCTGTTATTGGGCTTACGATCACCCTTTCAGCGTATGCCATTACCGTATTTGTAGTAGATAAACTGACTCAATCGACCAGCGGCGCTTCAGTTGGGGGCGCTGATTCGGCATCCCAAAGCACGGGAAATACTGCTGATAATTCCCTTCGCGCTTGTGGAACGACGCAATTGCCTAACACAGCGTGCGTAGCTCCGATGATGGTAGAATCAGCTACGGATATTCAAGAGAACGGTGTTTGTCCGGGTGATTTGGTCTGTATTAATAACTAAAGTATGAAACGCTTTCAGACCGTATTTTTTTTACTCGTGACACTTTTTACACTAGCAGCGCCATTTGGCGCGAGGGTGCGTGCAGATGCGGGCCTTACCAGCGAAATTAACCGCCAGCTTGATGCCGGGGGCTCGCGTACAGGGCTTAATGGTACAACTGATTTACGCGTTACCATAGCACTTATTATTAGAACAGTACTGGGGCTCTTGGGTATTGTTACCGTGGCACTCATGGTATACGCCGGGTTTTTGTGGATGAGCGCGGGCGGCAACAGTGAACAAATTGGTACAGCAAAATCGGTGATGATAAATGCTACGATTGGATTAGTGATAATACTTTCGGCGTACGCTATAACCTATGCCGTGTTCAGTATTTTACTCGACGGTACGACATAGTAATGTAATGTATAGATTAAAAAATCCACAGCTCGAGCTGTGGATTTTTAGTTAGTAAGCAAGATTGTTTCGTTGGGATTGGGCTGATTGGGCGGAATATTTAAAAAATGGGGGTTGTTTAAAATAGTACTGACCACACCTGAGAGTTCGCCTGCCTCAGTTGCTAAACGGCCATAGTTATGCTCAACAACGAAACCGGCATTTTTTTCTTCCTGCCCGGGGATTGGATTGATCATTACCAACGGTTTTTTGAGGTATAAAACTTCACTGATGGTAAGGCCGCCGGGTTTGGTTACAATAATGTCGGCTAGAGCCATAAGTTCGTCAATCGTATCAATGAATTCGAGTGCTCGGTAGGTATTTCCGCGCAGAGCTTTTATTTTGTTTAGTTTTAAAAATAATTCAGGATTATTTTTGCCGGCAACTGCAATGACAGTAGTGTTGGTAAGATTATTGAGTATGTTCTCGGCGGCTTTGCTAATATCAATAAGACCGGTTCCGCCGGATAAAATGAGTACAACCGGTTTTGTGTCCGGAAGATTGAATTTTTTTCGGAGCTCAGGAAGGTTTTTAGTTTTAAAAAAGCGAGGACTGATGGGGATGCCGCTGACAATAATTGACTCATGGTCTTTGCTAAAAGCGTCTTTAATGTCTTGGCTTGCAACAAATAAATGGCGTATATCGCGGTTGAGCCACATCCGATTCGCGTAGTAGTCAGTAACGACCATGTCGGTTGGTATTTTTTTAGCCAGTTTGCCTAGCAGAATGGGGACAAAAAAATGAGTGGCAATAATACGGTCGGGAGCAAAAGCTTTGACATAGTCATGCAGTTTCTGATTGCCTTGTTTTAAAAGAATAGTGCTTTTGTCTATCGAGCTTTTACCGTTACGCGTATCGGCGAATTGATAGAGTTTTTCCCAGAGCTGCGGCCAATGCTTAATCATAAGCTCGTATGAATCGACGACCGAGGCGCGAAGCACCCAACTACAATAATCTACAGCATCAATGTACTGACACTCCAGTTCGGGATGGTTTTCGGCAGCGCTTTCAAAAAGCGCCTTGGCGGCGCGAATGTGCCCCATGCCCGCCAAGCAGGAAATAAAGAGTATTTTGGTGCGTTTCTTATGCATATAACTATACTAGGTATACCAAAAAACAAGTAAAAATGCAATAAAACAGGCGTTTATTGTGCGCCTAATAAAAAACATCCGCAACAATGCGAATGTTTCTTTAGGGGTGGCCAACGGGAATTGAACCCGTATTGCGAGAGCCACAATCTCGCGTAATAACCATTATACCATGGCCA
>CAZINT010000006.1:28399-38757 GCA_964540825.1 uncultured Gammaproteobacteria bacterium
GAATCGAACCTAGGTCTAGAGCTTAGAAGGCTCTCGTTCTATCCATTGAACTACAGGGACTAAAAGCCGCCCTATCGTAGCTGTTTTTTACACAAAAGGCAAGGTATGCTACTATAAGCAAAATAAACAATGATTTTAAGACCTTTTTTCTTATCTATGCGTCTTTTTTTAACCCGAATAACCACCTTTTTGCTTATTGTGGGGTGTTTTTTTAGCTTTACTCCGGTCCTCGCACTTGCCCAGGGGTATGGGCTCAATGATACGGCCCAATCAGTTGGCTTTGATACCTCAAATACCGGCAGCAATTCGGTGGAATCACTCGTGAACAAAATCGTTTCGGCTGCCCTTGCGCTTCTGGCGCTTGTATTCTTTATTTTGACTATTTATTCCGGTATTGTTTGGATGACTGCCCGCGGGAACGACGAAGTAATAACCGGCGCAAAAGATACGCTCCAAGGGGCAATTATTGGCTTAGTTATCGTATCTTTGTCGTATGCGATTACCAAGTTTATCTTTAGCCGTATTGGGTAGCTTAGCTTGACACTTTGGGGTCTTTAGGCTACACTTATCTCAAGTTTAAATTATTCTCTAAATGGAGTCTTATAGCTTCTATTTAGACCGGACAAGCCGAAACATACTTTGGCACTGCCCGGTGAAATATTATCAGTATGTTAGACCCAAAGAAAAAGCAGAGTGTCATTAAAAAGTTTCAGATTCACGAAGGTGATACCGGTTCGAGTGAGGTTCAGATCGCTATTCTGACCACAGAAATCGAAGAGCTCATTGAGCACTTGAAGCAGCACCCAAAAGATCACTCTTCCCGCCGCGGCCTCTTGCGTAAAGTCAGTACTCGCCGTCATTTACTCCGCTACCTTAAAAAAGAAAATCTCGAAAGTTACGAAAAACTCGTTAAAAAACTCAAGATTAAACAAGCTCGCGTCCTCGCTAAACCGGGTGCAGCGGCTGCCGAAGTTGAAGTTGAAGTCTTAGACGAAGAAATCGAGCCAAAGGCTTAATACAATGAGTGCGCTCATACACCGTAAGAATCATCCGCTGAAACACCCCGACCAACGCGTTGGGGTGTTTATTGATGTTCAGAACATGTACTATAGTGCCAAAAATTTATTTGGCGCGAAAGTGAATTTTGGCAACATTGTGCGCGAAGCTACGGCTGGCCGCAAACTGATTCGTGCTATAGCGTATGTGGTAAGCACCGAAGGCAAAGAAGAACAGCCTTTTTTTGACGCGCTCTATAACCAGGGGATTGAAACCAAAGATAAGCCGTTGCAGATTTTTTATGGCGGCGAAAAGAAAGCTGATTGGGACGTTGGTATTGCCGTTGACGCTATTCGCCTTTGCCCGAGTCTCGATGCGATCGTACTCGTCAGCGGGGACGGTGATTATTTGCCGCTGATTGAGTATCTTCGCAACCAAGGCAAGCAGGTAGAAGTTATGGCTTTTGGTAACACGGCGTCGGGTAAATTGCGTGAAGAAGCTGATGATTTTGTTGACCTCAGTCTCGACAAAGGACGTTTCTTAATTCCAAATAAAGCAAGCGGTGGTGCCAGCAAAGGCGTTAGGCGTATCGCCCGCGCACCGCTCCCGAAAGAAAATGATGGTTTGGATTTTTAAATAATCGAGCGTTAGAACCTTTTCCCCAAAAGATTTTCACGTTTAATTATTTACGAGAAACTGGTGTCGGAATGTGAGGCTGCAAAAAAGTCTGACATGCCTACAGCAGTTTCCTCGAGAAAGGAACAGCTATGAACATCAAAAATTGGTCCATGCAATGGGCCGGACGCACACTCAGTGTCGAAGTAGGGCACTACGCGTTTCAAACCAACGCTTCATGTACCGTTCGCTATGGCGACACGGTTATTTTGGCAACGGTTGTCATGAGTAAAAATACGCGCGACGGGATCGACTATTTCCCGCTCATGGTGAACTTCGAAGAAAAACTCTACGCCGCCGGAAAAATTAAAGGCAGCCGTTTCATCAAACGTGAAGGCAGACCAAGCGAAGACGCTATTCTTTCCGGTCGCCTCGTTGACCGCACGATTCGCCCTTTGTTCAACGAAGACATGCGCAATGATATTCAGGTAATTTTGACGGCACTTTCCGTAGACGGTGAAAATGATTCTCAGATTCCGGCCCTCATCGCTGCCTCAACCGTACTTTCGCTTTCTTCCATTCCGTGGGATGGCGCAATTGCCGGTGTGCGCGTTGGCCGTAAAGATGGCCAGTTTATGATCAATCCTTCGTTTGCTGAACGCGAACTGAGCGATATGGACATTGTGGTTGCTGGTACGCCGGAAAAATTGGTTATGGTAGAAGCTGGTTGTAAAGATACATCAGACGCTGATGTTGTAGCGGCTATCCGTTATGGCGCAACAGAACTTGGCAGTGTGATTGAGTTTATCAAAAAAATTCAAAGCGAAGCCGGACAAGAAAAAATGAATTTAGAAAAAGAACCGACCGAGCAGCAAGCTAAGCTTAAAGCGACTGAAGCGGAGGTTGATGCTTTTATCAAATCACATGTTAATGATTGGATTTTTGACAGCGTCAAACGCGGCCGCTCCGAACGCGTCGCCATGATTGATCGCTTTAGTACTGCAATTCAAGAAATGCTGGTTGCCAAAGAAACCGACGAAAAAATAATGAAAATTATTTTGGGTCGCGTAAAGATTTATGTTGAAAAATATATTTCCGCAGCGATTATCGAATCGGGTAAGCGCCTCGACGGACGCTCGCTTACGGACATTCGTGATTTGAATATCGAAGTTGCGCTCCTGCCACGTACCCATGGATCGGGCATGTTTATGCGCGGCGACACCCAGGTACTCTCGGTTGCTACGCTCGGTGCCCCTGGCGACGTTCAGACGCTCGATACGATGGAAGAAGAGGGGACGAAGCGCTATATGCACCATTATAACGATACTCCTGCATCGTATGGTGAAGCTGGCCCGATGCGCGGCCCGGGTAACCGCGCAATTGGTCATGGCGCACTGGCTGAACGCGCGCTTGAACCAGTTCTGCCGCCGCAAACAGATTTCCCATACGCCATTCGTGTTGTTTCCGAAGTTTTGGGTTCAAATGGTTCGAGTTCTATGGCCTCAACTTGCGGATCTTCGCTCGCCCTTATGGACGCAGGTGTGCCGATCAAAAAACCAGTTGCCGGTATTGCAATGGGTCTTGCGACGAGTAGTGATGGAAAATGGAAAGTATTAACTGACTTACAAGATATTGAAGACGGCCCTGGTGGTATGGATTTCAAGATTGCGGGTACCCGCGAAGGCATTACCGCTCTTCAGATGGATACGAAAACTACTGGTCTTTCCTGGGAAATTGTGGAACAGACTTTTAAACAAGCCCGTGAAGCCCGTCTTACGTTGCTTGATGCGATGGCTAAAGTTATTCCGGCTCCGCGTGCTGATTTGTCGCCGTATGCTCCGCGCATCGTGACGATCATGATTAACCCGGAAAAAATTCGTGATGTGATTGGTCCTGGCGGCAAAATGATTAATAAAATTATTGCCGAAACCGGTGTTTCGATTGATATTGAAGACGATGGTCGGGTTTGCGTTACGTCAAACGATGCAGCTGGTATGCAAAAGGCCGTTGAGTGGGTAAAACAATTAACTCACGAAGTAACGGCTGGTGAACAATATGAAGGAACAGTTGTCCGCCTGGAAGACTTCGGTGCCTTTGTGCAGATTTTGCCAGGACAAGACGGATTGGTTCACGTCAGTGAAATTGCCTGGGAGCGTACCAATAAACCCAGCGATGTGCTTAAGCTGAATGATAAGGTTAAGGTATTGGTTAAAGAAATAGATAACCTTGGACGTATTAATCTGAGCATGCGTGCCCTTACTCCAAAACCGGAAGGCTATCAGGATCGCCCCGCCTTTGATCGGCCTGCGCGCGGTCCACGTCCTGGTGGAAATGGCGGTGGTCGTGGTTTTGGTGGTCGCTAAAAAATTATTTTTTCAGTTCCTCCTGCGCACTCTGCAGGAGGAATTTTTTTATTCCGAAATACCCTTGACGAAAGTGCTATTTTGTGCTATCCTCAAAAGTTAGTATCAAAAAAATTTTTAAATGAAATTTTTGCTAAAATATCACAATTTTTTTAAGCGCAGTGTGGCCAGTAGCATGGTCATTATTGTGCTGTTTGTTTCTTCGGGAATTTTTGCAGCAATGCCGGTGCAAGCAGTGCAAATGGCTTGGTACAATAGTAACTGGGCATACCGCATGCCGCTCACTATTGACCATGCCAAGGTTCCGGGTGATGTAACTAATTTTCCAGTACTTGTTTCGATCACAAGTGCCGACTTAACCAAGGCAGCAACCACGGGGAACGGTCTAGTTTTTACCGCCGGAGACGGGACAACAAAACTCAATCATGAAATTGAATTGTTTAGTGTTGGAACCGGGGAACTCCGGGCCTGGGTAAAAGTGCCTGCAATTTCAAGTAGTGTTGATACGGTTATATACCTCTATTACGGCTATAATTCACCTAACAATGAACAGAACGTGAGCGGGGTTTGGTCAAATGGTTTTAAAATGGTGCAGCATTTTGATGCTCCTGCCATGCTCACTGACGCTTCCGGAAATGGTACAAACGGTACCGAGGCAGGTGGGGTTACGGCTACGCCAGCGCAAATTGGAAACGGTTTGCATATGGACGGTGTGGATGACCGTGTAGTAATTGCGGACAACGCGGCACTTAATTTTACTAATGTATTAACGGCATCGCTCTGGTTTAAGACTGATGTCACACCGGATCTTTCCAATGGTTCTGAAAATGGGATTTTGGGAAAGCCCAATGATTTTTGGACGGATAGTTTTGGTTTTTATTTTGACCTCACCGGAAAACTCAGATTTTTTGTAAATAATTACACCACGTTTGCTCCGGCAGCAACGGTTGCTGCTACGAACTGGATGTATATTGTCGGTGTGTATGATGGCAGCCGGGTGCGTTTGTATGTAAATGGTGTTGAAAAAAATTCAGTCGCCCTGACTCAGGCAATTGGTGTTAATAACAAAAATTTAAATATCGGACGCCTGAGTACGAACCAATATAATACAGACGGAACGTTTGATGAAGTACGTATCGCGAACGCTGCTCGAAGCGCTGATTGGATTGCAGCCGAATACGCTAACCAAACTGCGCCAACAACTTTTATAAAAAAGGGCGTTGAGGAAAATTTTGAAGCAACCAAGTATGTGCAAATTTCCGGCACGACAAATAGCCTGGTGGCGGGAACTACCCAAACAATCATCTTAACGCTTAAAGACGGGACAGGAAATACGGCAGCCGATTTTACGGGTGACAAGAATGTAGTGCTTTCGGGCCTCGGTACGGCACCGAGCGGTAACCAGCCCACCTGCAGCGATAAAAATGCTACACTTGTGCCGATTGGTACTGCAACGACAATTACATTTACGAGTGGTGTTGGTGCGTGTAACTTGACGGTGTATAAGGCTGAAACAGTTTCTCTGGATGCTGTGATCGGCTCTTTTACTTCGGCTAGCGACCCGAGCTTTGATGTTGATCTCGTCGTCACTCCTGCAGCGTTTGATTCGTTTTTGGTACAAGCGCCGGCAAGCGTTGCGTATAACCAAGACTTTACACTTACTACCACTGCTCGTGATGCATTTTATAATACTGTAACCACAACAGCGGCAGATGCAATGCTCGTGGTTAGCTCCGGAGCGTTAAATACGGCAAGTATTCCGCTCACTGAATTTACTGATGATGGCGTAGCGATCACAACTTTGCAGCTTGGCGGAACAAGCGTCACTTCGCCTGCTACGATTACCGTCACCAGTGCTGGAAAAAGTGGTTCAACATCATTTGTTGTTACTGGTACACCTGTAGTTTCAGCTGCAACTGGCGGCGGTGGAAATTATAGTTCTGGTTCCGGACCATCGACATATGGCGTGGGCGGGCCTCCACCTGAAGAAGTGCTGCCTGCTGCGACCACGACGCCAATACTTGCGCCGACCACTACTCCGGCAATTATTACTTCAACACCAAGTATCCCGGTGCCGCTGCCAATCGTGCCCGTAGTGCCCCCAGCACCACGCCCGACGACGCCTCAGCCGCCGGTACGTACCCCGGTCGCGCCCACCACAACAAAACCAAGTAGTAGTGTGCCGACGAAAATTCCGCTTCAGACTTTGGTAGCGTCTACTGCTGGCGGGAAAAAACAAATTCCTATCACGCTTGAGCCCGGTGCCGCCGGAAAGCAGCAGCGGACAATGACCTTGACTACAGATAACAGTATTGACCTGGCCATGAAACTGGTTGGCCAAGTAGCATCTGTTCGGGGTTTTGTTATTCCAGCTACTCAAACAGACGGCGGCGTATTGATTGGTCAGCCGGGCACTGCGGCGACATATACATTTGAATATACCGACACCGACCGTGACGGAGCGTACACCGCAACGCTTCCAGGTACAGTATTTAGACATGATGATACGCTCATTACCGTTGTCGAATACGCCGACCCGCTTAAACCCCGCGAAGTAACCGAAGTGCGGGTTAAGAATCTTTCGGGAAGTGTAGTGGATGCAAGCAAACAACCGCTTGCTAAAGTGTTTGTGACACTACTCAAGAAAAATGAAGCAACCGGTCAGTTTGAACGCTGGGCCGCGGAAGACGTCGGTCGCCCCAATCCGGTCTTAACGGAAAAAACAGGTCATTACTATTTTGCGCCGCCCGCCGGAACGTATCGCTTGGAAGTGGTTAAAGAAGGGTATGAAAATTATGTGAGTGAACCTTTAAAAATTGCTGAAGGTCAAGCTGTAAATTTCGATATTGTACTCACGAGTAAAACTTCACGATCGGCTTTGAGTAGAGGAATATATTTCTTGTTCGCTAAGCTCAAAGAGCTTTTGAATAAATAAATACTTCAATAAACAACACCCCTGTGTTGTTTATTGCTTTTTTAGGGTTGCTGTGGTTAAATAGGGCCCGGTTACAAAGAGTGTGCTGCCGCGATGGCGGAAGCAGGTATACCCCCTCCGGGGGCAGGCGCTCTTTTTCAGTAGAATTGCTGCGGTGGCGGAATTGGTATACGCGCCAGTCTTAGGAACTGGTTCTTTCGGGATTGAGGGTTCGAGTCCCTCCCGCAGCACATTTCAATTTTAGGAACTGGTTCCCGACGGTTAAGGGTTCGAGTCCCTTTCGCGGCACAAGACATTTTAAAAAATCGATCGCATCAAACGGCCGATTTTTATTTTATAGACAAGTAGCTTTAGGTTGCAGTACAATTAGTTTACAAAAAAATTTTGCTATGAAACGCATCTTCATCATCCATGGCTGGGGCGGCTATCCCACCGAAGGCTGGTTCCCCTGGCTCAAAGCCGAACTTGAGCAAAAGGGTTTTCAGGTTTTTGTTCCCGAGCTTCCCGACACCGATCACCCTAAAATTGAAAACTGGATCCCTGCACTCACCTCGGCAGTCGGCACACCCGATAGCGAAACATTTTTTGTCGGCCATAGTATGGGATGCCAAGTGATCGCTCGCTATCTCGAAACGCTTCCAGAAACTACTCAGGCAGGTGGCGCAGTTTTTTTCGCCGGTTTTTTTAAACGACTCACTGGCTTTGACGATACGAACGAATTAATCATTTGGAACACTTGGTGCTCCGCTCCTTTAGATTTTGCAAAAGTAAAAGCCCATCTTCCTAAAAGCATCGCGATTTTTTCAGACAACGATCCTTTTGTTCCGGCGGATAATCAGGCAGATTTTAAAAATAAACTTGGTTCAAAAATTATTGTTGAGCATAGCATGGGCCATTTTAGTGTGAGCGATGGAATAAAACAATTACCCCGAGCGTTGTCTGCGGTTTTGGAATTAACGGCCTAATGTATGAATCCTCAGGAAGCCCGAATTTTTGCTGCCGAACTCCGTACCGACCTCCCAACAATTGATCTGCACGGCCAATATCCGGACGAGGCAATCTATGCCCTTGACCTCTTTTTAGCCGACGCAGTTTTGAAAGATTCAGCTGTCCGGGTCATTTATGGGCATGGAACAGGTAAGTTGGCCTCTATTGTCCTTAGCTATTTACAAAAGAGCCCCTTGGTTGCTACAATCATCCAGCAGGATGGAACCTGCGTTTGTTTACTTACTTAAAAAAGTCGTTTCGTATGGAAATTAATTCGTATACGCTCGAGGATGCTCTTCAGGAAATTTGGGACCGCGCCGAAAGTCAGGGGGTAGCTACTAAGGAAGCGTGGGATGATTTGGTGGATGAGGTTATTGAAGACCATGTTGATCTTGGTCAAATGGATCCGGATCAAGATACTGAAAACTGGAAAGAAGTTCTCAAACATCGCTGGCAAGAATACCGTGTCGAGAATGCCGATCGACTGGAGGAAGCGCAAGCATAAGAAGGGGGTTAGTAAGGGGCAGTAGGCACAAGTACGTACACCATTGTTTATTAAACATTTTTTGTATGAAACTTTTTATTGATACTGCCAACCTTGACGAAATCCGTGCTGCGGCCGACTGGGGGATTATTGATGGGGTTACTACCAACCCTACGCTTATTGCGCGCGAAGGCAGAGACTTCAAAAAAACAATTCTCGAAATCTGCGATATTGTGGACGGCCCCGTTAGCGCCGAAACTGTCAGTCCGGACGCTGAAGGCATGGTCAAAGAAGGTAAAGAATTTGCCGGTTGGCATGAAAATGTTCATGTAAAAGTTCCCTGTACGGCCGAAGGTATCAAAGCCGTTGGCATGCTGAGCCATATGAATATCCGTACAAATGTTACGCTCGTGTTTACTCCAAACCAGGTACTTCTCGCTGCCAAAGCCGGAGCAACACTTATTAGTCCGTTTGTAGGCCGTCTTGTTGACCAAGGGGAAGACGGCATGAAAATGATTGCAGAGTCTTTGCAGATTATTGATAATTACGATTTTAAAGCCCGCCTTCTCGTGGCGTCAGTCCGTGATGCCAAAACAGTGCAAGACGCCGCAATACTTGGCGCGCATATCGCTACCGTGCCGTTCAAGATTTTAAAAGAATTTTTTAACCATCCGCTCACGGATGCCGGCATTGAAAAGTTTTTGGCTGACTGGAAAACAGTCAAGAACACATAAAGTATTCAACTAAAAACTGTCTTTTTAAAGGGCTTTTATCCGACCTGTGGATAAAAGCCCTTTTTTGTCTATTTATCCACAAATGATGCCCTTGACACACATTCTGATCACGTGTAACATCAAGCCTACGATAAATCTCGAGTAAATCGAGACCACGTCCACCTAACTACTGGATACTTCGTATCCGCTTGGACCTCTGGGTAAGCTACAATTCAAGTACCGGAAGCAAATGTCGATATTCAACTTTTTTAAAAGTTTTCTATCAATTGCGATGTTACTTACGAATACAAATTCTTACTCCGAATATCCAAGTGGTTGATCAGATATCATGCTGATTTTATAGGCCGCTTGGAAAACCTTCAAGCGGTCTTTTTTTGTGAAAATTTCGTATCAAGTTCTGAATCTTTTCGAAGATGCCGAACTTGATCTGAAATGATGGTGCTGGATGAAAGACTGAACGTTGACAACTTTACATGTAAAAAGCAATAGGGTATCCCGCACAAGCTTCCTTGAGAGAATTGGAAGCCGCGGGACAAAATGTAGGTAATTAACTACAAAACCTCAAAAGCACAATTTAGTGTTTTTGTGGTGCGCAATTTCAACAAGGGCGCATGGTGGATGCCTTGACACAAAAAATCGATGAAGGACGTTGCAGGGTGCGAAAAGCCTCGGCGAGCTCCCAAGCTAGCATTGACCCGAGGATCTCCGAATGGGGAAACCCACGCTGATTTATCAGCGTATCATACACTGAATACATAGGTGTATGAAGAAGACCTGGCGAAGTGAAACATCTCAGTAGCCAGAGGAAAAGAAATCTCTAGAGATTCCCTTAGTAGTGGCGAGCGAAGAGGGAACAGTCTAAACCATATACATGTTGGTACGCAAAGGAGATAGTCTCACGATTAACTTTGATGTGTATCTTAAAGGACAGACCGTTGTGTATATGGTGTTGCAAGAATTTAGTGCCGGTTTTCTGTACACCGGGTGAGCACTGGTATATTTTTAGTGGAAGGTTCTGGAACGGACCACCACAGAGGGTAATAGTCCCGTACGCGAAAAAAATATATCACTCATAGCTAAGTCTCTTAAGTAGGGCGGAACTCGTGAAATTCCGTCTGAATCCAGGCCGACTATGGTCTAAGACTAAATATTTTTTGTGATCGATAGTGGACAAGTACCACGAGGGAAAGGTGAAAAGCAGCCCGGTGAGGGCGATGAAATAGTATCTGAAACCGTGTGCCTAC